>BTRA01000111.1:0-9709 GCA_036986155.1 Gemmatimonadota bacterium | reverse complement strand
GTACATGCCGGATGCGATTTGGGCCGCCATGGAGATCATGGAGGCAGACCCCGCCAAGTTGGTGCATCGCAACGCCTTCAACATCACCGCTATGCAACTCTCACCCGAATCCCTCGCGGCCGAAATCCGGAAGCACCTCTCCGACTTCACTATCGACTACGACATCGACCCAGTGCGAGAGGCCATCGCTCGTACCTGGCCAATGCGCCTAGACGACTCCGCGGCGCGTGAGGAATGGGGATGGCAGCCTGAATACGGTCTGGCTGCGATGACCGTCGACATGATCGAATATCTCACGGCTGAAGTCACCGAGGGGCGCGACCGCACGGAGAACAACGATGCCACTGAGTAGACTTTCCCAGACTCTGGCCAGGCACGTGGCCGACCTAGAGGACGCCGGCACCGCAAAGGGCACCGAATCGATCGTGGTCGAGGTTCGGCCCGCCGACGGCGACCGTGGACCCCGCTTTCTCTTACAAGGAGAGGGCGGCCGGGAGTTCATCCGTATGAACTCGAATTCCTATTTGGGCATGGGTCTGCGCCCCGAGGTCATCGAGGCGGAAGAAAAGGCCACGCGTGCTTTCGGCGCGGGTCCGGGGGCGGTTCGGTTCATCTCGGGCACCTACGGCGTCCACCTCGAGCTCGAGAAAAAGCTGGCGGCGTTCCATGGCCGGGAATCGGCCATGATCTTCTCATCGGCATACGCCGCTATCCTCTCGACGATCATGCCGCTGGTGACATCCGACACCGTGCTGATCAGCGACGCGCTCAACCACAATTGCATCATCACCGCGATGCGACTAGCGAGACCGCAGGTGAAAGTGGTCTATCCCCATCTCGATCTGGAAGAGTTGGGCCGCACTCTCTCGGACCACGCCGGAAAGGCGAAGAGGGCGTTGGTTGTGACCGACGGGATCTTCAGCATGCGAGGGGACCACGCCCCTCTCGACGAGATCATGGAGATCGCCCGGCGTCACGACGACGCATACGAGGAGAACGTGGTGGTTGTGGCCGACGACTCGCACGGCGTGGGCGCACTTGGTGCCACCGGCCGTGGAGTAGAGGAGCTCACCGGATCGGGGCCGGTGGACGTGCTGGTCGGGACACTGGGCAAGGCGTTCGGAGTGAACGGTGGCTACGTGACGTCGAGTTCGGCTGTGATACGGTTCCTGCGCGAGAGTTCGCCCATGTACATTTACTCGAACCCGATCACGGTGGGCGAAGCCAGTGCTGCCCTGCGCTCGCTCGAGATCGTGGACAGCGATGAGGGCAGGACCCTGCTCGACCGACTGCGTTCGCTCACCAGGCGGTTCGAGGAAGGCCTGGTGCGCGTCGGGATCGAGACCATTCCGGGCGAGCACCCGGTCGTGCCTCTCATGATCCGGGACACCGGCAAGACCCACGACCTGGTCCGCCACCTCTACGAGAATGGCGTGCTCGTGACGGGTCTCGCCTACCCGGTGGTGCCCAAGGGCGACGAAGAGATCCGTGCTCAGGTCAACGCCGATCATACCGAGGCAGACATCGACCACGTGCTCGATCTGCTCGCCGCCTACCGGGGTTAGACCACGGCTCGAGGCCGGACACCGATGACATTCCTCCCCTTCTGCCAATACGACGCGTTCACGCTCACCCCACTGGAAGGGAACGCGTGCGCCATCATTTACGACGCAGATGACTTGGCCGAGCCCGTGATGCAGGCACTCGCCCTCGAGATGAATCTTTCGGAGACGTCATTCGTCATGCGCTCCGAAGTGGCGGACTTTCGCTTCCGCTTCTTCACCCCGGCCGCGGAGATCCCCCTGGCCGGACATCCGACAATCGCCACGGTGGCGAGCCTGGTGGAGGCGGGCCGGCTGAAGCTCGAGGGCGATTCCACCGCGATTCGTGTGGAGCTGGCCGCCGGCGTGGTCGAGGTCGAGGTCACATGCGACGATGGTGGCCGTCCCACCATCGTGATGAGGCAGAGGAAGCCGGAGTTTCTCAGCTCATTCGACGCCTCCGACGTGATGCCCGCGTTCGGACTGGTGCCCGACGACGCTCTGGCCGGCGTACCGATCATGACCGTGAGCACGGGCACGCCTCAGTTGATGGTTCCGCTACACGGGCACGAGGCGCTCCGCAGGGCACGGATGGACATCGAGCACTACGGCGCGCTCAAGCAGGCGGGCGACTTCTTCAGCCCACACCTCTTTTGCCTGGAGGGATTCACAGAGCACGGAGATACCAGTGCCCGCCACTTCGGGCTGCCGCCCGATACCTGGGAGGATCCCTTCACCGGGTCGGCCACGGGAGGCATGGCCGCCTACCTCTGGAAACATGGCCTCATCGAGTCGCCGAGCTTTGTGGCGGAGCAGGGCCACTGGATGGGGCGGCCGGGCCGCGCGAGCGTGACCGTCGATGGTCCACCCGACGACATCGAGGCGGTCCGCGTCGGCGGCAAGGCGGTCAAGGTGATCGACGGGACGGTCTTTGTGCCCTGAGGGAGACGACCCGTCCGGTCCATAGGGGGATGCGCTGGCGTGCAGAGCGACATCCACCCCTTGGCGGTGCACGGGGCGGCCGCTGGGCATCCGACGGGCTGCCGAGAGCGACTATCGTAACTGCGGCCCCTACGATGACGAGGACTGGGTCTCACGTCGGACCTCTTCGCGATGTCAGCGAGGTTCGACCTGGCCGGGCATCGCGGAAGGGCACGTAGGAGATCTCCCCACACCCCCATCAGGGTCTTCCCCACTGATACCGCACTTCCGGGTGGTTAAATCTCTTGTGACAGTATTGCCTTCCCGCTGCCCGCCTACGTTTGGGCTTCTCCAAGAGCGTACCCGCAGACGCCTTGGTGATCCCTCCGCTTGACCATGTATGGGCATTGTCCGGCCGCCACCTGATGATCCCTGAACAGGAAAGGAGGCGAGGCAAAGACGGCCAGTTGCGGCGGTGAGGTGCACCGCGACGGGCAGCCGGCTGTCTACGGTGGGCCGGGGAGGAGGGGCATTCCTCACACGTTCAGGAGGCAATCATGCACCTGAGACGTCAGTATGTGCTCAAGGGTCTGGTGACCCTTGTGGTAGCACTGGGCGGTACAGTCAGCGGGCTGGACGCTCAGCAGCCGGTGACCCTGACGGGCACGGTAACCACGGATGATGGGCAGCCGATCGCGGCCGCATCCATCCTCATCTCAGATCTCAACCTTCAGACGCTTTCCAACGACGAAGGCAGGTTTCTGATGCTCGTTCCCGCGTCGCGCGCGGTGGGACAGCAGGTCGCGGTATCGGCGAGCATCATCGGCCGACGCACGGCCACGGAAACCGTGACGCTCACATCAGGCACGATTACCATCAACTTCAGTTTGGGGGCCGACCCCCTGCGGTTGGAGGAGATCGTCGTGACGGGCGTCGGACTCGAGATGGAGCGCGCCAAGCTGGGCGTGACCATCAATCAGGTCGACGCCGAAGAGATCATGCAAAGCAACGAGACGAACATCGTCGCCGCGCTCGCGGGTAAAGCACCCAACGTCGAGGTCACGAGTTCTGGCGGCGACCCAGGCGGCGGAGCATACATACGCATTCGGGGCGCCAACTCGCTGATCGGCAGTAACCAGCCGCTGATAGTGGTGGACGGCATGCCGATCAACAACAGCTCCACGGCACTCGAGTTCTCAGGCGCCGGCACCGCGATCAACAACCGTGCGGCGGACCTCAACCCCGCTGACATCGAGGACATACAGATCCTCAAGGGCGCCGCCGCCGCGGCCGTCTACGGATCACGGGCGGCCAACGGGGTTGTTCTCATCACGACCAAGTCCGGCCGGCCGGGCACGAACAACGTGTCGTACTCGGTCAGCTACTCCAGTGACGAGGTCAACAGACTCCAGCCCCTGAACACCCGCTTTGGGCAGGGATTCCGCGGGCAGGCCGGCGTGGGCAGCCCCTTCTCCTGGGGACCGGAGCTGGCAGCGGGCACGCCGATCTTCGACCACGCCGGCGAGGTCTACCAGACCGGCAACCGCCTTGACCAGCAGCTTACCTGGTCCGGCGGAAGCGAGCAGACGACATACTACCTGTCGTTGGGCCGCACTGGTCAGGAGGGCGTGATCGCGGGAAACTCGTCGTACACCCGCACCTCGGTACGCCTCAAGGGCAGCCACGCGTTCCGTGACGACCTCAAGCTGACGGCGAACTTCGCTTACACGGAGTCGTTTTCCGAGCTGATCCAGCGGGGTTCGAACATCAGTGGCGTCCAGCTCGGCGCGCTACGCACCCCGCCCGACTTCAACAACAGGCCCTACCTAAACGAAAACGGGTTACACCGGTCCTACAGGAACCCGAACCCGGAGACGCTCACAGAGCGCCGTGGTTACGACAATCCGTTCTGGATCGCGAACGAGATGCCGAACACGGCCGAGGTGGGGCGGACGTTCGGGAACGTGACCCTCGATTACACGCCGTTCAATTGGCTCAAGGTGAATTACACGCTGGGGGTGGACTACTCGGCCGACGAGCGGCGCTCGGTATTTCCCAAGAGTTCGTCCGACTTCCCGAACGGGCGGCTGATCCGCGCGGATCTCGTGAACATGCAGATCGACCACAATCTGGTCGCGACGGTGACCCGCGATCTCACGGACAACATCTCCGGTGCGCTCACGGTCGGGCAGAACCTGAATCAACGGGAGTACCGGCGCTATCAGGTGAATGGGCAGAACCTGATCTTCGGAACCAACCAGCTCGACTTCACCGTCGACAAGGTCCCGAACGAGTACACCGAGACCGTCCGCACGGATGGCTATTTCGTGCAGGGCACCATCGACATGTGGAGGCAACTCTACCTGACGGGCGGGGTTCGGTACGATGGATCGTCGACGTTCGGCGGAAAGGATCAGCGCTTCGCGTATCCCAAGGCCAGCGCGGCCTGGGACTTGACACAGTACGTCAACAACTCGACAGGCGGCCTCCTGAGCTTCGCCAAGGCTCGTGTCGCATTCGGCATAACCGGAAAGCAACCGCCGGTCTTCTCCAACGTGAACGCGTTCAACAAGGCGACGATTACGGATGGCTGGCTGTCTCCGAACGGCCTCGAGACCATCTATATGGGCAACGAGGGCGTGATCTCGGAGGGTACGCTCGGCAACAAGAACATCAAGCCCGAACGCACCAAGGAATACGAATTCGGTGCCGACCTGGCCTTCTTCGACAACCGCCTCTCGCTCGGGGCTACCTATTACTATCAGAAGACCACGGACGCGATTCTCCGGGTCGACGTGCCGCCGAGCACCGGCTTCAACTCGAAGTTCGCCAACGCGGCGGAGTTCGAGAACAGGGGCTTCGAACTCACCGCGAGCCTCTCGGCGATCGACACACGCAGCGTCCAGTGGGCGATCGAAGGCCAGTGGGCCAGGAACAGGAGTTGCGTGCTGAACCTGGCAGGCACGGAGGAGATCGGACTGAGCGGTTTCTCGGGCGGCACGAGTTCCGTTGTGGCGCCCAAGAGGGACGCGGCGGGGAACATCACGAAGTGCTACTCCATCGGGGCGCTCTTCGGCGATGACTTCATTCGCTTCGGCAATGGGTCACGGAGCGACGGTGGCGTGATGATCGACGACGCCTATCCGGGATGGCAGGCCGGCGACATCTTCATCGGTCCCGACGGATTCCCGCAGTACGATCCGCAGGAGCGGGTCGCCGGGGACCCGAACCCGGACTGGACGGCCAGCATCCGCAATACCATCACGGTGTTCGACAACCTCAGAATCTCCGGCCTCATCGACATCAAGAAGGGCGGCGATATGTGGAACGGCACCAAGGGCGCCCTCTACTACTTCGGCGCCCACAAGGACACGGAACCGTATCACGGCGATGGCGCACCGGTGGTCTTCGGTGCGGAGGGCCCGAACAGCAGCAACGCGACGATTCCGGGCCAAAGCGTATTCGGACCCGGCGCAGGTCAAACGGTGACGGTGGGCGGAAGCTACTTCTGGGGCAACATCGGAAGCGGCTTCACGGGGCCGTTCTCGCAGTTCGTCGAGCCGGCGGGCTACGTGAAACTCCGCGATATCTCCATCTCATACACCCTGCGGAATCAAGACTGGATGGACCGCCTCGGCTTCAGCAGCGCGATCCTCACCCTGAGTGGCCGCAATCTGAAGACCTGGACTGACTACACCGGAATCGACCCGGAGAGCAACCTGAACGGCCAGAGTTTAGGCCGGGGGCTCGAGTACTTCAACAACCCCCAGACCCGGTCGTTCGTGGTGGGTGTCACCTTGAATCGTAACAATTGACCTGGAGCACGGAGGCTATCATGCGGAACCTTAGAAGCAATCGCGTGGGCCGCGCTCTAGGTGCGGCTCTACTGGCGGGCGCTCTCGGAGCTTGCGACTTCATCACTCCGATCGAGGTCGATCCGAACGCGGTGCCCGAGGCTACAGTTGATCAACTCTTCACGGCGGCCCAAGTCGCGACGTGGTTCTTCGGTGAGGGCGGGATCTCCCGGCTCTCTTCGATCTGGACCCAACAGATGACGGGGACCGACCGCCAATTCACAGCCCTCGACGCATACATCTTCTCTGAAGGGTCTGCGTCCGGTGAGTTTTCCAATCTTTATACGGGAGGCGGGCTCATCGACATCCGACAGGCCATCGTGGCTGCGGAGGCCGCGGGACGCCGGGTCTACGCCGGTATTCTCAAGGTCCACGAGGCCTACCTGTTCGGCATGGCCGCGAGCATATGGGGTGACATCCCTTACTCCGAAGCGGCCAATCCGGACATCGAAACTCCGGCGCTCGACAAACAGGCGGACGTCTACGCTGCGGTGCAGAGCCTCTTGGACGAGGCCATCGCCGACCTCGGGAGCGGTGCAGGATCGAGCCCGGGTGCGGTCGACATGAGCTTCGGCGGAAGCGCGTCCGCGTGGGTTGCGGTCGCGCGTACTCTGAAGGCGCGCTACTACCTGCATTTGGCCGAGGTGGACGGATCCCGGTACGGTGCTGCGTTGAGCGAGGCACGGATGGGGATCTCGAACGTGGCCGGAAACTGGGAAGCAATTCACAGCACCGCCGCGACCGAGAACAACGCGTGGCACCAATTCGTGCGTGACCGTTCAGGCTACATTTCGGCGGGCGACTACCTGCTGCCGATGATGCGTGACTCGAACGATCCTCGCATCAGTGCCTTCTTCACCACCATAGGCGGTGCGTACATCGCACCATCGGAGGCAGGAGCGGGCACCGCGTCTCAACTGAGCGAGACCGGGCGCGCAGCCCCGGGGGCCAGCTTCCCGCTGGTGACATGCGCCGAGAACAACTTCATCATCGCCGAAGCCCTCCAGGCCGCGGCTGACGTGGCCGGTGCGCGCGACGCCGCGAAGGACGCCCTGTCGTGTCAGGAGGCGTACTACAGCGTGGACCTCAGCGCCGCCAAGACGGTGCTCGACGGGCTCACCGGCGAAGCGTTGCTGGAAGAGATCATGGACCAGAAGTACATCGCTCTCTTCCTCAACATTGAAGCTTGGAACGACTACAAGCGTACCTGTTACCCGACCATCGTCCCGCGCACGGCCGCTGGTGTGCCGGCCCGCCTTCTGTACGGCCAGGCTGAGCGTCAGACGAATCCGAACATCCCCGAGGCGGCCCAACAGCCCCTCAGGAATGCCAATGACCCTAGCGGCTGCTGATGTCCAAGCGGTCCTGATGAGAGGCGAGTGTGCGGGGTGCTGGAAAGGCCCCGCACGCTCCGGCCTTTCGAGCGTTCATCAACGGAGGGAGGGTCCTTAGTGCGAGGACTTGTGTTGGCATTACTGATACTGGTGACTGGTTGCTTCAAGTATGTGCCCGTCGAAAGGACCTCGTGGGACGTGTCGCGGGGGGTGCCGGTTCGGGCACGCATCGATCAGCAGAGCATTGAGTTGCGCACCTACACGGCTCACGACATCGTCTCGATGGACGCAGAGTTCGTGAGGCTCGATAACTCGGACATCGTGCTTTCCGCCCTGTGGCTCGACTCGGCGATAAAGGGCGTGGGCTTCCCAGGAGAGGGATGGACCGTCCGGATTCCCATGGAATCGCTGGAGTCGCTGGAGCAGCGGAAGTTCGACACGTGGCGCTCGCTCGCCTTCGTCGTCGCCGGCTTTGCCGTCACCTACGCCGGCTGGCAGTCTATCGGGGGCGGAGGCGGCGGTGACGCACCGCCCAATCAGGGTGGCCCAATCAACTGACCCGCCATCCAGCAGCGCACAAGCTACCCATCCAACCGCCGCGAATGGTGTCCGTGTGGGTAACGTCGACTCTATGTGACCGGGGTGAAGCCGAGGTAGGGGATCGGTCGGACCTACCTCGATCGAGCGCGAAGTTCGTACCTCCGTCAGCCAGCCATGTCCAGCAGGACCTTGAGCACGCCCGGGCGGGCCGCATGTTCGAATGCGCACAGGCCGTCCTCGAGGGGATACCGGGCCGCGATCATGGACTCCACGGCTATCTTGCCCTGTTCCAGGAGCGCGATGGCGGGCGCAAACGGTCCGCACCGCGAACCCACGAGCGTGATCTCGTCCACCACGAGCGCCGAGGCATCCACTTCCAGACGTCCGGCGTAGGTGCTTTTCATCACCAGGGTGCCCTTCGCGCGAAGTGCGGCTCTCGCGGTCTCGAAACCTCCCGCGTCGCCCGTGCACTCGACCGCAATGTCGAAACCGGCACCGTTGAAGTCGCTGGCCAACTGGGTCACAGCGAACGTCGAGAACCGTTCCAGCTTGTCGAGATGCTTTCCCACCACGGTGAGGTCGCACCCGGTCAACCGGAGCGTCTGCGCAATCAGTTGACCCAGCTTCCCATCCCCGACGACGAGCACCCGATCGTCCGCCATCACGTCGATCTGTTCCTGGATCTCCATCGCGGCGGCAAGCGGTTCGACGAACGTGGCCGCATCGGTCGAGACGTTGTCTGGAACTCGATGGAGGTTTGCGACCGGAAGGCTCAGATACTCGGCGAAGGCGCCATGCCGATCGACGATCCCGAGAACCGTCCGCCTCTCGCAATGAGTGGGTCGCCCCGCGACACAGGTATCGCACACACCGCACACCGCGTTGATCTCACCCACGACCCGTTGTCCCGCGAGCGCGTCGTCACCCGCCTCCACGACACCGACGAATTCGTGACCGAGGGTCCCGGTGTATGGGTAATAGCCGCGAACAAGCTCCAGATCCGTGCTGCAGACCCCGGCGCACACAACCCGCACGAGCGCCTCACCCGATGCGGGGGTGGGCACATCCACATCCCGCACGCTCAACGTGTGATCTTCGAGCCAAAGCGCCTTCATGACAGAACAGGATAATGCGATAGAGCGTCTTCGAATCTTCTGTCCGTTCCCCTGAGGGCGCCGGCCAGGCCCGCCCTTACGCCTACGCGCTGGCGTGAAGCGCGAAAGCCACCCCGTGGCAGTCCATGCACTGCACGATCTTGTCGCCGCCGGGCACCTCCATGGGACCGTTCAAGATGCTGCCGCCGAGGGCCGTCACCTTCTCGGCCGCGGCATCCACGTCGGGCACGCGCGCGTAGTAGAGCCAGCTCGGCGGCTGGGGCATGTCGGCGGACTTGTTGAACATGCCGCCCAGCGTCAGGCCGTTGCGCCCAAACATCTGGTAGGTGCCCATCTCGCCCATGTCCATGGCCTCTGTCTTCTCCCAGCCGAAGAGAGCGGAGTAGAATTCGAACGCTCCCTCC
>BTRA01000110.1:0-9729 GCA_036986155.1 Gemmatimonadota bacterium | reverse complement strand
CCGAATCCTCGGGGCCGTGGGCCCTCTCCTCCGGATCAACGTAGAAACGGGAGAGCCCTTCGGGAGCCACAATCATGCGAGAGCCGTCCGCGATACCTGAGAACCGTCGTATGAAACGCCCAGCGAGCTGCCGGTAGCCATGACATACGAACCACACCTCGCGCACATTGGGCCCGGGATCGCCAAGCGTGTGATAACGGGCCGTGCGTGCCACCTGTATGTGATGCTCCCGGGACATCATCCGATCTTCCGACTCGCCGCTCACGGATCTACGGTGCGCCGAGCACGCCGGTCCAACGGAGTACCGCGTACCCCAGGAACGAGGTGTGCATAGCGAGAAAAATGAACAGGGCCACCCATATTCGACCCGAGGCCACTTTCAGATTGCGTAGCGTCGTCCAGATGGGAATCGGCAGGAGCCAAGCCACATACGGGATCGCGTATCCCGCGACCCAAGGCACGACGTCCAAGAATACGGTGGGCCCGTGCACAAGACCCGTCGCCCTCAACGTCACTCCAACCACGAACGGAAAAGCCACGATCAGTTCGGGCGCGACCAGGACGGCGTTCATGAAGAACTGCGCTCCTTCCGGTGTCTCCACCCACGGAGTCTCGGAATCGTTGTTGGCGAGCTCCGGCATTCTGGGAGCCTCGAGTGGAGACATGGAAACCCTTCGGGCACACGGTCCGTCTAAGATTGATGGCGACACGCGTCACGGAAGGTCGCCCACGCCCCTCCGCCGGGCAACCGATCCGTCGATCGCGGGGTAGCAGTGCGGACCGCGGCCTCGAGGCCCGGAACAAGGAGCACATTCAGCGCCACGAAATGCATCGGGAGGACGATGAAGATCGCTGCCGTATCATTCGGGATCCTGCTCGGTCTGGCCGTGGTCCGTGGGTCGATCTCCGGCCAGGAGACCGTGACCCCACTACCAGGCGTCGCCGATTCAGTCGCTGTCTCGCGGGACTCGACCGCCACGGCCGTAGAGTCGAAGGCCGACCCCTTCGGCGGCTTCGAGACACACTTTCTCCGAAATGGGCTCAAGATCTGGTATCGGCGTTTGCCGGGCGCCCCGAACGTGTCGGTGAGTGTCGGTATACCCTACGGATGGGATCGCGACATCCGTGGCAAGGAGGAACTGGCCCACTTCACCGAGCACATGCTCTTCAGCGACCACGATGGCCGCACCGAGAGCGAAATCAAGGACGCGATCGAGGGGCTGGGCGGTCGGCGCAACGGCTATACGACGCCCGATCATACATGGTACTACGTCACGATCGCGAAGGAGCATGGCCTCTTCGCGATCGAGTGGCTGAGTCGCATCGTGTCGCCGCACACCATGGATCCGAAGGTGGTGGATCGTAACCGCCAGCCCGTGGCGCTCGAGATCAACGCGCGGCCGCGCGAATTCTTCGAGTTGCTGGGCGCATTCCTCAACCCAGAGTGGCTGCGGGTCCCCGGCTACTGGGAGCGCGAGTTCGGCATGGTGACGCGCGACGCACGTGCATATGACCGGTACGCCAACCTGCAAGCGATTACGCCAGAGGACCTCAGGCAGTTCTACGACACCTATTACGTACCCGGAGCGATGACGCTCACGGTCATCGGAGACCTGGAACTGGAGCGAGTACTGACGCTCGCCGATTCCACGTTCGGCACCCTCCCCAGGCGCCCTCTTCCTCAAAGCGAGATCACGCTGGAAGATCCGGGGCGGTATCACGCCACCTTCTCCTGGCCAGTCGCGTCGAACATTCGTTACACCAGGCGATTCAAGGTCTTCGAGCCATCCGCCCGGGACGAACTCGCGATGATCTTCGTTCGCGAGCTTCTCGGCCGACGCCTGAATCAGCGGCTGCGCTACGGTGAACGAAAGGCCGTGTATACGATACAGGTTGCGGTTCGGAAGCGGGGGCCGGCCTCCTTCCTCCAAATCTCAGGACAAATCAACGAAGACGAATACGACTTTGCGGTGGGTGTGATCGAAGAGGAGCTCGGGGCCCTCCGGGAGGCGTCGCGGCCACGCGACGAATTCGAGGCCGATCGAGAAGCACTCCTGGAGCGCCTCAGAAGCTCGAATCAGACCTCCGAGTCGCTCAACTTATGGGTGCATCGAAGTTTCTACGATCCCTTCGTGCACGAGGATTTCCCCGATGTCATCGGATACATCGAGGCCGTGCGTCAGGAGGAACTCGCGTCCTTCGCGAGTCGGGTGTTCGTGAGGGAGCGGGAAACGCTCTCGGTGGCACGGCCACAGCCGTACAGCCAGGGCCTGATCCTCGGAAGCGTGCTGCTGCTCGTATGGATAGCGTTTCGGCTGGTGGCTTTCAGCCTCACGAAACCAATCGACATGACATCGATCAAGTATGTTGCGCGCTTCCGCCTCTCCCTTCCGTTCCGCGTTGCGCTCCTGACCATCATGGGCGGAATCGCCCTCCTCATCGGACGGGCCTTGTTGGCCGGGTTCGTGTGGCTCGGCCTACGGTACGTGGCGACCAGCGAGAGCTACTGGGTGCAGGTGTCCTCGTACGGGACCATGCTGGTCACGGGAATCGCGGTGATGGTCACCTACATGGCGATGATCCCGCGCAAGATCTTGGTCTTCCCCGACCATCTACGGATCAAGGGCCTGGCCTATCGCTCTCGGGTGCTCAAGCCCGAGGACATCGAGGACATCGGGCCGGCTCGGTTCGCTTCAGTGTGGCTCTCGAAAGGAGTCCTTCGCACCACCGCGCTAACGCTGGGACTGATCCGCCCGGGCATCCTGCTCAAGCCGGTGAAAGGGCGGGCCTACTTCTTCCGAGTGAGAAAGAGTCCGGAGCTGCTTCAGGTGCTCGAGGAGTGGAAGCTCGGCCTGATGGAGGGAGAGCCGCTCGGAGGTACGGGCGAGGGGGTCGAGTTGAGCGTTGAGGAGTTGAGGGACCGGGACCTGGACGACCTGGATCTGAGCGAGTTCGGCATCGACGGGTAGAGCGCCGGCTCCCGATCAGTCCGCCGGAACATCCTCCTGCTGCTGGTCGAGGGCAGCCTGTAGGACCGCGTCGAGCCGTTCCAGACGATCGCTCTCATGGCGAAGCTCCAATAGCGACTGTTGCCAGACGGGGTCGATCTGAATGGCAGGAGCGAGCTGGAAGGCGAGTTCGCGGTTTACGTCGAACGGTGGGCACTCGCCACAGGCGCCCGAAAGGCACTTAACCAAGCCGTTGAAGCGCTGCAGCGTATCGTAGCGCCTGACCATCAGAGCGTCGCGCTCGGACGGGCCGTCGTCTTCGTAGACCTCGACAAGAGCCTCGAAGTACGGAGCTTCGGATTCAATGCCGTCCACAATCCTGAACCGCGATTTCCCGCGCACGAGGATGAGCGAGCCACCATCGGATAGCGGTCGAGCCTTCTCGATCACGACCAGGGTGCCTACACCACCCTCTTCGGTGTCGAAGGCATCCAAGCGATCCGGATCCTGGAAGATGATCCCGAAACGCTCATCGGAGTCGAACGCGTCCTCCATCATGCGCCGATACCGCGGCTCGAAGACATGAAGCGAGGTGATGGCTCCTGGGAAGAGCACCATGGGAAGGGGAAACAGAGGTAAGCGCCGCATGATTCGCACATACCCCCACTGCTCCGCCTGGTTTCGCGCCTTCCCGGGCCCTCGACCAGACTAGGAAAATGAAGGCTCTTCACCGTCCACGGCCAGGCGCCGCAGGTCCTGCCCGAAACGCACTCTTACCCTGACGAGCAAGAAGAGGGCTACCGCACCTAGGCCTGCGGCGAGACCCCACCACAGTCCAACCGCGCCCCACCCGAGCCCAAACCCGAGCCAGAGACCGATCGGGAGGCCGATCAGCCAGAATCCGAGCAGACCGAAGAGCATGGGTGCCAGCGTATCGCCCACGCCCCGGAGGGCACCCGTTGCAACCACCTGGAGACCGTCCACCACTTGAAATACGCCCGCCACCGGGATGAGGAGGGCAGCAAGCGCCATGACCTCCGGGTCGGAGGTGTAGATGCGAGCCAGCGTCTCGGGAACAGTCAGGAAGAGGACCGCCGTTACCGACATGACACCGACCGCCAACAGCAGACCGGCCCCGGCGGATCGGCGGGCGCGGCCCGGATCGCCCGCCCCCACGGCCTGGCCGACCAGCACGGAAGAGGCCTGCGTGACACCCACCGAGAACATGAACGTGAGCGCAGCCATGTTGAGCGCGACCTGATGGCTGGCGACAGCTATCGTTCCTATCCAGCCCATGAACAAGGCCGTCAGGCCAAACACCCCGAACTCCAGGAACATCTGCATTCCGATGGGTGCACCCAGTTTGAGCATACGGAGGAGCGGTCTGGCCTCGAACACACCCGCACGCAGAGGCCGGATGTAGCGACCCAAAACTGGCCAGGCGACGGCCACGAGTCCGAGGGCCATGAGCCAGCGGCTCACCGTCGTAGCCCATCCCGTTCCGACGGCGCCCATCTCCGGGAAGCCCAAGTGCCCATATATCATCACCCAGTTGAGGAAGGCGTTCGCCAGGTTCGTGGCCAAGATGGTCCAGAAAATCGGGGCGACCCGACCCATGGCCTGAAGGCTCTGCCGCAGCACGATGAACGCGTAGAACGGAAACACGCCGGGGATGGCCACCAGCGCGTATGCCGCGGCTATGGGAATAACGTCCGGCGGTTGCTGGAAGACCGTGAGGACGACGCGAGCCGGAAGAAGGAGCACCGCCGCGATCAAGCCGAGGCCGAGAGCTAGTGCAAAGCCTCTCTGGATGGCCTTTGCCGCGGCTTCCTTGTCGCCTGCACCGTACGCCTGGGACACCGTCGGATCGAGCACGAACAGGGTGCCCATACCGAACACGGCGGCTGTGAAGAAGTACATGTTCCCCAATGCCACTGCCGCCAGGTCGGTCGCGGAGTAGTGTCCCACCATGATGGTGTCGACAACGCCCATGAACATCAGACCCACCTGAACGGTCGCGACCGGTAAGGCGAGCTTGACCATGGTCGCGAGATCCTCGCGGGCGGGGATCATCTGTCGGACGACGTGCATGGGCACACACGCGGTGTGGGGGAGCGAACGGGGTGCGACAGAATAACACTTTAGGAGAGTGGGCCGGAGATGGGTCGCCTATTCGCGGAGTCCTCGGGGTAATCTCCCCGAGTGCGAACCCCCCGGGGCCGGCAGACCCCGGGGGATAATTGCTGGTCATACAGCCCTAGGAGATCTCCGGCGTGACCACGAGGATGAGGGCCTCTATCCCCTCCATGGAGGAGAAGGAACTTCCGGTCCCCAGGACCATGGTCTTACCATCTCGCAGGTCGACGGAGGTCTCCAAGACGTCACCGATGCGAGGAGCACGGAGGCTCACCAATAGTGAGACGGACTTCCCATCCCCTCCACTTCGGGCTGGGCCAAGGCGGACCTCGACCTCGAACGCCATCCCGTCCGCCTCGAAGCTCTGCCTCGCGGAT
Organism: Gemmatimonadota bacterium; assembly: GCA_036986155.1. GTDB lineage: Bacteria > Gemmatimonadota > Gemmatimonadetes > Longimicrobiales > Gaopeijiaceae > JACZXQ01. Next base: position 4,268 of record BTRA01000110.1, on the reverse strand, counting down.
TCACCCTCCAGGACTTGGATCACGGTGTTGCCGACCAGCTTGTAACCATCGTAGCGGAGGAGGTTCTTCAACTCCGCCTCCACGCTCGCGATCTCGGGATCCGACCCCTCGTAGCCGTTGGCCGCGACCAACTGGAACTTCAAGAGAACCGTCGACCTCGGCGTGTCGAAGCGCGCCAACACCGCCGCGATCCGATCCAGGTTCTCGGGTAGTTCCCTCACTGTGACCGTTTTGTCGGTCACGGTGAAATAACCCGGGTTTTCCTCCCGACCGGAATAGACGTACGGCTCGATGAGCGACACGACCTCGGCTGCGTCGAGCCGCTCGAGCTCGAAGGCCCGAACCTCCAATTCACTCTCCCACTGGCAGCCGAAGAGCAGCACGCTCGCGGCCATAGACAGAATCGCCTTACCCATTGTCGTCCCTCCCCTATTCATCAGTTCATGAACCAAACGATGGTGATATCCGGGTTGTCCGTCGGCAGAACCACCACGCTGGCATCCCTCGGGCTTCGCACCACGGGTGCCGGCTGGTCCCACCCCAACGGCCTCGCTACGACGGGTGCCGACGGATCGAAGGCCATCGCCCGACCCGGATCGCCCGGCGGCTTCAGCATCACGAGCGCCGCCACTGCCGCTGCAGCCAAGGGCAGGACGATCCCCGCACGTCTCCAACCCCGCCGCGACCTCCAACCCTGGCCATTCGGGACCCGCGCCAACGCCGCGTCCACGTCGAGACGATGTTCCAGGGCCGCAATCGCTCCCGCCAACGCTTGTTCCGACTCCAGCACCAGCTCGGCAAGAGTTCGGCAGGAGCCGCAACCCTCGAGGTGCCCGGCCAGATCGCCGGCCACCTCATAGCCCAACTCCGCCGGGTCGGCTTCCAGGATCCTGTCTCGTGCGATTTCGCAACGCATTACCTGTAGTCCTCCGCAAATTCGGGATGTTGCTCCAGAACCCTCGATCGGATCGTCCGCCGGGCGCGCAGCAGATGCACGCGCACCGTGCTCGCCTCCAGGCCCAGCAACTCCGCCACGTCCCCGGGCTTGCGGCCCTGGAGCTCAACCAGGTCGAATACCTCTCGTTGCCTGGTCGGCAGCGCCTCGAAGAACGTCTTGATCAGGCTGGCGGCTTGTACGGCGGCGATTCGGTCTGTGGGCCCTTTTTCTTCGGCCTCCGTCATCTTTGCCTCCACTCCCGACGCCTCGTAGTGATCCATTGTGCGTGTCCTGGATTTCCGCTTCCGGAACAGTTCTCCAACCACGTTGCGCGTAATGCGGTAGAGCCAGGATTCGAAGCCCGCCTCACCCCGGAACGAATGGAGCTTGCGATGGACCAGGATGAGGACCCGCTGGGTCACGTCATCGGCGTCGTCGGGGTCACCGGTGCCAATCAGAGCCCATCGATGGATCCGCCCAAAGTGGAGCCTGATGAGCCGCTCGAAGGCCTGCCGGTCCCCCGTTCGCGCCTTACGAACCAGCTCGTCGGTCAGGGTCATGTGGTCGGCTTCTTCGCTCACTCTCTCTCCGGTTTCCACCCCGAATCGAGTGAGAGATGCAGGTGGGCGGGGAAACGCTTACACGGGGGGGTCGGTCCCGTTGTCCGCAACGCCATGTTCGGACGCCTCGGGCGAGCGTCGTTGGGCGATGAGCCGTTGGGCCCGGTCGCGCCGGATCTCTGCGAGAAGCTCGCCTTCATCATCGGCCGACTTGTGATGGGCGTGTCGAGCGAGTCGAGCGGGACGAACGGGAATGACCAACGCAACAAGCAGGGTCAGCGGAAGGCCGGTCCAGAACGACAGCAACCGGCCGAAGCCGGTTCTCCCTGAGCTGCGATAGCTCGCGTACATCACGCTGGCTAAGATCGATACGGCCGACCCGACTTGAATGCCGTTGTGCATGTCCACGCCAATAACCCCCTACGCCTTCGACCTCCGCGGCTGCGCCGGATTCCACGAGCGAGGCTCCGCACGTCCCAGGTTTGGTACCCATTTCGACGGCCATGGATTCCCCCTCTTCGGCAAACTGACCATCGGGGGCTAGGCTGTCCAACCCGTGAGCCCATACATTCCAGGCATGCCGCCGGAACGGACCACACATCGGGTGAGACAGGGATGAGTCGACGAGAACACGAATCGCCGGGCACCAGGATTCGAGCCATGTGGGGTCGGCTCGCCGGATTGCCTGGCGGGCGCTGGCTGTTCAACCGGCTAATTGGGCTCATGGTGCCGTACACCGGCGCTCTGGGGGCCGCGGTCGAAGAGTTGCGCCCCGGTTTCGCTCGTGTCCGCTTAGTAGAGCGCCGGGGCGTCCGGAATCATTTGAACTCGGTCCACGCCGTAGCCCTGGTCAACCTCGGCGAGTTTACGAGCGGGCTAGCCATGTCCACCCTGTTGCCCTCCACGATCAAGGGGATCGTCGTCAACCTTGCAACCGATTTCACAAAGAAGGCACGAGGCCGCTTGGTGGCGGAGTGTGTGTGCGAACTGCCCGAGGTCTTCCAAGAGACGGACCTTCCGGTTGTCGCCATCGTGAAGGACTCTGCGGGCGATACCGTGTCGACGACGACCGCCACCTGGCGTTTGGCGCCCCTCACGTGAGTGAACACACCGGAGATCTGCTCGACACAGCCTTCACGAGGGCGGTCGGGGTCGCCTATCCCGTCATCTGCGGCGCAATGTATCCGTGCAGCAACCCCGAGTTGGTCGCGGCCGCCTCGCAGGCAGGTGGTATCGGGATTCTCCAACCCATTTCGCTGACGTACGTGCACGGCTACGACTTTCGGGAGGGAGTCAGATACATCAAGTCGCTCACGGACAGGCCCGTGGGAATGAACGCCCTGATCGAGCAGTCCTCACAGAAGTACCGGGAACGCATGCAAACCTGGATCGACATCGCGCTCGAAGAAGGCATCCGGCTCTTCGTCACGTCGCTCGGTAAACCCGACTGGGTAGCGCGAAAGGCGCACGAGGTGGGTGGACTCGTCTACCACGACGTGACCGAGCGCAAGTGGGCGCAAAAGGGCGTCGACTGCGGGGTGGACGGACTCATCGGCGTGAACAGTCGGGCGGGTGGCCACGCCGGTCCGCTCGGACCCCAGGAGCTGCTCGATCAGGTGGGAGACCTCGGGCTGCCGGTCATGTGCGCGGGCGGTGTGGGAACTCCGGAGGACTTTCTGCGTGCGCTGCGGATGGGGTATGCCGGTGTCCAGATGGGTACACGCTTCATCGCGACCGAGGAGTGCACAGCCAAGCAGGCCTACAAGGACGCTATTGTCCGTTCGGACGAGGCGGACATCGTGCTCACCGAGCGGATCAGTGGGGTGCCTGTCGCCGTGATCGACACCCCTTCGGTAAGGCGTATGGGACTGAAGGCCGGACCTATCGCTCGCCTCATGCTCCGTGGGGGCCGCACCAAGCACTGGATTCGCACCTTTTTCGCGCTCAAGTCTCTTTGGCAACTCAAGCGCGCCTCGCAGGACGCCGGCGCATCGCTCGAGTATTGGGGGGCCGGCAGGAGTGTCGCGGGGGTCCACGGGATCCTTCCCACCGCCGAGGTGATCCAGAGCTTCGCAGAAGCCGCAGGTGAATCCGAACCAAGGGTGACCCCATGATACATCGCAATCCAAGAAGACGAACGAACTACCGTATGTCGGGCCGCTTCAGCGGTATCGCTCTGATGGCCTTCCTTGCCGTCCCTTTGGGACTGACGGCTCAAGACGGGCTCAACGTCTACATCTCCGCTGACATGGAAGGCGTCGTAGGCGTGGTGACCAGCGACCAGCTCGGCCCCTCCGGATTCGAGTACGGTCGCTTCAGGGAGTTCATGACTGCTGAAGTGAACGCGGCCATCGACGCGGCGCGCGAGGCGGGCGCGACTCGGATCGTGGTGAGCGATTCACACGGAAACGGGCAGAACCTGCTCTTGGAGCGACTCCCGACCGATGTCCTCGTGGTTCGATCGTGGCCTCGCCCGCTCATGATGATGCAAGGGATCGACGAGTCGTTCGACGTCGCCATCTTCCTCGGGTACCACTCGAGCACGACGAACACCAAGGGTGTACGAGCCCACACGATGTCCAGCGCTAACCTTACCGCCCTGCGGTTGAACGGCGTGGACGTCCCGGAGGCGGGTGTGAACGCCGCCATCGCGGGCCACTTCGGCGTCCCAGTGGTCATGATTTCCGGCGATGACGCGATCGTCGAGGAGGCACGGGAACTGCTGGGTGACATCGAAGGTGCTGTCGTGAAGTGGAGCTACGGATTCCACT
>BTRA01000109.1:0-9787 GCA_036986155.1 Gemmatimonadota bacterium | reverse complement strand
CTCCATGACGGGCTTGGCAGCCATGGGGCCGATGTTGCCCAGGCCCAGCACCGCGGTACCATTGGACACGACAGCGATAAGGTTGCCGCGCGCGGTGTACCGGAAGACGTCGTCGGGATTCTTGTGGATCTCCAGGCAGGGTTCGGCGACTCCCGGGCTATATGCCAGGCTGAGCTCGCGGGCCGTCTTCACGGATTTGGTGGGTACCACTTCGATCTTGCCGGGACGGCCCTGGGAGTGATAGTCGAGGGCAGCTTTGCGCCGCTTGTCCATTGTGCCGTTCGCTTGGTTGAGTAGAAGGGAAAGATTATCGTAGTCGAGGCAAAATCGGGGGTCAATCGTTGGAGCCGATGTCGTCCCACCCCAAACTGGCGAAGGCAAGCCTGGCACGTCGAGCGTTCAGAGGATGTATCCTAATGACCATGCCATTCCCCCACCGCCGATTCTTCACCTCCCTCGCATGGTGCTTTGGTGTGCTGGCCGTGTCCGCACGCGACGCCTCCGCCCAGGAATGTCCGGGCGGCCGGATCTCGAACATCTTCGTCGACTCGCACTCCATCTTCGACATGTCACAGATCGAAGAGGACACTCGGTTCAGGTGGATATACGGATTCGCGAACTCCTTGCACGCCCGTACGAGGGCGAGTTTCCTGAAGGCGGAGCTGTTGGTGCAGGTCGGGGACTGTGTCGACCAGTTCCTGCTGGAGGAGTCGGAGCGCATCCTCCGCCAATATGATTTTCTGGCGAGAGTCGATGTGTACGCCGTACCACAGCCCGACGGTTCGCAGCACATCGTGGTCGACACTCAAGACGAGTGGACCACCGAACTCAGCCTCCGCTTCCGCTTCGACACTGGTGTGAACTTCGTGGGCATCGACCTCACTGAGGAGAACTTCCTGGGCAGGGGAATCCTTCTCGGCGGCTTTTGGAGGAATCGCCGAGAACTGCGCGATGTCGGCTGGAGGTTTGGAACGCCTCGGACGTTCGGCACTCGGCTGAACAGTGAACTGTTGGTGGGAGACACGCGGGTCGGGAGTTTCTTCGACCAGCGCTTCACGTACCCGTTCGTTGGCGAGGTAGGACACTGGGCAACGCGCGAAGTCTACTCCCGCCGGGAGACCCTCTTCTCCTACGCTCTCGAGGATCACCCCACCCTGTCGCACGTGGTACTCCCCCTCGAGACAAGGCGAGCGGAGGTGACGCTGGCGGGTCGCGTGGGGCCACCGGGAAGCCTCATGCTGTTCGGGATCGGCATATCGCGAGAGGAGTTGCGCTTCCCGGATGTGGCCAACCGGGTCGAGGCGGTCACCAACAATAATTTCGGGGACCGGACTCCCGCCGCGCCCGAGATCGCCGCCGAGGCACTACGACTTACCCGCGAGACCAAGACCACGCGCCTGAACTTCTTGCTCGGCAAGCGAAACATTCGGTTTCGACGGGAGACAGGCCTCGATGCGTTGCGGGGAGTTCAGGACATACCCGTGGGGACCGAGGTCGCACTCACGGTGGGCAAGAGCATCGGATTCTTGGACTCCAATGGACCGGCGGAGGTTGATGACATCTTCACGCGACTACGCCTGTTCGGGGGTGTCGCTCCCGGCCGGTGGATCCTCACGGCCGGCGTGAGCGTCGAGGGGCGGCACTTCGCTGACAAGAAGCCCGCAGCAAGGACAGGTTGGCGCGACGTGCTTGGCGAGGCCGATGCATACGTGTATTGGCGACCCAAGGGGACCGCCGGCACCCACACGGTCTTCGCCCGCCTGTCGGCGGCGGGCGGATGGAACATGGACACCCCGCTCCAGCTCACCCTCGGCGGACCCGAGCAGCTCCGGGGACTCCACCTGGACCGCTTCCCCGGTGGCCGGCGACTGGTCGCCACCGTCGAAGACCGGATTGTCCTCGGGTGGACCGGCGGGGGGTTGCTGGACTTTGGCATGACTGTATTCGGTGACCTGGGGCAAACCTGGAAGGGAGACGTGCCCTTCGGCATGGACTCCGGATGGCAGTCTACAGTGGGCGCCGGCATACGGATCGGCTTCCCCAAGGGAACGCGCAGCGTCGCACGGATAGACATCGCGGTGCCCGCAAACGGACCCGACGCGTTCCGCAGGCCGGTGCTTCGGCTTACTGCCCTGGAGTTCCTCGGCTTCGTGATCGGCTTCGCCGACGGGCAGATGCAGCGGAGCAGGAGGACCGGCGTGGCGTCGACGATCCTTCCCGGCCCGGCGGGGGGCTGAGCCGAGGCCGCCGTGGACCTGGCTGCGCTCGGCTCGATGCCACTCCGGACGCTCGAACCCGAGCTCGTGGACGCTCCGGTCCAGGACCTCAGTGAGTTGGCCGACTCGTTGGAAAAGATGTCGCAGGCCAATAGATGGCTGGGCGGACAGCGAGCACTGGAGACCCACCTTGAGCCGCTTCTGAGGGCCGCCCCCCGAGCCAGGTTGCTCGACGTAGGCACCGGCAACGCGCGCACGCCGGCCCTCCTCCGCAAATGGGCCGAACAGCGTGGCTGTCGATGGAGCGTGATCGGGCTCGACCCGAACCCCCAGACCATATCGGTTGCCAAGGGCGGCTCGTCGCCCGGACCCCTCCCGCTGGTACGCGGTGACGGGCTCACCCTCCCGTTTTCCGAGGACACCTTCGACGCAGTCGTCTGCATGCTCATGATCCACCACTTCGACGATGGAGGGGCCGTGGAACTGGTGCGCGAGATGGCGCGGGTCAGCCGCGGATTGGTACTAGTGAACGACCTCGAGCGTACGAGACCGAACTACCTCGGCGCCCAACTCTTAGCTGAAACACTATGGCGTAAGGACCGACTCGCCCGCTACGACGGACCAGCGTCGGTCCGACGATCGTTCACGGCGGAAGAGTTGTTGGCGATCGGGAGGGAGGCCGGCCTAACCAACGTGCGCGTGCGGCGACACTTCTTCTATCGGGTGGTGCTCAGCGGCGGTGCCGTGGACATGAGGAGCGCGTCCTCGTGAAGGGTAGTCGCACGGCCTCGCCGGGGTCAGTCCCGCCCGACGTCCTTATCGTGGGCTCCGGCCCGGCGGGAAGCGCGCTCGCCATCCTGCTGAAGCGGCGGGGCTGGTCGGTGACGATGCTCGAGCGAGACTTCCACCCGCGCCCCAAGGCGTGCGGAGAGTGCGTCAACCCGGGCGCCGTGCGGGCGCTCGCGCGACTCGGCCTGTTGGACACGATTCTCGGGCTCCGGCCAGCTCGACTCGACGGCTGGCACCTCCGCACCGAAGAGGGTCACACGGTGGAGACCCGTTTCCCGCCGCAGGATCGCTTTGGGCTGGGGCTCCCGAGAGCAGATCTGGACGCCGCACTAGCCGATGAGGCCGTGCGGCTGGGCGCCCGCCTTCACGAGGGAGTCACCGTGCGGACCATAGAGATGCCTCCTGGGCCGGCCCCGGCGCATGGATCCGCATGCGACCCGCAGCGGGTCACGGCCCTGACCCTGGAGTCCGACGGCCGCCGGGGGCACCGAACCGCGCCACTCATCGTGGGAGCCGACGGGCTTCGCTCTGTCGTAGCGCGAGCCATCAACCGGCTCAGCCCCGCGCCCCGGCGGAGAAAGGTCTCGATCACCTGCCGGCTGAGCGGTACCGGCCCGCCCCGACAGCGGGGAATCCTCCGTGTGGGAGACTTCGGGACCGTCGGCCTGGCGGCGGTCCACTCCGACCTGCCGCTTTGGAACGGCACGTTGGTGGTCGATTCCGACCGCTGGGGCCGCTCGCTCGGCGGCCGGCCGCTCGAATTCTTCCAGGAAGCGTTCACGACCGCCGGGCTCGGCTGGGAGTCGGAGCCGACGGTGCTGGACGGACCCTGGTGTAGCGGCCCGTTCGACGTACCCCGGCCTCGGGCGGTTTCCGATGGTGTGCTGCTCGTCGGCGATGCGGCAGGCTATTACGACCCACTCACCGGGCAAGGTATCTACAGAGCATTGCTGTCCGCCGAGCTGGCGGCCCCGGTCATCGACCGGGCACTGCGCCAGACCGTTGATCGGCGAGTATCGGGAGGTCCTCGCCTTCCCCTCTCACGAGCGACCCTGGCACCGTACGAGGCGCGGCTTCATCGAGCGTTCAGGCGGGGCCGCGGCATCCAGCGAATTATCGAGGGCGTCGTGTCCCGCCGACGAGTCCGGGGTCTGGTGTTCGGCGGCTTGCAGCTTTTCCCGGCGCTCGGAGACGCGTTGATTGGCCTCACCGGTGACGTCCCTACGCCGTATTCTCTCCTTAACCGGACGCTCCGGACCCGTGGTGGTCCCATGGAGCCGACCCCCACGCCGGGTCGGTAGCCTGGACCCCACCCGCCCCGGCCACGAAATTACACAGCCCCCGGCACCCGAGGATCCCGATGCTGACAATCGACGAAACCATCACGACCGCTCCGGCCGACGCGTGTTTCCGAGCGGCGGCCGATGTCGAGCGTTGGCCGGAAATCCTGCCCCACTATCGTTGGGTACGCTTCCGCCACAAGGAAGCATTCGCCAAAGGCGTGGTCGAGATGGCCGCTTGGCGCTCGTTCGGGCCCGTCGGATACCCCACGTGGTGGCTCTCCGAGATGGATCACGATGCGGAGGGCAAGCGGGTGTTCTACAAACACGTGGGCGGAGTCACCAAGGGCATGGATGTTCGTTGGGAGGTCGACGAGCTACCCGACGGTAAGACCCACATCCGCATCGTGCACGAGTGGGCCGGTCCCTCGTGGCCCCTCATCGGCCGAGCGGCGGCCAACCTCGTGATCGGACCCCAGTTCGTGAGCCACATCGCCAAGCGAACCTTGGCGGGCGTCGCTCATGCGGCCGAGAAGGCGGCGGTCCGATGACGACCGATGGACGGGACGCAGGCAACAAGGTGTTGATCACCGGAATCGGCCCGATCACCGCATCGGGGATCGGAGTGGACCGATTGTGGGCCGGTCTACAGGGTGGTGCGTCGCCGGTGGGTGACGTGACCCGCTTCGACGTGTCGTCCTTCCGCTCCCGGCTGGCCGCCGAGATCGAGGACTTCGACCCTCGAGAGTTTATGGAGGGGGGCCGGGCTCGCCGTCTAAACCGCTTCGGTCAGTTCTCGGTAGCCGCCACGGAAATGGCGCTCGCGGACGCCGAACTCGAGGCCTCACAATTGAAGCCGGAGCGGGTGGCGGTCCAAATGGGGTCCGCCTTGGGGGGGATCATCCAGGCCGAAGAGGAATTCCCGAAGTTCTTGAGCAATGGCCTGAAGTCGATCAGCCCCCGCCTTGCGCTGGGAGTCTTCTGCGGTGCGGCGAGCTGCAACGTGGCCATCGACTTCGGCTTCACCGGCCCGAACTCCACCAACGCCATGAGTTGCGCCTCCGGAACCATTGCGATCGGCGATGCGTGGCGCCTCATCCGGGCGGGCATCGTCGACGTAGCAGTGGCCGGCGGAATCGAGGCACCTCTCGCTCCGCTCTCGTTCGGGGCGTTCTCTCTAATCCGGGCGATGAGCACACGCAACCACGAGCCGTCCAGGGCTTGCCGCCCGTTCGACGGGGAGCGAGATGGCTTCGTGATGGGAGAGGGCGCCTGTGTGCTTATTCTGGAGAGCGAGGCGCACGCCCAGACGCGGAACGCGCGTGTGTACGCCGAACTCAGGGGCTACGGCACGTCCAATGACGCGCACCATATGACGGCCCCGCGCCCTGACGGAACCCAGGCCGCGCGCGCTATGGCCGAGGCTCTCTCCTCCGGCGGAGTTGTCCCGGACGAGGTCGACTACGTAAACGCCCACGGTTCCTCAACGCTCCTCAACGACGCCACCGAGACGCGCGTGATCCACTCCGTGTTGGGAGACTGGGCCGACAAAGTCCTGGTGTCGGGTACCAAGCCCTATTACGGGCACGCGCTCGGTGCCTCCGGAGCCATCGAGGCCGGCATCTGCGCGCTCACAATCCAACGGGGATGGGTCGCTCCGACACTGAATCTCGATTCCCGAGGGGAAGGCTGTGACCTCGATTACGTCGGAAACCACGGGCGCGAGGAAACCGTGAGCACCGCGGTCACGAACTCCTTCGGCTTCGGAGGGATCAACGCGAGCCTGTCATTGAGGGCTTACTCGGGATGAGAATCTCGCGGTTGGGACTCACTCTGTCAGAATGGCGGAAAACCCGCGCCAACGCTGAAAAAAACCTTTGACTCTAGAAACAGGTCTTTATAAGTTTTACCCTCTTCGTCGCCAGTGGTGCTAAGCTCTTTGGGTTTCTTCTCTTAGCCGAAACTAGGTCGACGGGGTCGGTTTTGCCGCCGGCGGCGCCGAGGGCCGCTCGAACCCAAAAACGAGGTTGATCGAAACGCATGTTTTCAACTTCCCGAGGCCTGGACTCCTTCGATCAGTACCTTCAAGACGTCGAGAAATACCCCCTGATCCAGGACCCTGCGGAAGAGCGGGCGCTGGCACGCAGGGCCCGCACCGGCGATAAGGAAGCCGCCGAGCGTCTCGTCACCGCGAACCTCCGGTTCGTGATTTCCTACGTGAAGAAGTACCAAGGCCGCGGGTTGGGTCTGGCCGAGTTGGTGTGCATCGGCAACGAGGGCTTGCTCAAGGCCGTGAAAAAGTTCGATCCCGACAAGGGCGTAAAGTTCATCTCCTACGCAGTTTGGTGGATTCGCCAGACCGTGCTTCAGGCTCTGGCGGAGCAGACGCGCTCCGTACGAATCCCGCTCAACCAGAACTCGAACCTGGTCAAGCTCGCGCGCACGGACACTCAACTCACGCAGCAGTTGGGCCGGGCACCGACCATCAAAGAGCTGTCAAAGGAGATGGGCGAGCCCGAGGAGACCCTGCGGGCGCTGCGTCGTGTTGCAGCGAGCGAGCTGAGTCTCGACGCACCCATCGACCGTAGCGATCGGGACAGCGCGAGTTTTGGTGAGCGCTTTGCAGGAGCCGACGCCGGGGATATCGAAGAGGACGTCGAGGCCATCGCCCGCCGCGACTATCTCGAAGGGATGTTCGACGCCTACCTCACGGAGCGCGAACGCAAGATTCTTTACCTCTACTACGGCCTGGACGACGGTGAGGAGCGGACGCTGGAGCAGATCGGATCGCTGTTGGGTGTCACCCGCGAGCGCATCCGGCAAATCCGCAACCGTGCGTTCGAGAAGCTCCGCGAGAGCCCCCATGGTGAGTCCCTGTCCGGCTTCTGGACCGCCAACTAGTCCAAGTAGGCGCATACATCTGGGGCCCCGTCTCTTAGAGAGGCGGGGCCCTTCTCGTGGGGCCCCCGACAACTCGCCCCATCCCGGGAACCGCCCTTCGGGCTCCGATGTACCAACTCCCATGCTTCGACGCCTCCGAAGACGCTCCCGTACGTCAGCGCTAGCCGCGCTTTCCCTCCTGGTCCCCTTGGGTTCGTCGCTCGAGGCACAGACCGACGACGACGAGTGGAACTCGGAGCGCGCTCTCGAATTGATTGCTCTGGCCAGAAATCTTCGCCATGAGACGTCGGTGGACCCGGCGTTTCGCTCGTATTCCGCAGAGGCACGGGGTTACCTCTACTATTTTCTGGACCGTGCCGACACGAATGAGCGAACGCTAGTGAAGACGGACCAGATCGCCCTCGACATCTACTGGCGTGAGCCCGGCGATACCCGCCAGCGAATCGTAGGTCTCAGGGATGAGAAGCAGTTTCCTACGAATATCAAGTACCACCTGGACCACCTGACCGTCGTCCAGGACGACTTCGGTGACAGGATCCACATGGGCGACGGGGACGAGGTCGAGGCTGTCGTTCACCCCGCGGCACCCGGCTCGGATTCGGTCTACGACTTCCTGCTGGCGGACTCGCTCACGCTGACGTTCGCGGGCCCGACCACCGAGCTTCGGGTTTACGAGTTGCAGGTCCGTCCCAAGGATCTGGACGCGCCCGGCATCATCGGAAGCGTCTTCCTGCAGCGAGGCACCGGAGCGATCGTGCGCATGAACTTCACGTTTACACCGTCCTCCTACGTCGATGGCAACCTCGACTACATCCGCATCTCTCTGGACAATAGTGTGTGGGACGCGAAGTACTGGCTCCCCTACCGGCAGGAGGTGGAGATCCGCCGCGAGGTACCGCTTCTAGAATTCCTGGCGGGCGGCGTGATTAGGGGGCGGTTCGACATACGCGGCTACCGATTCAACCCGGAGCTTCCCGACGGCCTGTTTGGGGAGGCTCGGGTCACGGCTGCTGCAGATCTCGGGGATTTCAGTTTCGATTCTGGCCTCTACGACCAACTCGACGAGGAGGGTCTCGCACCCACACGAGCTCTCGACGACATCCGAAGACAGGCCAGGCGGGTGGCCGGCCGCCGTTACATCACCGGACTCGCGCCTTCACGGCTCTACCTCCCGTCGCTGACGTCGGCGGTTCGGTACACCCGGGCCGAGGGCTACTTCAACGGCCTCGGCATGTCGCTGAGACCTGGGGGGTCGCTCAGGCTCAAGACCTTCGGGGGATACGCCTTCGGCCGCAGAAAACCTCACGCTTCGGTCTACCTCGACGCAGACGAAGCTCAAACGGGCACCTACCTCCGCGTCACCTTGAACGACCTGCGTGACGTGGGCCCCATCAAGGGCGCTTCCGGGGTACTCAACACCCTCTCGGCCGTGGCTGGGAGAGAGGACTTCACGGACCCGTACTTCGCGTCGAGCCTTAGCGTCGGGCACAGCCTCCCCGTCTCAGGGGGGCGACTCCGGATCTCGGGCAATTGGGAACGGCACCGTTCAGCGGAGGATGTCGTCACCGAGAACGGGTCGACCAGGGTTCGTCCCATTCGGCGCATCGACGAGGGTGATGGTGTGTGGCTGCAATTGGTTTCGACCCCGCAGCCCACCGGTCGCTCCAGCCTGCTCCCCCGCGCGACGCTTCGACTCGGCCGATTCCAAGACAAGACGTTCGCATCCGCACTCGTGTCTTGGGGCTGGACGGCCTCACCACGCTCCGATGCGTTCAACGTCACGGCGGACGTACAGGGCGGCTGGGTAGCGGCAGACGCTCCGGCTCAGATGCTGTTCCTTCTTGGTGGCCGCCAGACCCTACCGGGCTACGCCTATCGCTCCTTCGAGGGGGACAGGATGGCGCTCGTGCGCGTCGAGGCGACACAGGCCATCCTGACCCCCTGGTTCCGCCTACGCCTGTTCGCATCCAGCGGCGTGACGGGGTTGGAGCGCGACCGCCTGCCCGACGCCTGGACCGGAGAGACCACCGATGGACTCAAGAATTCGGTCGGGGCGGGTCTCGGTCTCGGCTGGGACATTCTACGACTGGACGCCGCCCGAGGTGTGAACGGAGGCGAATGGGAGTTCATCATCTCCGTGAACCACGGCTTCTGGCGCTGGCTGTAGAGGCGCCGACTTACTATGCGACTTCGGCAACGACCGCACGACGCGACAACAATACGAGCTCGCGCACGTTGACGTCAGCAGTCGGAATCTTGACGCCCTCACGCTCGTAGGAGTCGTACTCGAGCCGCCCCTCTACGTAGATCCTGTCTCCCTGTGACACGTGCTCCTCGGCAAACTGGGCAAGCTTGTTCCACAGCGTCAGGCGGTGCCAGTCAGTGACCTCCTGCGGGTCGTCTCCGAATGGCGGGCGATTGGTAGCCAGCGACAGGTGAACTACCTTGGTTCCGCTCTTGGTCTCCTGGACGTCGGGATCCTGGCCGACGTTCCCTACCAGGGTGATCTTATTCACGCTACGGCTCATGGAATGCCTCCATCCCCTCGGGGGTGACGGTATCGCAGGGTCCTCACGGTCATCGGCGAGGACGCTAATCGTG
>BTRA01000108.1:0-9941 GCA_036986155.1 Gemmatimonadota bacterium | reverse complement strand
CGATGCCATCTCCACCGTGAGGACGTCGATGGCCCGGTCGGTACAGGTCCGGAGCACCGCCATCGCCTTGCGCCTGACACCGTTGGGGTATCCTCCCTCCCTCAGGCATCGCGGAGTAAGTCCGACAACGGGAGAGAGGGCGGCCACTCCGGCGTGCATGGCACGCCGAGCGGTGCCGAAATGCCCGAGTGCGCGCTCGACGGCGACGCATCCCACGCCCGGCAGGAGACCGAGGGCCAGGAGGTCCGCCGCCGCCCCTGGACCACCGGCGCCCTCTGGGGTCAGGGAGTCCAATCCTCGTCCTCGTCCGGACTGCGCTCGGCGTCGACGACCTCGCGGGTCTTGGCCCAGAGCGCTTCGAGCAGGGAGTCCAGGCCGATCCGTGAGACCGCTGACGCCACAAACACTCCCCACGCCTCCGGCGCTACCACCACTGGGGCCTCGGCGCCGGGAGCAAGGAGGTCCGCCTTGCTGAGCACCAAGCAGTGCGGCCGCTCCGCGAGATCGGGCGAATAGGCCCCCAACTCCTCTCGTAGCGCGGAATACTCTGCCTCGGGGTCCTCGGCGTCGAGCGGAACCATGAGCACGAGAGTACGGGTCCGCTCGATGTGGCGCAGAAACTGGTGGCCGAGTCCCTTTCCCTCGTGCGCGCCCTCGATGATGCCTGGGATGTCGGCCATCACGAACGAACGGAAACCACTCAACTCCACCACGCCCAGGTTCGGCTCCAGCGTCGTGAACGGATAATCGGCGACCTTGGGACGAGCCTTGGTGATCGACGCGAGCAACGTGGACTTGCCGGCATTGGGCTCGCCGACCAGCCCGACGTCGGCGATGAGCTTGAGCACCAACTCGATCCGGCGTTCCTCACCCTCTCCACCCGGCTCCCAGTACCGTGGTGTCTGCCGTGTCGGACTGGTGAACCGGGCGTTGCCGCGCCCATGGCGCCCGCCTTTGGCCACAACCACGCGGTCGCCCGACTCGAGCAACTCACCCAGTTCCTCGCCGGTGTCCGCATCTCGGACGATTGTACCCGGCGGAACCCTCAGTTCGAGGTCGGCGCCGCTCTTCCCCGTCTTGTTGTTACCCTCACCGTGCCGGCCACGCTCGGCTCGGTAGTGCTGTTTGTAGCTGAAATCCATGAGCGTGGTGAGTTGGGCGTCGGCGACCAATACCACGCTTCCGCCATCCCCGCCGTCACCACCGGCGGGGCCTCCTCTCGGGACACCCTTCTCACGCCGCATGGCTTCAGAACCGGAACCACCCACCCCTCCAAAAACGTTTACGACGGCGTGGTCGATGAACATCGCTCAACCCTCGGCACGAGGTGCCTGGCTTGCCACCACCCGCTCCCAAGTCCTCCACGCCAACGCCTTCGACGCCTCGTCCATGTAGGGACGGGCCACCTCGAGCGCCAGCTCTACCTGGCCGGGTGTCGCACCCACGTTGATGGCACCTCTCAGGTGCGAGAAGAGCTGCTTGGGTGTACCGAGCACGGCCAACAGGCTCGCAACGCACAGCTCCCGGACCGGGAGGTCGAGAC
This sequence comes from Gemmatimonadota bacterium, assembly GCA_036986155.1. Taxonomy (GTDB): domain Bacteria; phylum Gemmatimonadota; class Gemmatimonadetes; order Longimicrobiales; family Gaopeijiaceae; genus JACZXQ01. The sequence goes on along the minus strand of BTRA01000108.1, from coordinate 8,398 downwards.
CGGGGCGCCCGAGCACCTTTCCGTAACCCTCGATGACCATCCACGACTCCAGGTCCGGATGGAGCGCCCGAACGTGCTCGCGCAATCGCTGATACTGTCCGGCATAGACTTCGGCACACACGACCTTCCCACGAGCCTCCCAGCCCGCGCAATCGATCTCAGAAGGGTTGGGGGAGGCTCGCCCGGAGATACGCCTCCACATGCTCATTGCGTTGAGTGCCACCGGAAAGCCGAGGAACAGGTAGCCCTGAAGGATTACCTCTTCGATGGCCTCGTCGGGCGCCACGCTGTGCGCACGGTCGAACGCATCCTGGAGATCGTCCTTTCGTCGTGTCGCCATGGCCGCACTGATCCGAACCAAGGCGCGTTCACCCTCGGTCACTAGTGCGACTCCAGCTCGATCTCGGCCCTGAGACCTCCCACGACTGCGCCGAGCGTGTTCCGCAAGAGAGGCTTTGCGAAACCGGAAAGAGCGTCGAGCTCGTCGACGCTCAAGAGTTCGAGGGCCTCGAGCACGCCCACCAAGGCTACCCTGCTCGCCCGTCGCGCTCCGTCTTCAACCTTGATCGCCACTCCCACCCCCTGCTCGACATCACCCGCCGCGTATACGCCCTCGGCGCCCATCTTGGTGAATATGCGACCCCGGCCCACCTCCATGGCGGAGGTGCAAAGGCGATCGGTCCCGGCCACCATGAAGGCATGGGCGGTCATAGCTCTCACGACGCGACCGGCCGGCTCCCCGCGGGCAGCGGCCGCCGCGAACCGCGCGAACGACGACGCCAGACGAGTCAGGGGTGCCCTGAAGCACACGACACCGCATCCGTCCACACCTGTTCCGATCTCTGCTTCGGCCATGCCACTCCAGCGAGCCATTTCGGCATGCATCCTACGCTGCACGGGATGCTCATACGCCACATACCCGACGGTGGGCCATCCATGATGCACCGCCAGCGCCAGCATGCCGGCATGTTTACCGGAACAGTCGTTGTGGATCGGGGCCGGCGATTCTCCCGCCCGCATCAACTGAGCCGCGACAGCCTCGGACATCGGTTCAGTCGGGCCGCATTCCAGGGCCGCTTGCGTGAGGCCGGCCTTTTCGAGGATGGCCAAAACGCCGGTGAGGTGCTCCGGTTCAGCGTTGTGGGATGCGCAGCAGAGAGCGAGTTCCGCGTCGGTGAGACCGAGCGCTTCCACGACGCCATCCTCCACGAGTGGAAGCGCCTGAATCGGCTTCACGGCAGACCGGTAGTAGATCGGAAGGTCCGGCTCCCCCGCGGAGGCTATGGTGTGGCCATCGGCGTCGACGACCGCCACGTGTACCGTATGCTTCGATTCGAGGAAGCCGTTACGGGTACACACGACACGGGCAGTCATGATGGGGTACCTCCGGAGTGGGCCAGCAAGGGGGTTTCGTGTCGGAACAACCTAGCCCAAACCTCGTGCCGTCGGAATGAGCGTGTGGGTCGCTTTGCCCGTCCGATGCTATTCCCCGTCGAGGCCCCCGGAGGTCGCCAATGCCTCTGAGCCGGAAGAGAGCGCGAACCCCTTCGGCTCCTCGACCAACTCGGCGGCCCGGAACAAGCTCAGTGGGCCTTCGGCTGACCGAAGAAGTTCCGCCGCCTCGAAGAGCTGAAGGTCCGAGTCACGGGTCTGCTCGAACCGGCCGCCGGGACCCCACGCCTGCAACGCGATCTCTCGCTCGAGCTGGAACCGGATGAACCGCTGAGCCTGCGCGAACGTGTCGCGGTTCGTCTCGAGCCCGGCCTTCTTTGTGCGTGCGTAGAACTCCTGCAGATCACCGCTGGGGAGGTCGAACCCCGGCGTTAACGCAGGATGAGCCTGGACGTAGGCCACCGCGTAGTTGAAGACCTCGGCGCTCAAGATGCCGGCCTGCCTGTAGAGCGTCAGCACCGCGTCGGCCTCTCGAGGGGACAGCGTGTCGGGTATTACCGCCAGGTCTGGAGTGATCCCGCCTCCACCGAAGATGGTGCGGCCACCCATCGAGTCGAACGTGGGCTGCCCCTCCGTGTCGGGCAGCGCTACCGAGCCACCCGCGAGGCCCATGGCCGCGCCCTCTCCTGCCCGGAGGGCCTGTTGTTCCTCATGAGGCTTCTGGATGGAACGACCCGATGGCGTGAACCAGCGCGCCGTCGTGAGCCGGAGCACGTTTCCACCACTCAGGCGGTACAGTGTCTGCACGGAGCCCTTGCCGAAGCTGCGAGCACCAAGCACCAACGCCCTATCGTGGTCCTGGAGCGCCCCCGCAACGATCTCCGCCGCGCTTGCGCTGCTCTCGTTGACCAGCACGACCAGCGGCAGAGCGGGAAACCGTTGCGGACGAACCGAGTTGAAGCTCTCGTTTTGCCCTTGGGCACGGCCCCTGGTTTCGACAATCCCCACGCCCTCGTCGAGGAACAGGTCGGCGATCGCGACCCCCTGATCCAACAGGCCTCCGGGATTCTGGCGCAGGTCGAGGATCAGGCCCTCGAGGCCTATCTCGACGAGGGAATCCAACGCCTCTCCGACTTCACGGGCGGAGGTCTCGCTGAAGAGTTGCAGCGGGATGTAGCCGATGCCGCCTTCGAGCATGGAGGCGAATGGCACCGAGCGGATCTCGATGACCGCCCGCACGAGGGTGAACGGAATCGGGTCGACGACGCCTGGCCGCTCGATGACCACGTCGATCGTGGTGCCCGGAACGCCCCGTAGCTGGTCCGCCGCGTCGTCCGTGCTCCACTCGCGCGCCGACTGGCCACCGATCTCCACGATGCGGTCCCCCGTATGGATCCCGGCCCGTATGGCCGGTCCACCTGGGATCGGGTTCATCACCGTGATGGCGTTCTCTCGCGCCAGGATCTCGAGCCCGACACCGCCGTACTCGGAGTCGGCACCGCTCCGGAATCTGAAGCTCTCCCACGTCGCGGCGTCGATGAAGCTGGTATGGGGGTCGTCGAGTTCTTTCAGCACCCCGTCGATCGCCGAGTCGTACAGCTTACTACGGTCGACCGGGTCCACGAATCGATCGGTGACGTGATCCACGACCTCTTGGAACAGCCGCACCTGGAGATAGATGTTCTCTTCCTGGCTGACACCTTGCTGCAGGAACCAGCCTCCCGTGACCAAGGCGACTGCCATGACCATGATGGGTGAGAGAAGTGACCGTCCTTTACGCATTCAACCTCCGTGGCGCCTCGAATCTCGAGCTCCAACCCAGGTGCCCGCCGTAGACTGACTAAACCCCCAGAACACCGAAAGTTTCGGGGAGCGCCTCGATCAGCACCTCCCGGACCCTCCTGTGCACCGCCTCCGCGTCACCCGAGGCATCGATAAGGTGGGCGCCGGGCTCGGTCTGGGCCAGTTCCAGGTATCCCTCGCGTACCGTCTTCAGGAACGCGTCACCCTCACGCTCTATTCGGTCACCTCCGGCATCGCCATGCCGCTGGCGCGCCAGACCGTCCTCGGCCGCCAGATCGAATATCAGGTAGACGTCCGGCGTCAGTCCCCCCGTGGCGAAACTATCGAGCCGGCGCACGCTTTCGAGGTCCAAACCTCGTCCATAACCCTGATATGCGAACGTAGACATCGAGTACCTGTCGGCGACGACGAGCTCCCCACGATCCAGCGCCGGCCGCACGATTTCACGCACGAACGCGGCGCGCGAACCCAAATAGAGCAGCAACTCGGTCTCCGCCGGCACAGCGAGATCGGGGCGGTCCTGCACGATCTCGCGAATCGCTTCCCCGACCTCGGTGCCACCCGGTTCACGGGCGGCGGTGAAGCGAACGCCCAGATCGACGAGCCACTCGGTCAGCAAATCGGCCTGGGTAGTCTTACCCGCGCCTTCAACGCCTTCCAGTGCCACGAGCCGGCCCTCAGACATCGCTTGCAGCCCCGTCAGTCGTAGTACTCGAGTCCGAGGTGCGTGATCTGCTCCTCGCCACCCAGCCACCGCAGTGTGTTCTTGAGCTTCGTGTGCTGAATGAAGAGGTCGTGCTCGGGATACAGTCCGGGCGCAGTCTGTGGGCTCTTGAAGTAGAACGACAGCCACTCCTGGATCCCCTTCATGCCCGCACGGGACGCGAGATCCATGAAAATCGCGAGATCGAGCACGATCGGCGCGGCAAGGATCGAGTCCCGGCAGAGAAAGTCGACCTTGATCTGCATCCCGTATCCCATCCACCCGAAGATGTCGATGTTGTCCCAGCCCTCCTTGTTGTCACCTCGGGGCGGATAGTAGTTGATGCGGACCTTGTGGTAGAAGTCGCCGTAGAGCTCCGGGTAGAGGTCCGGCTGAAGGATGTGCTCCAGCGCACCCAACTTGGACTCCTCCTTGGTCTTGAAGCTCTCGGGATCGTCGAGGACCTCACCATCGCGGTTTCCGAGGATATTGGTGCTGAACCAGCCCTCGAGCCCGAGCATCCTGGCCTTGAGTCCCGGCGCCAATATGGTCTTTATGAGGGTCTGGCCCGTCTTGAAGTCCTTGCCGATGATCGGGAGTTCGCGGTCGATCGCCAGTTTTTCCAGAGCAGGGAAGTCGGCCGAGAGGTTGGGCGCGCCGTTAGCGTAGGGCACACCTTCCATCAGTGCCGCGTACGCGTAAAGCATGCTGGGTGCTATGGAATCGTCGTTGTCCGCCATCGCCTTCTCGAACGCGTCGAGCGTCTCGTGCGTCGGGCCCGGCCGCATGAAGATCTCGGTCGACCCGCACCAGACCATCACCAGCCGGTCACAGCCGTTCTCTTCTTTGAATCGGCGGATGTCCTCGCGCAGCGCCTCGGCCAACTCCTTCTTGTTGGCGGCGGTCTTGACGTTCGGGCCGTCGAGGCGCTTCACGTATTCCTTGTCGAACACGGCCGACATCGGCTTCACCGCCGAGAGCTCTTCCTTGATGGGATCGAGATGCTCCCGGCTCAGCACGCCGGAGGTCGTCGCGCTCTCATAAGCGTTGTCCGGAATCGGATCCCACGCGCCGAAGACCAGTTGATCGAGCGAAGCGATATCCACGAAGTCGCGAATGAGCGGATTGCGCTCATCGGTGCGCTTGCCAAGCCGGATCGTGTTCATTTGCGTGAGGCTTCCAAAGGGCTTGGCCAACCCGTTCCGCGCCGCAATGACACCCGCTATGGTCGTGGTCGCCACCGCCCCTAGGCCCGGGAGGAGCACGCCGAGCACGCCGGCGGCCGGTCTGATCTCAGGAGATTCCTTCACCATTTTCCCTTTTGTTTCAGGCGTCGAAGGCCCCGGTCATTCGTCCAGGGGCACACCCGCAGCCCGCTTGTAAACCCAATAGATTCTATGAAACGCCGTGACGTTCGTCAGGACCGCCACGATCACGATCACGGTACTCAGCACCAGCCCGTCCCACATGAGGCCGAACGCCAGCGAGCCCGCTCCCAAAAGCACTACGCGTTCGGCACGCTGCATCAGCCCCACCGAACAGTCTAGTCCCAAGGCCTCGGCTCGTGCCCGCGTGTAGCTGATCATGAGCGAACCGCCCATCGCGAGCAGGATCGCGTAGATCATGCCGATGTCCTCGAGGTCCATCTGGTACTGATTGTACAACGAGAGCAGGCCGATGTAGACCACGATCTCGCTGATTCTGTCGAGCGTGGAATCGTAAAACGAGCCGAATTTCGAAGCCAGCCCGCTCAACCGTGCCACACGGCCGTCGAAAATGTCGAACGCGCCACCCAACAGTACCAGCAATCCGGCCCATCGCACGTGATCCTGCCCGAAGAGGAGACCGGCCGCAACCGTCGTCACGAATCCGGCGGTGGTCAGCGCGTTGGGATGAACGCCGCTATCCACCAACCGGCGCGTCAGCGGATCGATGATCCTGTCGACGAGTACCTGCCGGCCGAAACTCATGCGGAGATTCCGCTACCCGTTCGCATCACGCTACGGCATCACGATTCGACTCGCGCTCCCCTTATCGATGCCTTCCTGAATCGTTTGATTCACCTTCAGGACGACCTTCTCGAAATTCGCCTGAGCGGAGACCAACACCTGGTAGGTCGGATTCGTCTGGAGCCGGCCCACGGCATCTTCGTATTCCTTCTTCAACTCGTCGTCCGGTTCGCCACCCTCGCGAAGGGCCTCTTCGATTCGCTTCTCGAGGGCTTCCAGTTCGCTCCTCGACTCGGCAATGGCGCGATCGTCATCCGCCGACGCGACCGCCATCTTCAGCACCTGGTACTCATCGGCTTGGGCCAAGGCCCGGCCCAGATCCGTCGCCATCTCCATCAATCGCTCCATCCAACACCACCCCTTGTCTCTTACTTGTTTGTCGGTTATCCGCGCACGGCCATCACCACGCGAGGCCGTCCCGCGAGGTCCTTCCCAACCGACGGCTCATCGAAGGACTGCCGTTGCCGAATCAGGTCGGCCACCTCATTCGCCTGGCCATCCCCCACCTCGAGGGCGAGCAGGCCACCTTCATTCAGTCGATCCGGGGCATCCATCACTATTGCCCGAATCACGTCCAGGCCGTCCGGACCCGCGAACAGGGCCCCGGAGGGCTCCCACTCCGTGATCTCGGGCGCCAGGTCCGGCGCGTCCCCGTCAGCCACGTACGGAGGGTTCGACACCACCACGTCAAAACGCTCGCCGGGCTCGAGCGGGTCGAAAAGGGAGCCGACCCGAAGCTCGAGCGCGCTGTCCACCCCTACCGCACTCGCGTTCTCGCGGGCGAGGTCCAAAGCCTCGGCGCTGGAGTCGGTTCCAACCACGCGTGCGAAGGACCCCTCCTTAACCAGCGATAGCGCGATCGCGCCGGTGCCCGTCCCGATGTCGATCGCGGACCCGAGCCCGTCACGGTCGGCCGCCCACACCAGCACTTCTTCCACCAGCGTCTCGGTCTCGGGCCTGGGGATCAGGGCCCGCCGATCGGTCTTCAGTTCCAACTCACGAAATCCGGTCCGACCCACAATGTACTGCAGGGGTTCCCGGCGCCCACGTCTGAGCAAGAGTGGCTTGAAGGTCGCCAACTCCTCCGCCCCCAACGGACGGTCGAACTGGAGGTAGAGCTCCAGCCGCTGCTTGCCCAAGGCCTCGGCAATCAAGTGCTCCGCGTCGAGCCGCCCGCTCTCGACGCCTTTGCCCGTCAGATACTCGGCGCTCCACAGGATCAGGCCGAGTATGGTCCATGGCTCACCGGGAGCCCGTACGCCTACCGGCCCCGGCTCACTCACGGCGGCGGCCCTCAATCGCCGCCACTCTCGAGACGCTCGGCCTGCTCGGCCTGCCGAAGGGCGGAAATCAGCTCAGCCAGGTCCCCGTCGAGCACCTCGTTCAGACGGTAGAGCGTAAGACCGATTCGGTGGTCGGTCACACGATTCTGCGGGAAGTTGTAGGTGCGGATCTTGGCCGACCGATCGCCCGTCCCCACCTGCAACTTCCGCTCTCTCGATCGCTCGGCCTGCTGCTCCGAGATTTTCAGATCGAGAAGTCGTGCCCTCAGCACCTTCATCGCCTTCGCCCGATTCTTGTGCTGTGACTTCTCATCCTGGCAGGAAACCACCAAACCCGTCGGTTCGTGCGTGATACGCACCGCCGAATCGGTCGTGTTGACCGACTGTCCACCCGGGCCGGACGAGCGGAATACGTCGATCCTCAGATCTTTTTCGTCGATCTCCACGTCGACTTCCTCCGCCTCCGGCAAGACCGCGACCGTGGCGGCAGAGGTGTGGACGCGTCCCTGGCTCTCGGTCTCCGGAACGCGCTGGACGCGATGTACGCCGGACTCGAAGCGAAGTTGGCCGTAAACGCCCTTCCCGCGCAGCGTAAAGACCACCTCCTTGATCGAGCCGGGGATCCCTTCCGACAAGCTCATGAGATCGACGCCCCAGCCACCCCTCTCCGCGGCCCGCTTGTACATGCGGTACAGGTCCCCGGCGAAGAGCCCCGCCTCGTCTCCGCCCGTACCGGCACGGATCTCTACGACGGCCGTTCGGTCCTCGAGGGGGTCCTTCGGGATGAGAAGCTCCCTGGCGTAGGCCTCCAGCGTTTCGAGGCGATCCTCGAGCAGGGCGACCTCCTCCGCCGCCATGTCCCGCATCTCGTCGTCATCCGCATCCGAGGCCAACTCTCGCGCACCCTCGAGCTCTTGCACCAGGTCCTGAAGTTCGGAACCGGTGCGGACGATGGGCTCGAGGTGCGCGCGCTCGCGTCCCAGATCGCGAAGTCGGTCGGGATTTCGGGAGATCTCCGGATCGGCCAACTCCGCGTCCAACGCGCCAAGCCGTTCGCCAGCATCAGTGAGGCGCTCTAGGAGTCGTGTGTCGATGGGGTCCTTCATAGTGACCGCGCCCGCCGGACGTTCTGCCAGCTATTTCTCCGCCTTATCGTACTTCCGCTTGAAGCGCTCCACACGTCCGGCCGTATCGACCAGGCGCTGCTT
>BTRA01000107.1:0-10030 GCA_036986155.1 Gemmatimonadota bacterium | reverse complement strand
GGGAGTGCCGGGAATGGGACTAAGGGTCGACGGCGAGCGCTATGTCTGGTATCACCATAACGATGCGGACACCATCGACAAGCTCGAACCACGTGAGGTGGGACTCAGCGTGGCCGCCATGGCCGTGATTGCCTACGTGATCGCCGATCTACCGGAGCGGTTGCCGCGATAGGGTCCTGCTCGCCGTCCTGCACCCCCGGGGGAAGCCCCCCCGGGGGTGCAGAACAACGCGCGGAGAGAATCAGCCGCCCTGCCGGGCCAGCTGCTCAGCCTCCGGAATAGGGAATTTTTCGTTCACCCGATGTGACGGAACCGCAAGCGGAAGCTCGCTGAGCTTTCCATACCGCCTCATGTCGATCCACCGATGCCCTCCCTCGAACAGTAGTGACAACCACTTCTGGTTCAGGAGTTCGTCGAGGATGTTCGCTGACGTGAGGTCGGTCCGGGCCGCCAAGCCGCCCGAAGTCGTACGGATGAAGTTGATGTCGTCCGCGGCGTCGGTGACGTTGCCGAGCCCGACGTTCGCTTCAGCCCGAAGTAGGATGAGCTCCTCGTTGCGGATGAACGGGATGGTGGCACCCGTGCTCTCGTAAATGCTGAACGCCTTGCCGGACGTCACGCTCAACTGAGTCTGGGGCGGTATGTCGCGGATCTTAGCAGCGATCCGGTCGTCGACGTCGCCGTTCCCCTTGAGCTCAGCCGCGGCTGCGGCAGACGGGTGCGCAAGGATGTCAGGTGTCTGACTGGGATCGAACAGGTTGTTTCTGGTATCTCCTGTACCGGTGCCGAAGGTGTGATATACACCCAAGTTTAGGTCGGCGCCCGTGTCGAGGAAGGACGCGCCCAGCGACACCAAAGCACCGCTGAAGTTGCCCATGTACACATCTACCCGTGCCTTGAGGGCACGGTTGAACATCATGAACGTCGCAGGTGTGTCGAATCCGGCGAAGCCGGAGGAGAGTGCGAACGGGAAGCTCCCGCCACCGGCCTGGAGGTGCCCCTGAGCCTCGTCGAGCAACCCAACGATCGCAGTGAACACCTGATCCTTACCGACGATCGGAGCCGGATCCGCATCGAGCGGGCGATCGGTGTCGATCACCGCGCCGTTCGTGTCGCGCGTGTTGATGACCATCAGGAGGTCGAGCGCCTGAATGGTCTTGGCGAAGCCACGAATCGCTTCGAGCTCCGCATTGGAGAAGCCCTGCACCTCTGCAAGAGAGTTGAGCAGGATGTTGGCGTTCCGGATGTTTCTGTACCGGAGCGTCCACAGGTTGGCGCCGAACGCCGGGCTACCCGGATCCAAAGCACCGCCCAGCATCTCGGTGATGAACCGAGGATCCGATCCGTCGAAGTTGTAGGATTCTCGGCCCAGGATGCCCAGCAACGAAACGTATCCGTTGCGGGTGCCCATCTGCCGGCGGGTTCCCACCAGCAGGCCTTGGGCCGCAGTGTTCACCAGCACGCGGGTCGGGCTGGTGGTGAGCTCTTCCAGGCTCGGATTGTTGAAGTCGGGGATCAGGAGATCGTCGCTGCATCCAGCCAGCACGAAAGCTCCGACCAGCACCGACAGCAAAGGTAGTTTACGCATTTTGGTATATCCTTCGCTGAGAATCGAAAAACGATTCAGTCGCATAGCAGTCATGATCAGAAACTCACGTTGAGCGAGAACCAGAAGCTCCGGCTCGGTGGGAACGGCGCAACGTCGACGTTACGCGCGATCGCCTGGTTGCCGAAGTTGCTCACCTCGGGATCGAGCCCGTCGTAGCCCGTGAACGTGAGCAGATTCCGCCCGCTCAGCGTAGCCGTAAGGCCGTCGACAGCGTTGCCCAAGAGGCTCGTGATCACGCTTGGCGGGAACTTATACGACACGGACAATTCGCGGAGCTTGAGGTACGTCGCATCGTCCATGTAGCCGCGGCTGTCGCCGTTGAACCAGCGACCGAGTCGTTGCTCTCCCATCGTACCGGAGATCATCGTTCCGTCCCCTACGTCGAACGCGTCTACGACCTTTTCGTGATCGACATAGTTCTGGCCGAAGTCGAACAGCAGCTTGGTCAGGTTGATGATCGTACCACCCTGCTGCCAATCCCACAGCCCGTACAGCGTGAAGTTGCCGAACTGAACGTCGTTACCCCAGGAGACCTTGAAATCTGGGTTGGCGTTGCCGACCCTGCCGACGATCTGGCTCCCGTCGGGGTTCAAACCGAGGTTGGTCACGATCTGCGTGGCAGACGCGCCTTCCTCGATCTGGAACGACCCGAGCGAGGTTCCGAAACCTCCCGTGCGGAACGACGGGACTGGAAGGCTCAAGATTTCGCTGCGATCGAAATACAGCGTAGCCCTCGACACCCAGGACAGCCTTCCCGTGTTGATCGGTGTCGCTCCCACCGCGACTTCGAGACCCCTCACACGGAGCTCGCCACCGTTGAAGATCTGCGTGGTGAAGCCCGATGAGGGCGCCAGCGTCCGCTGGAGCAGCAGCTCGGTGATGTTCTTCTGGAAGCCGGTGACCTCCAAACTCGCCTTACCATCGAAGAGGGAGACGTCGATACCGGCCTCGATCTCTTCCTGGCGCTCCGGCTTCAGACCAGGATCACCTGCGGTACCCTGCACGATGATGGTCGGGATCCCCTCGATGTTGTTGGTCCCGGTGAGTGCGGTGAACTTCTGGCCGAAGAGCGGCTGGTTCCCCGCCTGGCCCCAAGCCGCACGGAGTTTCAACTCGTCGATTCCAGACCCGACGTCCGGGAAGCGATACGACACGGAGGCCTTGGGATAGTAGAAGAAGTCACTCGAGTTGCCGACCGTGCTGCTCCTGTCCGTCCGGATTCCGCCGGAGAGCATGAGCCGCTCGTCGAGCATCAGGAGTTCCTCCTGTATGTAGAAGCCGACGTTCCGTACACGTTGGCGGAACTCATTCACTCCTATCACCGTGCCGGCGTTCACATTGGGTTGTCCGGCGATGAGATTCTGGCTGGTGATTCGGGAGACGTTGAGGTCCGAGTCCTCGTACTGCATCCCGCCGGACGTGATCGCCGTGTACGAACCCGAAGTCGGAGTGTAGCTATGGACCAGATTCGCGTTGATGTTGATGTTCAGGTTGTCGCTGCGGCTGAGCAGCGAGGTGCCTACGAGTCCGTCGTTCGGCTCGAACTGAAGCTCGGGCGGCGAAAAGATCTCGTTCTCCTGTGAGAAGAAATCGAGGCCTGCCGTTAGACGGAACTGGAGCGACTGGGTCCTGCTTTTCAACACGTCGATGTTGAGGTCAGTCGACCCGATCATCCGCCACACGTCCTCCTGGTTCTTGAGGAGGGCGGCCGTCTGGAGTGGGTTGCTCCGCTCGAACGGGTTCGTGGGGAACGTCCCGTCGGCTCGCTGGCTAAGGTTCACGAAGTTGGGCGTGAATGGGAACACCATGTAATAGCTGACGCCGGCGTTGTCGTTGTTCGTGAGGCCGCGCTCCGCAAGAGTATGCATGAGGTTCGTGTTGAACGTCAGCGTGGCCCGGTCGCCGATCCGCTGCTGCAGGTTCACTCGCACGGACTGCTTCTCGAAGCCCGTGTTGGCGATGATCCCCTCGTCGTTCTTCCACAGCCCCGACACAAAGAAGCGGGTGCGGTCGGTGCCGCCGCTGAGACTGAAGATCGTCTCGGTCGAGAGGTCGTTCCGTCCGGCGAGCAACTCCTCCTGGTCGAACGCCACTCCCGGCGTAAACACGGCACGCGCGCCTTCACCGAAGGCGCTAACGGCCTCCTCGACGCTTTCAAACGAGCGGCTCCCCAGCTTGTTGGAGATGGAGAAGAAGCCTGCGCGCTGGGTCAGCTCGAACCGAGTTTTGCCCGGGCGGCCCTGCTTGGTCGTGATGATGATCACGCCATTGGCCGCCGCCGACCCGTAGATGGCGGACGCCGCGGCGCCCTTGAGAATCTCGATCTTCTCGATGTCGTTGGGGTTGAGATCGGAGATCCGGTTCACCTGCGCGTCCTGGGTCAGCGACGGGTTCGACCCACCGCTCGCCAGGCTGATCGCGTTTTGATTCGACGGAATCGCGACGTTCGACGCAATGACGCCGTCCACGACGTAGAGCGGCTGCGAACCGGCGTTGATCGTAGATGTACCGCGTAGCCGCACCTGCATGCCACCCCCCGGTGCACCCGAGTTGGTCTCAATCAGGGCGCCTGGGACTTTGCCCTGAATCGCCTTCTCGAGCGTCTCCGACGGCGCGCGGGTCATCTCGTCGACCGTGACTGTGGCGATCGCGACTGCAAGGTTGCGCCGTGCTATCTGGGTGGCGCGGCCTGTCACGACGACGCCCTCGATGTTCAGAACGTCGGTCTCGAGCGAGATCGTGACATTGTCTTGCTGCGGGCTTACCACCACCTCGCCGGTCTTGTAGCCCAGCATCGTGACGCGGATGCGTACCTCACCGGAGGGGGCGGAGAGCAGGAACACTCCGTTTTGGCCGGAGACTGCTCCGATCTGAGTTCCCACAACGCTTACCAAAGCGCCGGGCAGCTCGAACTGCTCGGGGGAGGAAACGACTCGTCCACGGATCTCGCGCTGCTGCGCGTCCGCCGGGAGAGCCATTCCTGCCAGAAGCAGTAGGCAAAGTGAAAACAAACGTCTTCTCATGGTTTGCTCCGTACGTTGAGGGTAATACGGGTCTGGCGGGGAGGTGGAGGGTGATGGGTGCGCCGCCCGGGCACTACTACGTCCAGACCGACCCGTTTGTCGCTTCGGAGTACTACCACACGCGGCATATCTATGCGGCATTTCACTTTGGAAGGATGGTGTTATGCGCCATGCATCGCAACCCCCTGGTCGGTCCGCCCGCCGGCTGAAATGCCCGGCCGCCCCATGGACTCCGGCGTCTCTGCTAGGGACGATGGCGATCGCAGCGTCGACGGATCGCCCAAGGACGATTCTGATCATGCTCGTCGCCTGGCGGAATAGCTGTGGGGTGTCGGCGGAGGGTGTGGTCGGGAGATGCGCCCCAGCGGGGCGCGAATATGGCGCGCGATCGCGACGGAGCTATGGGCTGGGGCTCGAGATCTCGTTCGCGGTCGACCGGAAGCGAGGCTTCACGCCTCTCCGCTTCGAACGATCGTACCGGAATCACCCAGCAGAATCGCCGCCGCATCCTCGATGGCGCCGATCCCGGCGAACCCGAGGCCGGATTCCACGAAGCGGCAGGCGGCATCTACCTTTGGGCCCATGGAGCCCGCAGCAAAGTCCATTCCTCTTAGGCGGGAGGGGCTGGCCATTCTGATCGATTCCGCATCCGGCGATCCCCATCGGGCCTGGACGGCCGCAACATCGGTCAGCAGCAGGAGGGCGTCGGCACCGAGTGACCGGGCCAACAGCTCGGCTGTCCGATCCTTGTCGATCACGGCCTCCACCCCCGAGATGGTGCCGTGCTTGTCGGAAACCACCGGAATGCCACCACCACCACCGCAGATGACTAGGACTCCGTCGTCCACGAGCGACTTGATGGTTGCCGACTGGAGCACCCGCAAGGGATGGGGGGATGCCACGACCCGCCGGTAGTGTTTCCCTTCGGGGGCGACCGACCAGCCATGGCGATTCGACAACTGCTCTGCTTCGCCCTTCGTGAGTACGGGCCCGATCGGCTTGGTGGGGTTGTCGAAGGCGGGGTCGTCGGAGTGGACTTCAACCTGCGTCAGGAGTGTCGCGATCGGCTGGCCGGGGAGCTCGTTGGTGAGCGCTTGCTCGATCAAATAACCGATCATTCCCATCGACTCGGCGCCGAGTACATCGAGTGGATATGTATATGCCTTCCGTCGCTCGATTTCTCTCGCCGCCAGAAGGCCGACCTGTGGACCATTGCCATGGGTCACGACCACCGTGTGCTGCCGTGCCACCTCCGCGACGGCTCTGGCCGCGCGTTGAATGTGCTCCCGTTGTACCGCTGCCGTGGGCTCCTCCCCTCTCCTGAGGAGGGCGTTTCCGCCCAGAGCCATGACGATTCTCATCTTGGGATCCTCAGGGGCCCTGGCCCGGGTGCATGCTGCTCACACCAGCAGGGGGTCGGTGATGATCTCTACCAGCGCGGGCCCCCCGTGGGCAAGAGCATCTCGGAGCGCGCCCTCAACGGCGGTGGAATCCTCGACCCGGATGCCCAATCCGCCGCAGTTTCGAGCGAAGCCGGCAAAGTCCGGGTTGCGCAGTGAGGTCTGCCAGACGTCCCAGTTGGCGGAGCGCTGCTCCTTGGAGATTTTTCCCAACTCCGAGTTGTTCAGGAGAACGTGGGTGATGTCCATATCGTACTTGACCGCCGTCGTGAATTCGGCCATGTACTGTCCGAATCCCCCATCGCCCGACACGGCGACCACGGCCCGTCCGGCGAAACGCGGGTCATCCTCCTGGGTTGCGGCCCATGCGCCCAGCGCCGCGGGCAGTCCGAATCCGATCGAGCCGAGATACCCCGACATCAACACGGCGTGTCTCCGGCACTCGAAGTATCGGCCGAACGAGTAGGTGTTGTTGCCCACGTCCACCGCGAGGATCGCGTCGTCCGGCACGGTCCGATTCATTGCGTCGAAGACCACCGAGGAGCTGATCCCCCTTCCGTCATCATCTGCGAGCCTGCGCCGCTTCTCCTCCCGCCAAATGGACCACCGCTCGGCGATCTCCTCTCGCTGGTCGTATGTGTCGGTCCGGCCTTCGAGAGCTCGGCCCAGAGCCTCGACCGTGACCCCGATCTCGCCCCACACCAACACGTCGACCGGGAAGGTCTTGCCGAGCGTGATCGGGTCGAAATCGACTTGGATGGTAGGCTTCTTGGGCGTGATCCCCGTGTGATTGCTGAAGCTGGAGCCCAACACCAGGAGGCAGTCCGATTCGTTCATGAACCAGCTCGCCACCGGGGTTCCGCTTCGTCCGAGGACGCCGCACCCCAATGGGTGATCGTCCGAGATGAGGCCCTTCCCCTTGAAGGTGGTGACCACCGGGCAGCTAAGGTTCGCCGCCAGCCTGGTGATCGCTTCCATATGGAAACGGGCGCCATGGCCCACGATGATGACGGGCCGCTTGGACGAGGCGAGCAGCCCCACGGCTTCGTCGAGCGACTCCCGGGGAGGTGCGATCGTTCGGGGGGTGATCCGCCCCCCGGGCCCGCCGGCCTTCTTGCCGGCCGCCGGCAGCGTCTGCACTTCGTCCGGGAATATGAGGTGCGATACGCCCCGGTTCAGGATGGCCGTCTTGCAGGCCAGGTTCATCAACTCGGCGTGCCTGGACGAGTGCAGCACGGGCTGACTCCACTGTGCGACCTTCCCGTAGGCTGCTGTAAGGTCGATCTCCTGAAAGGCACCCGGCCCTAGCACTTGAGTGTCCACTTGGCCCGTAAGCGCGAGGACCGGCGCGCGGTCCACGTTGGCGTCCCAGAGCCCGGTGAGCAGGTTCGTCGCCCCAGGTCCGGCGATGGAAAAGCAGGCCGCCGGGCGCCCAGTGAGCTTTCCGTAGGCGGAGGCGGCGAACGACGCGGCGCCTTCGTGCCTGATTCCGTAGTACTTCAAGGCACCGGCCTCTTCCTGGAGCCTGAAGGCATCGGCGAGGCCGAGGTTGGAGTGTCCCACCATGCCCCACACGTGCTTGACACCCCACGCCACCATCGTCTCGGCCATGACGTCCGAAACCGTTCGCGCACGCTCCGGCTCGGGCTCGAAGCCCACGTAGATCCCGTCTTCACGCTGCTCGACCGGGTAGGTTCGGACCCCGTCGTCGTATCCTCCGGGAGGCGTGCCGGTCAGGGGGTCGAAGTCCCAGCCGTGCCAGGGACACCTGAGCAGGCCATTCTCTATTGAACCCTCGCCGAGTGGCCCTCCCTGATGGGGACATCGGTTGTCCATCGCGCCGTATCGACCCTGGAAGTGGGTCATGCAGACGGTCGTGTGTGCACACGTCACGGAGGTGACCCGACCCTCGGGCAACTCGCCAGGGTCCAGAACCTTGAGCCAAGTTCGGGCGGGTGACTTGCTGTTGGGCATGCATGCCTCTCGGTGGGACGGAGTGCTCAAGAAAGCATGGCCCCACGCGAGGCTCGTGCGCAACCGATGCCGGAAGCCGCGGCGCGCGGTCCTCTTGATCGCGCACAGGCAACCGTCTACATTCCCAACAACGTCTACAAGCCAGACTTAGGGAGGTCGTATGGGCCGACAGGGATTCCTGGGCGAGTTCGAGCAGATGGTGCTATTGGCAGTGCTGCAGCTCGACGACACTGCACACGGGCCCAGCATCAGCCGCGAACTGGAGGGCAAGGCGGGCCGGCGCGTCTCGCGAGGGGCCCTCTACTCATCGCTCGACCGACTCGAGGGCAAGGGCTTCCTGCGCTGGAAGGTCGAGGCGGCGACGTCCGACCGGGGCGGCCATCCACGCCGATGCTTCCAGGTTACGGAAGCCGGGCTCGAAGCGCTAAGGACCTCACGGCAGGCTCTGACCAATCTGTGGGCCGGCCTCGATCGGGTCTTTGGCGAGAGGGCCGGATGACGAGGGAGCGAACCGAGCCTCCGAGGCTCGCTGAGTGGCTGCTCGGAAGCGTGCTCCCGGGCAGCATCGCGGGGCGCAGCATTCTGGGTGACCTCCGGGAGGAGTTCCGGAGGAGGGTGGACGCCGGGGAAGGATCGGCCCGGCGATGGTACTGGAGCGAATCCATGAGCGTCGTGTTCACGACGCTCCGTGACGGAGAAATGCGGCATTCGTGGGCTCCTCCGAGAGAGGTGTCCGACGCGTTTCGAGCGAGGGGAAGAGGGGATGGCATGTTGAGTCAGGTGATACGGGACCTTCGGTACGCGATCCGGGCATTGGTCCGGACTCCGGGATTCACGGTCGTCGCGGCGTTCACTCTGGCGCTCGGGATCGGGGCGAACACGGCCATCTTCAGCGTGGTGAACGGTGTGCTCTTGCGGCCCTTGCCGTTCGAGAACCCGGACCAGCTGGTGGCGGTGAGGAGCACGGCGCCGGGGCTCGGCTACGACGCCTTCAGCCTGTCGCCGGGTATTTACGTCCAGTACAGGGAAGCCCAGGTCTTCGAGGAACTGGCCCTTCTGAACAGGACGGCGGTGAACGTCACCGGCGACGGGAGTCCGGAGCGTATCGATGCCAGCTTCACAAGTCGGACGCTCTTCCCCACGCTCGGTGTCTCGCCGCTGCTGGGACGCAACTTCACGGAGGAGGAGGACCTACCTGAAGGACCGCAGGTCGTCGTCATCAGCTACGCCGTTTGGCAGGCCCGGTACTCGGGGTCTCGTGACGTTCTTGGGCGCACGCTCCAAGTCGACGGCGTGACGCGCGAGATCGTTGGCGTCATGCCCGAGGGTTTCGGATTCCCCCGCGAGGACACTCGGCTTTGGATGCCCCTGGCGATCGACCCCGCCACCGCGAACCCCGGCTCGTTCGGGTTCCAAGCCATTGGACGCCTCAGGAAGGGGGCGGAACTGGATGAGGTACGGAGTCGACTTGTCCAGGTCGTCCGACGGTTGCGGGACGACTCCGCTGCCCAGGCGACCCAGGACGGGTCCAGCTTCGTACAGTTTCTCGATGAGGGTAAGTACGCTCCCCTCCTCCTCTTCTACAAAGAGCGGGTCGTGGGCAATCTCCAGCGTCCACTTTGGATTCTGCTCGGCACCGTCGGATTCGTGTTACTGATCGCTTGCGCGAACGTTGCCAACCTCTTCCTGGTACGGGCGGAGGCCCGCCAGCGGGAGATCGCCGTCCGCTCGGCTTTGGGGGCGACCCGGGCCGCTCTGGTTAGACACTTTCTTGCCGAGGGAGCCGTACTCGCGGTGCTTGGCGGCCTGGCTGGGCTGACGCTCGCATGGGTTGGAGTGCCCGCGCTCTTGAGTGTGGCGCCCGACAACCTGCCCCGGATGGACGGAGTCCGTATGGATGCCGGCGTACTCGGCTTTACGGTCGGCATCACCGGGTTGGCGGTCCTCTCGTTCGGATTGCTGCCGGTCTTCCGGCACACCTCGCCTCGTCTGCTCGCGAGCTTGAAGCAGGGAGGGCGAGGCAC
>BTRA01000106.1:0-10224 GCA_036986155.1 Gemmatimonadota bacterium | reverse complement strand
TCTTCCGTGTGTCCACGATACGGGCACCCGTGCCCTCCACACGAGCCACGAACGCTCGAGTAAGCGTGGCGATACCCGAGAGTCTGCCGAGGAAGTTCAGGGCTGTGCGTTCTGCGGTCAGCAAGGATCGGGTCGGCCCCGCGACCGCCATCACCACATCGCCCTTTTCGACTTCGTCCGAATCGTCGGCCCTGAGCTCCACAGACAGGTCCGCATCAACCAGGTTGAACACTTCGGCCGCCACGGCCAGGCCCGCCACGGTCAACCGCTGCTTGGCTACGATGACCGCCTCGGAGCGTGACTCCGCAGGGACAGTCCATTCGGATGTCCTGTCACCGACGCCGACATCCTCGGCGAGAGCCGCCTCGATGAGGGACCTGGCGGCCGTCAACGCCTTTGTCGTCATGTGGCCAACACCACGCCGGCCAACACCGCGATCCCCAGACCCCACACGTAGAATGCGAAGCGGTGAAACGACTTGCTCGCCAGCACAGCGACGAACGTACGGATGGCCGCCACACCCACTATCGCCGCCAGGCCCGCACCTACCACGAGTGGCGTCCCACCCACCGGGGCCGATCCGGCAAGCAGTGCGGGAGCCTCGAGTACGGCGGCGCCGGCGATGGCGGGTATGGACATGAGGAAGGAGAAGGTGGCGGCCTCGCGAGCCTCCAATCCGAGCCACAATGCAGCTACTACGGTGATCCCCGAACGCGAGATACCCGGCACGAGCGCGAAGGCTTGGGCTAGCCCGATCAGGCCCGCCTCCTTCGCCCCGGGAAGCGTCTTCCGTTGATCGCGCCGCTGCGCTGAGCGTGCACTCCAGAGGAGCCCGCCCGTTACCAAGAACGAGACACCGGTGACCCAGGTCGAGTCGTACAACCCCTCCACCATGCTTCTGAACGCGATCCCCACGACCGCAGCCGGCAGCGTCGCCAGTGCCAGGAATCCAAGGTACCTCCAGGACGCTCCCTCTCGTTTGGCCGCACCCACGGCCAGCCCAAACAGCCGCTCCCGGTAGACGAGCACGACCGAAAGGAGCGTCGCGACATGAACAGCCACCTCGAACGCCACTCCCGGCAGTTCGAGACCAAGAATAGCCTGCCCGACCACGAGATGACCGGAGCTCGACACCGGCAAGAACTCGGTCACGCCCTGCAGAATCCCGAGAAGCGCGGCCTCCCAGGAACTCATCCGGCTATTCCTGCCCCGAGAATCGACTCGTAGTAGCGCTCGTACGCCGGTACGATCCTCTGAGACGAGAATCGCTCCAATGCGATCTGGCGCCCGGCGGCGGAGAAGCGCTTCCAGACCGTCGCGTCGCCGAGGATTTCGAGCGCTCCTTCAGCCATGGCCTCCGTGTCACCGCGCTCGAACAAGTAGCCGGCCTCACCGTGCGGGACTACTTCCGGTAGCCCACCGACGCGCGCGGCTACGACCGGAGCGCCGGAGGCCATCGCCTCGAGTGCTACCAGGCCGAAGGATTCTGACTCACTGGGGAGCAGAAACAGATCCGCGCACGGCAACAGTTCAACCACCGAAGCATGCTTGCCGAGGAAAACCACCCCGTCTGCGACGCCCAATTCCTCCGCCCGCGCCCTCGCCTGCGGTCGGTCGGGGCCGTCTCCGATCATCACCAGCCGGGCCGGGATGCGACTCGCCACCTTGGCGTACACCTCCACCACGTCGACCACCCGTTTCACGGGCCGGAAGTTCGAAATGTGCATGAGGATTTTCTCGCCACCCGGCGCCAAGCTATGGCGGTGACACGGCTCTCGGCCGGGGCGGTAGATCTCGGTGTCCACGAAGTTCGGGATCATCTCGATCCGGTCGGCCGGCACCCCGAAATCACGCACCGTCTCCTCCTTCAAGAAGGACGATACGGCGGTGATCCCGTCCGATTTGAGAATCGAAAAACGCGTGATCGCATGGAAGGACGGATGGAGCCCGACCAGCGTAATGTCCGTGCCGTGAAGCGTCGTAACGGTCGGGAGGCTGATCCCCTGGAGCATCTCCCGGGCGATCCAGGCCGACGTCGCGTGGGGGATCGCATAATGGACGTGGATCAAGTCGAGGTCGTGCTTGGTGGCGGCATCGTGTAACGCCACCGCTAGAGCCAGCGAGTACGGAGGGTGTTCGAAGAGCGGATAGTGCTCCATCTCTACTTCGTGAAAGAAGACCCTTTCGCTGAAGCGGTCCAGGCGAAAGGGCTGTGCGTACGAGACGAAGTGGATCTCGTGACCCCGCTGCGCCAACTGCATACCCAACTCGGTGGCCATCGCACCTGAACCACCGAACGTGGGATGACACGCGATCCCGATCTTCACGCCCCATCTCCCGCTGCGGGCACAGTGTTCTCCATCGTTCCTCTCCACGCGGCCACGACGATCTCGACCTGCTCTTCGATCGCCTGCACTCCCCCTACGCGTACCACATCATCCGGAAGTTGGTGCCTGAACCACGTCATCTGCCGTCTGGCATAGCGCTTGGTTGCCCTACTCATGTCTTCCAGTGCCTCCTCCAGAGTGCATGCGCCCGCCAAGTACCGTCCGATCTCCCGATACCCCGTGCCGGTCATGCCAGGATCGTCCGAGCCGTAGCCCGCGGCGATCAAGCGCTCCACCTCCAGCACCAACCCCGCCTTCAGCATCCGGGCAATCCGGGCATCGATCCGTTCATCGAGCTCCTCCCGGGGGAGGTCGAGAAGCACGACGACCCCCTCCATGGGTTCGGCCTCGGGCGCACCGTACTCATGCCACCACGAGAGCGGCCTGCCCGTGAGTAGAGGCACCTCCACTGTGCGAGTCAGGCGCTGCGGCCCACCCTCGGCTGCCAGATCGGCGCGGTCCGGATCAAGTACTCGCGCCCAGCACTCTAGTTTCGTCTGCTCGAACGAGGTCAGGTGCCGACGTAGCCGCTCTCGGCGCCCGGCGTCGATCTCGGGTTGGTCGAACATGGGGTCGGTGAGGGCACGCAAGAAGAAGCCTGTCCCCCCTGCCAGGAGAGGCACTCGCCCCCTCACGCGGATGTCTGCGATCCACTGACGGGCATTACGGGCGTACTCCACCGCGCTGTAGATCTCGCTGGGATCCTTGAGATCGAGCCCGTAGTGCGGGATGCCACGCCGTTCCCTCTCGGGGAGCTTGTCGGTGGCGATGTCCATCCCCCGATAGACCTGTCGGGAGTCCATCGATATGATCTCGCCGTCCAGGACCTCGGCGACCCTCAGAGAGAGGGCCGTCTTCCCCGAGGTGGTTGGCCCCGTGATAGCCAGGAAATCGCTCAACGACCGAACTTCCGCTCCAGTTCGGCGGCACTCAAGCGTACGATGGTCGGGCGCCCATGCACGTCGTGGTACGGAAGGTCTGTGGCGAAGAGTCGGTCGAAGAGTTCCTGCATCTCGGCCTCGTCGAGGCGTTGGCCGGCCTTGATGGCACCCTTACACGCAAACGTCATCGCGATGCGTTCGTGCTGATTCTTGCCCGACCTCATCAGTTCCGAACCCTCGGTCAACTCCGCAATCATCTCTCGGAAACACCGTGCAGCGTCGAATTGGGGATGGGGGTTGGGAACCGCGTGGACGATGACCGTGTTGCCCCCGAAACTCTCGACCTCGAAGCCCACCTGGGCCAGCATCCTACTCAGGGACTCGACCTGCTCGATTTCGGCCGGGCTCAGTCGGATCGTGAGGGGAAACAGCAGCTTTTGGCTATCCTCGCTTCCGGCCTCGAAGTCACCCATGAGCTTTTGGAACAATACCCTCTCTTGGGCAGAATGCTGGTCGATGATGAGAAGTCCTTCTCGGGTCTCGGCGAGCAAATACATGTTCAGTGCTTGCCAGAGGCGCGGTCTCTCCACCAACGCGGGCGGCGTACCACCCTCCGCCACATCGGCCTCCAGCGACCCGACCGCGCTCGCGTCACCCGCCATGAAGAGGGCGGTCTGCGCGTCCTCGACGGGCGCCGGACGGGCCGTGGGTTCGGGTTCGCGCACCCGAAGCGACGCCGACGTGATGCGCTCGAAGGAGGCGCCGCTCGCTCGCTCGCGGAGCGTCGCCGCCACGGCCTGCTCCACCAGGCTCTCCAGGGCGGCCCGGTCTCGGAAGCGGACCTCGGCCTTGGCAGGATGCACATTCACGTCGACCCCACCGGGATCGGCCTCGATATACAGAAAAATCCACGGCCGGATCTTCTGGGCGATGGTCGTCCGGTATCCGCGATCCGCCGCCTTCAGGAGGGCTGCCTCGCGGAAGGGCCTGCGGTTCACGAACAGGTGGGCGCGGCGAAAGCCAGGGCCGGCATCGTCCGGCCGCTGGATAAGTCCGCGTAACCGGAAGCCCTCCCCGTCGGCCTCGATGGGGAGCAATGTGGCAGCAGCGTCCCTACCCCAGATGGCGGCGATACGGTCGACGACATCATCGCTGGGAGCCAGCTCCAGGAGCATACGATCCCCCGACGTCAGCGTGAAGCCGACCGCCGGATTAGCCAATGCGAGCACGGTCAACGTGTCACTCACCGCGCGGGTCTCCGCCGACACCGACTTCAGGAATTTGCCCCTCGCGGGCGCATTGAAGAACAGGTTGTTGACTTCGACGGTCGTGCCCCGGCGGCGAGTGGTTTCGTCCACGCCGACCAGACGACCTCCCTCGATCCGCAATATCGTGGCAACATCCGAACCGCCGTTTCGGGTCGCCACCGTCATACGTGACACGGCCGCGATGGAGGGGAGAGCTTCACCCCGGAATCCGAAGGTGGCGATGTCGCGTAGGTCTCGGGCGAGTCGGATCTTGCTGGTCGCGTGGCGATCCACCGACAGCAACGCATCCTCGCGCCCCATCCCACGCCCGTCGTCCACGACCCGAATGCGCCGCTTCCCACCACGGTCCACCTCGATCTCGATCGTGGACGCAGCGGCGTCGAGCGCATTCTCGACGAGTTCCTTGACCACCGACGCCGGCCGCTCGACCACCTCGCCGGCGGCGATCTGGTTGGCCACCGCGTCGGGAAGAACTTCGATGGTCCGGCTGGAGCGATCAGTCACCAGAATGGATCCTCAAATACCGTAGAAGCGGGCCGCATTCTCCGACGTGTACTCTGCGACGTCGGACGCATCCTCACCCCGAAGTGCCGCCACCGCCTCGATCACGTGGGGCAACAGGCCGGGCTCGTTACGCTTCCCTCGCCGCGGCACCGGCGCCAGGTACGGCGAGTCCGTCTCGACCAACAAGC
Source organism: Gemmatimonadota bacterium (assembly GCA_036986155.1). GTDB lineage: Bacteria > Gemmatimonadota > Gemmatimonadetes > Longimicrobiales > Gaopeijiaceae > JACZXQ01. The sequence continues at coordinate 4,996 of BTRA01000106.1, read as the reverse complement.
GGTCCCGTGGGACGTGGCGAACAGCGTCGTGGCCATCGAACTTACCGAACGACACGATCCCGGAGAAGGACACGTAGGAGCCCCGCTCCAAGCCGAATTCGAGAAGCTCCATTCCCCCGGTGAAGCAGTGGAGGACCGTGGCTACCTCGGGGACAGCGGAATCCAGCAACTCCATGGTATCCCGATCGGCTTCACGCGTGTGTACCACCACGGGAAGAGCCAGCTCGGCGGCCAAGCCGAGATGGCGGCCGAACCACTCACGCTGGAGCACCCTCGGGGCGTTGTCGTAGAAGTAATCGAGGCCGGTTTCCCCCAAGGCCACCACCTCTTCCCGTCCCGCGAGGTCAACAAGGCGCCGCTCGTCTCCCTCGTGCGCCCGTTCCACTTCATGGGGATGGATGCCGACAGAACACCACGTGTCGGGATGCTCCGCGGCGAGTTTGATCGCCGCAAGGCTATCGGACAGGTCGGAGGCGATCGTGACGACACGCCGTACGCCGGCCTCGTGAGCCCGGAAGAACACCTCTTCGCGATCCTCGGCGAAGCGGTCGTCCGTCAGATGGCAGTGGCTGTCGAACACCGGCGAGGCGCCTCGCCCGTTGAGATGACTATGCTACGCTGGCGGACCGTCGGCGCTTCTTGCGGTCCGCACCCTGGCTGTCCCCGAACCGGGACTGAATCTCCAGCAGGGCCGGAGATGCTACGAAGATCGACGAATACGTGCCGACAACTACGCCCAGAATCAGCACCAGCGTGAAGTCGCGGATTACGGCCCCACCCACGACGAACAAGCTGAGCAACACGGCCAGCGTAGTGGCGGATGTCAGGATGGTCCGCGGTAGCGTCTCGTTGATCGAGCGATTCACGAGATCGCTCGGATCCTCGCGTCGGCCACCCTTGGCATTGAGGTTCTCTCTCACCCGATCGAATACGACGATCGTGTCGTTCAGAGAGTACCCGACGATGGTGAGGATTGCCGCCACGGTCGGCAATGCGATTTCGATCTGGAAGGCTGCGAGGAAGCCCAGCGTGATCAGGATGTCGTGGACCGTTGCGATCACTGCGGCCACGCCAAATCTGAATTCGAAGCGGATGGCGAGGTAAATCAACGTCAGAATGAACGAGAACAGCATCGCGAGCGCGGCCTTCTGCTGGAGTTCCCCGCCGATCTTAGGCCCCACAGACTCTTGGCGCACGATCTCGAAGACCCCGGTACCGAAGGCTGCTTCGAGCTGCTGGCGCACCCCATCCGCCACGGTCGCCACTTCTTCGTCGGTCAGGACGGCGCGGACTACGAATTCGTTCTCGTCACCAAATCGAGTGATGGGTGGTGCGTTGGGACCCCCGAGCGCGGCTCGCAATTGGGCGGCGGTCGTGGGCTGATCGAAGCGCACCTGGATGAAGGAGCCGCCGGTGAAATCGACACCGTATTTCTGCCAACTGCCAATGGAAAAAACGTTGAAGACCATGAACGCTATGCCGAGCGCAATCCCAATCCCGGACAGCACATACGTCATGCGGCGATTCTCGATAAACTGATAGTTGGCTTGGTTGAAAAGTCGCATATGCCTAGATGCTGATCGGGTCCGAGGCCTTCTTGCCGGCCAGGTAGATGAGGAAGAACGTCCGAGTCACGTAGAGTGCCGAGAAGAACGAAGCGATGATCCCAATCGAAAGCGTCACCGCGAAGCCCCGCACGGGCCCCGTCCCGAACTGAAAGAGGATCACTGCCGTGATGAGCGTCGTAATGTTGGCGTCAACGATTGCTGAAAGAGCGTGAGCGAAGCCCTCATCCACCGCGGTTCGAGTCGCCCGCCCCAATATCAACTCTTCGCGAATGCGCTCGAAGATCAGGACGTTCGCGTCCACTGCCATCCCGATCGAGAGGATGAGCCCCCCAATACCCGGAAGCGTCAGCGTCGCGTCGAACGCGGACAAACCGCCCAAGACCAAGCTGACATAAACCGCGAGCGCGAACACAGAGAGAACCCCAGCCATGCGGTAGTATCCGATCATGATGACCACGACGAGCGTCAACCCGATGATGCCTGCGAGCTTGCCCTGATCGATCGAGTCTTGGCCCAGTGACGGCCCGACTGTCCGTTCCTCCATGATCCTGAGCTTGACGGGGAGCGCTCCCGCGCGTAGGACCAACGCGAGATCTGCCGCCTCGGCAATGTCCGAGTTGGTGCCCATCTCGATGACGCCATTGGCTCCGATCCGGTCGTTGACGACCGGGGCGCTCACGACCTCGTTGTCCAACACGATCGCGATATAGTCACCCACGTGTTGCGCCGTGAAATTCGCGAACCTGCGCCCTCCGGCGCGGTTCAACTGGAAGGTGACCTCGGGCCGGTTGAACTGCGGATTCCGCTGCGCGACCGCGTTCTCCAGCATATCGCCCGTGACGAATGCATCGTCCTCGAGAACATAAAGCCGGCGGTAGGTACTGGCCGCGATCCCGATGACCTCCCAGTCCCAGTGGAGTTCAATGTCCCGCGGGAGAGCGCGCTGGAACTGGGGTAGCGCCATGAACATCTTGGCGACGGGCACGTCCTGAACCGCCACCAGATAAGTCCCTTCATAGTCACCGGTGAGCAGAAGGCTCGTGAACGGCGCCAGAGCCCCGCCCTGATCTTGAGTGTCGACATCGGCGTTGGCCGAGTCGCCCTGTGCAGCCCCGTTGCCGAACAACTCGTCCAGGACGTCGTTCGACGGACCTTCGACAGCACGACCCAACGCGCGGATGGAGTCCTCCCCCAACGCGGCGACGATTTGCCGGTCCAGCCGGCTCAAAGCGGGTTCCAGGTCCTGCACCGGCCTCACCAACTTGAACTCGAGGAATGCAGACTGTTGGATGAGGTCCTTCGCGCGCCCCTCATCGTCGACGCCAGGAAGCTCGACGATGACACGGTCGCGCCCGACCTTCTGGACGAGAGGCTCCTCCACACCGAACTCGTCGATCCGTGTGCGGATGATCCGCTCCACCTGATCGATCATCTGGCTCCGAGCTTCGTCCGACAGGGTTCCTTCGGGGTCGTCGACCTCGAGGACAATGTGCATTCCGCCCTGGAGATCCAATCCGAGCTTCAGCTGGTTCCGATAGAGCGAGCTGAGGCTGAAGATCACCAGGATCACTATGAGGGCGATCCGGCCTCTGAGTGATTTGATCATGACTGGCGGCCAATCATAACGTTTGGGGCCTCGAAAGGCCGTAAGCAAAGCCCAGTAAGCTCGCAGCCTCCGGGGCAGCCTGTCAATCTACCAGAGGAGTCCCTGACAGGGTCCCCCCGGCTTGGGCAGGGCAGGCGGCGCGCGGGTCGGCCACGAGCCTCAGAAGTAGAGGAAGGTCTGGAGCTTGAGTGACATCTCCGTGTCACCCGTCTCCGGAGAATAGATGTCCAAATTCGCTCCCACCTTACTGCGTCCGAGCACATAAAACATGATGCCCGGAGTCAGAAGCAGTCCCCCATCGTCCACTCCGTTGCTGTCTGGATCGCCCCAACTTATTCGACCCACCGGCTCGATCCCGACGAACCGCTCACCGTCATCGAGCGGGATGTAATAGCTCCCGATCACTTGAGCTGTCCGGAAGGTCGCCGCGTCGCCGGCCGGGTCGAGAGACCGCCAGTTATCTCCCGTCACGAATCCTGCCTGAATGTGGAGTCCGTCCTGCCAGGACCCGAATTCGATGTCGCCCCCGACAGCGACGCCGTAATCCGTGTCATCCCGCGGGCCGATGTAGTCATGGATCGACGTGTTCGCAGCCAGCCTGAATCCGCCCCCCAGCTCGACCTGTAGGCGGGCGGAAAAGGACTTGGACGAGTTTTCGTCCGGGACGTTGACCCCGGTGCCGTTCGTCACGGCGGCCATGTAGCTCACCTTCTCCGAGAGGTCGCCCTCGAAGCGAATACCTACGTCGCGCTCCGCGTAGGCGAGTCGCTCATTCAGACGACTCCAGGAACAGACTCCACCCACGCCGGCACACTGGTCCACACCGGGGACTCGGCCATCGCGCTCAATCATGGACAGCCTGGTGCTCGAGCTGAGCTCGAAGAGGTCGAATGCCCGCTTCATTTGGCCCACGGTCACCGCGAACCCGTCCGAGAAGTTGAAGCGAATGTACGCGTCCTGTAGACGCGCCTTCCCACCTACGAGGTCCGGCTGCAGGACGGCCTCGAGAAAATCGTTCACTTCGATGCCCAGGTAGATCCGGGCCCGACGTAGAAAGATATTGGTGGGCCCGGAACCATCCACCGTGGTGCTGGAAAGCTGGGTGTGGAGGCGGCCACCCACGGTGATGGTAGCGGTCCTCGCAGAGATTTCCGTTTGGGCGTATGCGGGGTTGGAAGGAGCAAGCACGACAAGCAGTCCGGCGACGAGCCACCCGACCTGCGATAAGCGGATCATGTCTTTCTCTCGAGCGTAGCGGATTCGTGAATCTGGCGACAATGCCAAGGAATGTAGCGGCGTCCGAGCGGGACCTCCGTCCCTACATCACGGAACGGCGCAGCACGGCCTTCACACGGGCCAAGAAGCGATCCATGTTGGCTTGCTTATCGACGTAGTCGTCGGCCCCTGCCTCGAGAAGCTCGGCCTCTGTGTCCTCCGAGCCGACAGCGGTACGTACCAGCACCGGAAGGGTCGCGGTGTCCTGCGAACCTCGGATTTGACTGAGCACCTCCCTGCCATCCAGGCCCGGCATCGCCAGATCGAGGATCACCAGGGAGAATCCGGAATCGCCTTTGAGGATGTCGATAGCCTGGTGGCCACCTTCGGCCTCATGTACTTCGTACCCGCGCTCCTCCAGTAGGGATCGCATCATCAGACGGGCATCCGCCTCGTCATCCACAACCAGAATACGAGTGGGAGCGCGTTTCTCTTCTTCTGCTTCGTCGTCCATCTGGTATCCCAGTGCACGGTCCACCTCGTCTAGAGTGGTCTTGCCCTGTTTGACCCATTCGAGCGAGACGTCGTGCATGGTGCGGAGGCCCCC
>BTRA01000105.1:0-10347 GCA_036986155.1 Gemmatimonadota bacterium | reverse complement strand
GACGTGGCCTCAGGATGACGGCGCCTAGGGATCCGTAACGTCCCTGACCACTGCGAGGTGGTGAGCCGAGTGGAGGGCGCAGAACCTGACCCACTCCGAACTCGTCATGTACCCCAGTGCGAAGTGGGCGAAGCGCGCCGGACAAGCTTCGATCTGATCGGCCCGTTCCCGAAGCGCGGCCCAGCGGGACTCGTCGTCGTCGAGGGCCAGTACGCTCGCGGGGAAAAATAGTCTACGTCATCTGCCGCGTGTTACTACGTCGTTTTACGTAGGGATCTACTTGCTCCGGGGGCCTACCGTTCAGGTGCGCCATGGTGGCGCTTCGCCTCGAAGGCGATTCCGGCAGCGCGAACAGGGTTCGACGGGCCGTCGGTCGCTGAAAGGAGATCCAATGCAGGATGGAACGGTGAGGCACCTGAAGTACGCGGCTCTTGCTGCCGTGCCTCTAAGCTTTGCGGGAGTGCTGCTGTCGAGCCCTTATCGCGGGGCTCCTACGCCCCTCATCAGCGAGAGCGTTGAGATCGCCAGGCCATGCCTTCGCGTCGTCGACTATCTGGCGAACTCGGCCCACGCCAGCGAGTGGTCGGCCTTCGTAAGCCACATAACACCGCTCAACGCGGAGATCGTCCCCGACGGCGCCCAGGGCTCCATCCGGCGGTCGTTCCGAAACTCCGACGAGACGGGCATGCGGTGGGACGAGTACTTCCTCGAGGTCACCCCGCTCCGACGGCGGCTCCGCGTCTATAACGTGGTGGGTGCACCGCTGCGTGCTACCACGTTGCTCCTTACCGAACAGATCTACGAGCCGGTGGACGCGAACCGCTGCCGGCTGAGCTTCACCCTGTTCTTCGGTGAGGATCCCTCGCTAGGGGACCGACTCCGCTTGCGGTTGGGGGCGCATCTCATCGCCCCGATCTTCCGGCGCAACATCGGCAACATCAAGCAATTGGTCGAGGCACCATGAACTGCGCCGGCAGGGTACTCCCACACTTTCGGGACCGGACCAACCACACTGCGCTGTGGACCCTCGAGGATGGCCGGACCTCATTCGGTGAGTTTGGTGGCCTGACCACGGGCGCCCAATCCGTGGCCTTGGAGGCGGGGCTGAAGGCGGGCGACACGGCTCTGATCCTGGCACGACCGGGCCCCCTGCTGTTCGCGGCCGTGGTGGGCCTGTTGGGCCTCGGAGTCGTGGTGGTTTTCGTCGAGCCCTGGCTGCCCATCCGAGATATCGAGCACGTACTTCAGCATGTCCGGCCCAAAGCCTTTCTTGGTAGCCGTCTCGCACAACTGTGGGGCCTGCGGGTGCCCGCGGCACGCCGAATCCCGCATTGGATCCACATCGGCCGGATCAAACGAGAGTACGGCGTCGGCAGTTTCCAATGCCACGAACTGGACCCCAACGCTCCCGGCACCATCACCTTCACCTCGGGAACGACGGGCCGGCCCAAAGGTCTCGTGCGTAGTCACGACTGCCTGTGGAACCTGCATGAGATAATCACCGATGGCGGCCGGCGCGATCCGTACGACGCGCCTGAGTTGTGCATCTTCCCCAACGTCGCGCTGCATCACCTCGGAACGGGTCGTGGGGCGGTGCTCGTTCCCTCCGATTGGAGCAGTCGCTCGGTGCGCCGCGTCGCGCACCTCTCCGCGGACGCCGAGCCGGCGAGTCTCGCGTGCGGGCCGGCTTTCCTGATCCGGCTACTGAAGTTGAATCAGAAGCATGGCGTCTTCGGTGGGCTACGCTCGATCACGGTGGGCGGTGCACAAACCGACTGCTGGATTCTGGAGCGGGGCTTCGAGCGCTGGCCCGAGGCCCGGTGGACCCATGTGTACGGGGGAGCGGAAGCAGAACCCGTGGCGCTCGCCGACGCACGGGATGCGGTGCATTTGAGCCGTGCTCGGGGCCGATTTCAGACCCTATTCCTCGGTGATCCCGTCGAGGCCCTCCAGACGGACCCGGATCCGGACGGACTCTGGGTAAGCGGCCCCAATGTGGCCACTCGCTGCCTTGGAGGAATGGAAGGCGGCCGCGCCGTCCGGCGCACGGACGAAAACGGCCGAGAGTGGCACTGCATGGGCGACAGGATCTCGGCCGACAAGGCGGGTTGGTGGTACGGCGGACGGGCCACGCAACCAGCGGAGGATTTCGAGCTCGAGCAGCGGATCTACGCCGACCTCGGGACTAGTGCCTGCTTCGTCCACCGACAGCCCGATGGCCGACTCCTGTTGTACGGCGAGGGCCTGACCGGTAACAGGGCCTGGCCCGAGGCAGCGATCCTGCGTTGCTATCCCACCCTGGATGGAATTCAGGAGACTCGCATCGTCAGAGACCGGCGCCATCGCGCCCGAATCGACCGCGGAGCCACGCTGGCCAAGGGAGGTCACGATGGATCGTGAAGCGCGCTTGACCGAGGCGAAGGTCGCTGACCGCAACGATGCCGGACACCTGCCTCGGTGGATACAGTTCGCCCGTGAGCGCTTCGCCCTTCCTGCCGTTCTCTCGGTCGGCATCGCCCAAGCGACCTCGGCTCAATACTTGGTGCGCCCACAGCTCGAGGCCGTGGGCGTCATCCTCGCAGCGCTCGGGATAGGCTCCCTGTTCACCCTCCTCCGCCTCATGGACGAGGTGAAGGACCTGGAAAAGGACCGGGTGGCCCATCCGCTGCGCCCCTTACCACGTGGACTGTTGGATCCCGAAGACGTGCGCCGAGCGATTCGTTGGGGGGCTGGCTGCCTCATCGGCGTCGGGATACTGGTCGCCACGGCGGGAAATCCCGTGGCGGGGGCTCTCCTGGGCGCCAGCGTCGGTTACGCGCTCCTCATGTACCGGGAGTTCTTCGCGCCGCGCTTCCTCGAGGCCCATCCGTTCACCAACGCGGTGGCACATGAGGTCGTGCTGCTTCCGCTCTACGGCTTCGCCACCGCCGTCGTCGCTCCACAGCTTGCCCTCTCCGGACCGGTTCTCTGGTTTGGCCTCACCGGCATGGGAGCCTCCTTCGCATACGAGGTCTGCAGGAAGCTGGACCCGACCGCGCACGCGGTCCTGCGCACTTACCTCAACGTGCACGGTCGCCACCGGACCGTTGCGGCCGTGACCTTCGCGGTCGGGTTCCTGGCCTTCACGTCCACGCGCATCGACGTCCATCACGTGATCTGGCCCTTTGCCGTCCTTCTGCTCCTGACCTTGCCGCTACTCCATGTGCGACCCAACCGCTTCCGTGTGGTAGAGGCGACCGCCACGCTCCTGGTGCTCATTCAGGTGCTCGCGCCCACGCTCCGCCACGTGTGGAGGTCCTTCTCATGACCTTCACGATACTGGGGCCGTGGTCCTCGCCCGAGGAACTGGCGCGAGAGGGAGGAGGGAAGGCGGCGCGACTCCGTCTTCTAGAGCAGCTAGGGTGTGCGGTCCCGGCGTGGATCTGCATTCCCGTCCAGGCGTTCGACTCCTCCCTTGCACTCATGGATCGCCCCGAGAGTGGAGCGCAGTTCACCGCCGCGGAGGCGAGGCCGCCGGCCATGCCGATGCCGGACGACGTCGGCGCGGATATTCGAGACGCCCTCGTCCGCTACTCCCTCGACGACGAGTTCGTCGCCGTTCGCTCCAGCGGTCTCGACGAGGACGGCACCGAGCACTCCTTCGCGGGCCAGTTCGAGTCCTTCCTCTACAGACGAGGCCCCAGCGAGGTGCTCCATGCGGTCCGCGACTGCTGGGCGTCGGCTTTCTCCGAGCGGAACATGGCCTATCGCGGCTGGATCGCCGCTCAGAGCGCCGGTCCTCGTATGGGCGTGATCGTCCAGCGCATGGTGGACTCCGAATCGGCAGGCGTCGCGTTCTCGCGCGATCCACTCCGGCCGGCCGAACGCAAAACACTCGTTGTGGAGAGCGTGTGGGGCCAGGGCGAAGGCCTCGTGTCGGGCGCCCTGGACTCGGACCGCTTCCACGTCGACCGGGAGACGTTGGAGTCCGACGTCACCCTGGCCACCAAGACTCACGCTCTGTTCCGGGACCCCGAAAAAGGAGGGACTCGTTCAGTCACGGTAGAGCCCGCCCGGGCGGAGCAGGCTTCCCTGGCGCCGGAACAGGTCCGCGAGGTGGCCCGCCTAGCGCTGCGGCTCGAGGCCGAGCTTGGCGGACCGCAGGACTGCGAGTGGGCGTACGCCGAGGGCGAGCTCTTCGTACTCCAGACACGACCCATCACCACGCTGCCTCCCGCCGCGCTCTTCGACCCGGACGTGGCGGGCGATGAAGCGGTCATCTGGGATAATTCCAACATCATCGAGAGCTACGCCGGCGTCACAACGCCGCTGACGTTCTCCCATGTGAGCCGCAGTTACCGGGAAGTCTACTACCAGACCTGCCGCATCATGGGGGTCCCTCCCGCCGTTATCCAGGCCCACGAACCCGTCTTCCGCAACATGCTGGGACTCGTCCGGGGACGGGTCTACTACAACCTGGTGAACTGGTATCGGCTGCTGTCCCTCTTCCCTCTGTTGGGTCGAAGCAAGGGGTTCATGGACACCATGATGGGTGTGAGGCAGTCACTTACGCCTGAACTCGCGGAGCTCTTCGACCCTCTTGACCGTACGCCTCGTTACGGACTGCTCCGGCGACTGGCCCTCCTCGGCCGCTTGGTCCATCGCATGGCGGGAGGCTCGCGTGCGAATGTCGTGTTCCTGCGTAGGGTCGACCGGGTGTGCCGCCCGTTGGAGGAGACGGAGCTCGGGGAGCTGAGCCTTCCGGCGCAGGCGGCGGTCTACCAGAGCCTACAGGACGACGTCCTCCGACACTGGACGGCGCCCATCGTCAACGACACGCGCTGCATGCTCGCTTTTGGCCTTCTGAAGGCGCTGACCGAGAGGTGGATCACCCCGAGCGCCGACGCGGGCTCACTGCAGAACGACCTGCTGTGCGGTGAAGGCGACCTGAAGAGTACCGAACCCTTGCGCCTCCTCCTGGAGATCGCCCGTGACATCTCCACAGGGGACGAGGCCGTGCGGGAACGGTTCCTCGCCGACCCGCCCGATGGGCTTTGGACCGCGCTTCAGACCGGATTCGCACCGGACCTCGCGGCACGCTTCGAGGACTACGTGCGTCGTTTCGGATGTCGCTGTGTGGATGAACTGAAGCTCGAGACACTCGACCTCCATGACCAACCCCACATGGTGGTGGCTAGCGTGCAGGGATACCTGCGTCACGGTGTGCCTTCGACCGAGGAGATGAAGGGCCGGGAGGCGACCATCCGGCGGGAGGCGGAGGATCGTGTTCGACAGACGCTGCACGGCCCCCGGCGCGTACTCTACTTCGCGGTGCTTCGCTGGGCCCGGCGTGCGATCAGCGACCGCGAGCTGTTGCGATTCGAGCGGACGCGGACCTTCGGCGTCACGCGCCGCCTCTTCCGCGGGATGGGCGGGAATCTGGCCCGCCTGGGTCTCCTCGACGACGAGCAGGACATCTTCTACCTGACGGTGGACGAGTTGCTCGGATTCGTGGAGGGTCGTCCCGACTCCCTCGATCTGCGTGGTCTGGCTGCGGTCCGGCGCCGTGAGTTCGACGGGTACCGGGACTCACCGGCCCCTCCGGATCGCTTCCTCACGCGGGGTGCGGCGGGCGCCTCTATGCGCTACCCGGCTCTCCTCCTGGACCAAGACCTCCTTACGGAGCTCCGACACGGTGACCCGGACACGCTCGTGGGCACACCGTGCTGCCCCGGCGTGGTCGAGGCGCCCGTGTGGGTAGCGGACAGGTTCGAGGACACGGAGGGCCTGAGCGGACAAATCCTGGTTACGGAGCGTACCGACCCGGGCTGGATTCCCGTGTTCCCAGCCTGTGCCGGGCTGATCATCGAGCGCGGGAGCCTCCTTTCGCACTCTGCAGTCGTGGCCCGAGAGTTGGGAATCCCCACGATCGTCGGCGTGAGCGGAGAGGCGCTCGGGCGTCTTCAGAGCGGCCAGCGGGTGCTCATGGACGCGGGTCGGGGAGAGGTGAGGATCCTATGAGCCCGACCCTGATCCGATGGAGCGCTCTCTCCAGCGAGGCAGAGCGTACCGACTTCCTCGAGCGCTTCGCTCGTTGCGCGGAAGACCTGCGAGCACCCCCCTATCGAGAGCACGCCCCCTCCGTGGACTACACGACCACTGTGCTCCGGCTGGCCCTGCTCCGCCCGTCCGAGCTTTTCCTCGCTAGCGCTAACAACGATGTCCTGGTACGGGCCGCCGTGATGCAGTGCGCCGCCCGTGACCAAACCGGCGTGTTGGGGCTGTACGAGGCCGCGCCCGGACCGGAGGGGGATGCTGCTACCCGGGTGATACTGGACATGGCCCTCGCATGGGCCTCGTCACAAGGGATGCAGAAACTCTTCGCACCCGTGGACCTGAACACGTGGTTTTCCTACCGATTCCTGGTTCCACACGAGCCTGGCTCGCCCCCCGGGGCACTCCACGGCTGGGAGCCGACACAGCCCCCCGAGTACATCGAGCGGTTCCGACGGCATGGGTTCGAGGAAGCGGAGCACTACCAGACCCAAGTGTTCGACTTTCCCCGATCGGGGACGTACACAGTCAGGGACGTGGTGCGCCATACGGGCACGGCGTGGCATGCGGCAACGGAAGCGGGCTTCCGTTTTCAGCGCCTGGACCCGGATGACCAGGCGGACCTCACGGCGCTCCTGGACGAGCTCCACCCCCTCTGTCTGGAGGCCTTCCGAGAGAATCTCCTGTTCGAGCCCGTTCCGATCGAGATCTTCGTGGGTCTGTTCCGCGATGTACTGGCTCGACCCGAAGCAAAACTGACCCATTGGGCTCGCGACGCCGAGGGCCGGCTGGTGGGATTCGTCTTCGCCTTTCGCCAGGACACCAAGATGGTCGTCAAGACCGTCGCGGTAGCCCCGGGCGCCAGAGGGCAGAGGCTCTCTACAGCCCTCTTCCACCTCGCCGCAAAGTCGGCGTTGGAGGCGGGGATCCACACGTTCATCTCCGCCCTGGTCCGCCGCGACAATACCAGCGAGTACCTGGGACAGGCGCACGCAATGCCGGGCGTGACGGTCTCGCCGCGGGAGTACGTCCTCCTCCACAGGAGCGTGAGGACATGAAGGCCCAGTCGTCCGCCCCTGGGCCTCGCGGAAGGTCGCTCTTGCGCACAATCCTCGGACGGCGGAGCGACCCGATCGCACTGCTGGTCGAGCTGAAGGCCGAGTATGGCGACATCGTCGAAGTCCGGCTCGGAGATATGAGGCAGTTTCTCGTGAGCGACCCGGAAGCCGCCCGCCACGTCCTGGTTCAGAATCATGAGAACTACAGCCGGGGTCCGGGCCACGTGCTCCTCAGGGGGCTGCTCGGAGAAGGTCTGGTGACCAGCGAGGGAGACCACTGGAGGAGCCATCGCAAGATCATCCAGCCCTTACTCGCGCGCGAGCGACTGTCCGCGTTTGTGCCGGTCATGGTCGAGTCGGCTGCTCAGGAAGCTGCGGCCCTCGGTGAGCTCGCGCGAAAGGGCCTCACCGTTGACGTGTTCAAGCGCATGAACGCCCTGACGCTCAGCATTGCCGCCCGCACGCTGCTGGGTTCCGACGTGACCCATCGGGAGGCGGAAGTGCACCGCTCTGTGTCGACCGTCCTCGATCACATGGAGCGACTCCGCACCTCGGCGTGGCGGTACCTGGAGCTGCTCCCCGGCGCCCGCCCCCTGCGATGGATTCGCGGTGCCACCGCCACCCTACCCACTCCTTCACGGAAATCCTTCAACGAAGCGATCGCCACGCTCGACGACGTGATCTACGAGGTGATCGCTCGCCGGCGGGAATTCGATCATGGAGCCACTGAAGCGACAGATCTCGTTGCGCTCCTGAGAGCGGCTTCGTGCTCGGGGAATGGACCGCCTTTCACCGACGAGGACGTCCGTGACGAAATCATGACGATGTTCATCGCCGGTTACGAGACGACATCCACAGCGCTGACCTGGTGTCTTTACCTCTTGGCCCGGCATCCCGACCACCAACTGCGGATCGCTCGCGAGGCCGACGCCGTGCTTGGCGGGCGACCGCCCACGCTCACTGATCTGCCCGACCTGGTCGCCTCCCGGAAATTCGTCGACGAGGCGCTTCGCCTGTATCCGCCCGTGTGGCGCATCGGCCGACACGCCGTGGGCCATGACCGGATCGGTGGATACCATATCCCTCCGGGATCCGTGGTCACGATCCTGCCCTATTTGCTCCATCGAGATCCAACGCACTGGCCGGACCCGGAACGCTTCGACCCGGATCGCTTCGACCCCGGGGAGAGTCGAGACAGGGTGCGCGGCGCCTACCTTCCCTTCGGCGCAGGCCAGCGCATGTGTCCCGGCTCGTCGTTCGCCACCGCCGAGATTCAAATCATACTCGCCACGGTCTGCCGAGGCGTCGCCTTCGAGCTCGAACCCGGCTTCGAGCCGGCGTTCGCTCCACGCGTGACCCTCCGGCCCAAGGGTGGTATGCCACTCCGGCTCGTGCCACCGGCCAGCATGGCGACCTCAACCAGCTCGTTGACCCGAACCCGGTAGACCCATGCCCATCTCGCACGAGAAAGCACTCGAGATCGCTCATCGACTGAGCCGTGGGGGTGACGTTTCCGCGGTCTCCGATCGGCTCGCACCCACGAGCGCCGAGTCGAGGCCGTTCCCTCCGTCGGTCCCGGCCGCCCGAGACCACACGGCGGAGGGAGCGGCTCAGCGAATCCGGTTCTTGGAGGAGCGCGTGGGGCCGTTGCCGCATCTGTCCGGACGCGCAGATCCCCCCGACCCGGCCTCGCTGGAGGGCAATATCGAGAATTTCATCGGGATGGTCTCCATTCCGACCGGTCTCATCGGCCCCCTGAGGATCAACGGCCTGCATGCCCACGGCGATTTCTATGTTCCGCTGACCACGACGGAGGGCGCTCTGGTCGCAAGCTATGGGCGGGGCGCCCGGCTTCTCACTCTATCCGGAGGCGCGGCCTGCGCCACCACGATCGAACAGGTTCAGCGGGCTCCCGGATTCGTGTTCGCCACCATGGCCGGGGCGATCCGATTCGCGGCCTGGGCCGTCGGCGAGTTCGATCGGCTGTGCGAGGTGGCCGCGAGGCGGACCCGGCACGGAAAGCTCCTGAACCTGCGAGTGCAGATTCAGGCCAACCACGTATACCTGATCTTCGACTTTCATACCGGCGACGCCGCCGGGCAGAACATGGTCACATTCTGCACGGCCGCGATCTGCGAGGATCTGATAGCGAGAACTCCGATCACCCCGGAGTACTGGGTCCTCGAGTCCAACATGTCGGGCGACAAGAAGGGAACCGCGCTCAGCTTCTTCGAAACGCGGGGCCGCCACGCCACCGCCGAGGTCGTCGTGCCACGCAAGCTCGTGGAGTCACGCCTACGAGCGACTCCGGACCGTATCGCGGACTACTGGCGGATGAGCTTCGTGGGTGGTGTGCAAACCGGCTCCATCGGCGTGAGCGGTCACATCGCCAACGCGGTGACGGGCATATTCCTGGCGTGTGGGCAGGACGCCGCCTGCGTGAGCGAAGCAAGCGTCGGTCTCCTTCGAATGGAAGTGACGAGCGCCGGAGATCTCTACGCCACGGTGACCTTGCCCAACCTCATCATCGGCACGGTGGGGGGCGGAACGCGGCTGCCGAGCGCGACAGAGTGCTTGCGAATCGTGGATTGCCTAGGTGAGGGCGGTGCGGCGAAGTTGGCCGAGATCACGGCAGCGGTAGCGCTCGCGGGCGAAATATCGATCGCAGGCGCGATGTGCGCGGGGGAGTTCGCCCGCGCCCATGCCAAGTTGGGTCGGTGTCCCGCACAGGAAGACCGGTCCGCCGAGGGCGTCGACGCTCGAGCGAGCGAACGATGAGAGCGGCCCCTACCGATCGCCCACGAGAGCGGCCCATCCAGGAGCGAGCCTCGTTCGACCTCATCCGCTACGGGAGCGTGTGGGAAGACGCAGACGTCCTGTGCCAAGCCCTCGGATCCGTCGCCAAGGGCGGTCGGCTTCTCTCCATCGGCTCGGCCGGAGACAATGCTCTCGCCTTGCTGACCCTCGACCCGGCAGAGGTCGTGGCGGTGGACCTGAGCCTGGCCCAACTCGCCTGCCTGGCCATACGCGTGGCCGCATTCAGGGAGCTGGACGATGCCGAGCTCCTCGGCTTCCTCGGCGTAACCGACTCGGCTGAACGGCTGGGCCGCTACGGCGGTTTGCGGAACACGCTCCCGGAGTTCGCGAGGGTGTTTTGGGACGGGCGCCCCAGCCTGATCGCGGCCGGGGTCATCCACGCCGGAAAGTTCGAGGCCTACTTCCGCACTTTTCGCCGCCGCGTGTTGCCGCTCGTCCA
>BTRA01000104.1:0-10348 GCA_036986155.1 Gemmatimonadota bacterium | reverse complement strand
GGCTTCCCCCGGGGGTGCAGGACGGCGAGCAGGACCCTATCGCGGCAACCGCTCCGGTAGATCGGCGATCACGTAGGCAATCACGGCCATGGCGGCCACGCTGAGTCCCACCTCACGTGGGTCGAGCTTGTCGATGGTGTCCGCATCGGTATGGTGATACCAGAAATAGCGCTCGCCGTCGACCTGTAGTCCCATTCCCGGCACTCCCTCTCTCTGAAGGGGTCCGATATCGGCCCCGCCTCCTCCCCGAGTGATCCGGCCGGCACCAATTCGGTCCAGCAAACGCCCGACGCGCTGCATGATCTGAAAAGCGTCGTCCGACCCGGTGAACCCGAACCCGAGAGGGCGGAACAGGCCTCCGTCGGACTCCATGGCCAGCACATGGTCGCCGACCTCCTCCAAATGCGAATCACGGTAGCCATTACCGCCTGCCAAACCGTTTTCCTCATTGGCCCACAGCACTACACGTACTGTCCTGCGCGGCCTCAGGCCGAGGTCCTTCATGAGCCGGACGGCCTCCCAAGCCGCGACGCTGCCCCCTGCGTCATCCATCGCGCCCTGCCCGACGTCCCACGAGTCGATGTGTCCACCGAGAACGACGACCTCTTCCGGGCTCTCCCGTCCAACGATCTCCGCGACGACATTGCGGGACATGACGTCGGGAAGGGTCTTCGCCTCCATCTCGATCACAAGTTCGACGCGCTCGCCGCGATCCACCATCCGCTGGATCATTTCGGCGTCCTCCACGGTGATGGCGGCGTGCGGTATCTTGGTCACCCCCTCCGCATAGCCCATCGCCCCGGTGTGCGGTGTCTGCTGCGAGTAGTTCGTCACGGAACGAATGATGCTGGCGACTGCTCCCACCCGGGCAGCGGCGACCGCTCCGCCGCCGCGGTATCGCACGGTCTGGCCGTACGAGGTGAACGGAACGTTGAAGAGCACAATGCGTCCTGCCGCCTCGTCCGCACGGGCCTCGAGTTCGGCAAAGCTTCCCACCACCACGACTTCACTCCGGATGCCGCCCGGTGGCGTCCCGACGCTCCCGCCGAGGCCGAGCATGGGGAGCTCCTTCCGGCGCGGCTGAAGCATGCGGATGGACTCCTCACCACGGACCCAGTGGGGCACCGGGACCGGCTCGCCGCGGACGTTTTCGAGGCCGTCGGCTTCCATCTGGTCCAGAATCCAGTCGATCGCGAGTTCCAGGCTGGCAGACCCACTGAGGCGGTGCCCGAAGCGATCGACCAACTCGGCAAGGCGATCGTACGCGGCACTGTCCCCCACGGCCGCCTCGATGAGACGGTCGGCGTCACTCCGGTAAGCTCGCTCGATGTCGGTCTGGGCCGACACGGGCCGAGCGAGGGCCAAAGCGACGTAAAGTGCTGCAGATACACCAAGACTGGTTCTCAACACGGCTGACTCCTGAAAAAAAGTTGCGGGCCCGACCCCCCGATCTAGGAGGTCTGGCCCGCGCTGTCTAGCAAGTCGCACAATTTGAGGGGAGCACCTCGTCAGAGACCCCCGCGGGTCTCGAACGCCGAGATGAACATCGCGCAGCTTCCGGGTTTGGTTTGGCTGCCGAGCACGATGGTCAAGATCCGTGAAAGAGTCCCGACTTCCTGAACGAGGTTGGTCACGCCCGAACTGGCCAACTCGAACAGCGGCGCCTCGCCGGGGAAGCGAACGAGCGCAGCCTCGCTCCGTAGAAGCCATTCATCGTACGTTTCATCCGGGCCGAACACCATCTTGTGAAGGTTGATGCACGGCGCCAGCATGTTGAACGTCGCCAGGTACTCCCAACGCAGACCTCGGAGGGCGGAACCGTCCTCGACGATACTGGGAATGCTCTTCAGCACAGTATGAATGTCGTCTTCGTTCACCCCTAGCCTGGAGGCGTGTGCGGCCGCCGCAGCCGACTCACGAGCCCACTTGAGTGTGCTGAGGGCTTCGGTACGTCCACGGACCTCGTAGAGCCCCTCCAAGGCGTCTCCGCCGAGCCCGACGATGACCACACCCATCAGGTTGTCGATGAGCGTCGGGCCTTGATCGACCAGAAGAAAACCCGCCGAAATCAGTTGATAGAGGGTCTCTTCCGCCTGGGCCGGGTCGCCGTCGATGACCTCCACCGCCGCCCGGCTCACATTCGCCAACGCGGCGTAGCGGATTTCGGTGAAGTGCGGGAGCGGCATCGTGAACATGGACAACGTGTCCGGGAACGGCACCTGCCACCGCGTACTGACCAGGTCAGCTTCCCCGGCCCGGGCGAGAATCTCGAGCTCACGCTGTCCCGGATGAGCGGCGGCTTGCCGGAGCGCAGCTAGCTCGTCGGAGTCGAATCCACCGTCCGTCCGGATCATGAGGTCCCTGGCTACGTCCTCTTGGAAGATGTTCGGGAATGAGCCGGGGTTCGGGAACCAGTGCTCTGGATATGGGCGGGTAGGCGCCAGCTCGAGTCGGCCCTCCTCTGGGACCAAGCCCACGAAAGCTAGGTTGTTGAAGGCCAGCCCCGCCTGAACCGGACTAATGGAAGGATCCGCCTCCAGACGGTACCGGCGCAGCGGTTCGATGGCACCAGCCATCTCCTGCACGGAGAGGAATTGTGGTATCGCGATCTCGGCGAGGAGGGGTCCGACCGCTCCGGTGATCGAGATCGTGACGATGGGAACGGCGATGATCACGAAGAGGAGGACCGTCAGCACGGCCGCATTCCGGAAAAGCTTCCCCTGGTGCTTCTTTCCGGCGTCCAGAGCGACCATGCTCCGGGCCTCATCCAGACCATTGGACCAGCGCGTGGCATCCTCGCGTACCGACCAACCAGCCACACCGTCCTCCGACAACCAGGAGGCTCTCGCCATCCGAACCCGAATCGCCTGAGCGAGATAGAGGCCCCCACCCGTGACGAAGAAGACCACGCTCGGTCCCGCCGTGAAAAACCACACGTCGCGCGGACCGATGACGCCCCGGGCGGCGAGGGCCACCGCAACCGCGAACCCCACGGCGAGCCACAGCGAGGACACCAATAGGAGGATCGCCCCGGTCAGTCGCGCCATCACCAGATGGCCGCGCTGGTCTCTCCTGAAACGCGAATAGAGACGCTTGCCCTGGAGCAGGAATCCGGTGTCGCGGCTCAGGTCCGTCGTCACCTCGGCGATCGTCAGAAAGCCGTATCCCAGATCGGCCGCCCTACCCGCGGCGCGCATCAGGCTGAAAAGCAGGAAGAAGGCGGCAAACAAGACAGCTAGACCCACCAACGTGATCGTGATGCCGAGCTTCCAGTGTTCCTCGAGGGGGCCGAGACTCCAGAAATCCTGCGACATCGCCAACGACCAGATGAGCGGCAGAACGGTAACGAGACTCCCCAGCATCGCCATCACCGTCACCTGCCAAAGTCTCCCCTGGATCCACTCCATACCAGGCGGTGGCCAAGAAAGTGGGGGAGAGCCACCCCTTCGCACCTCTGGAGAGGACGGATTCGGCCTTGGCGCCTCAGGCGTCGGAGCGTCGCCTTCGCTCATCGGCTTTCCCTGTTTGAGAGTCGGTCGAGAGAGGTACTAACAGAAATACAGGATTTCGGATCGGTCTAAAGCAAGTACTTTGTGCTGGACTTCGCTGCGGCATGGCGGAATCATATCACGAAAGACTCCACCGCACACGCCTCTGGAGGCCACTTGAAACGGCTCTACCTGCTCCGCCACGCCAAATCCGATTGGGGCGACCCTTCACTCTCGGACATCGAGCGCCCACTCGCCCGACGCGGGGTGGCTGCTGCGCCCAAGGTGGCTGAAGTCATGCAGTCCGAAGGTCTCCTCCCCGAGCTGGTGATCTGCTCACCTGCACGTCGAACGCGTGAAACCTGGGACCGCATCGGAAGCTGCCTGGAGTTCGAGCCACCAAGCCAGATCGACGAGCGATTGTATCTCGCCAGCCCCGGGGAACTCATCTCCGTGATCCAGGAGCAACGCGATGATATAGGCTCGGTCATGCTCATCGGGCACAATCCGGGCATGGAGGCCATAACGATGGGGCTCAGCGGATCGGGTGAGCAGCCCGACCTCGACCGCGCCCTCACCAAGTTCCCCACCGGAGCGCTCGCCGTCATCGACCTCAATGTCGAAAACTGGGCCGATATTGTGGGAGGCTCGGGATCGTTACGGCGCTTCATTCGACCGAGAGATCTGTCGGCGCCATAGCGGGCCAGGCCGCTTGGCTAGACATTTGAGGAGAACCCCGCACCAACTCCCAGCCCTAAGGAGGGGCTTGTGTCATGAAGCGGATACTGTGCGCCGGCGCCTTGATGCTGATTCTCGGATGCACGCCCGGCGAGACGGAGTCACGCCCGATGATCGACCGCGATACTCTTACTCGCCGTCAGAAGGACAGCATTATTTCGACGCTGCCACTCCCCGGCGCGAGGGGTGTCGGCGCAGCGCTTCGCGCGACCGACCGGGTCAAAGAACGGGCCGACCGGCACGACTCACTGTTGGGCGGTCGCAAGTAGGTCCGTGGTCAGCCGACAGGACGGGCCAGCGTGTCATTGTGCCTGAGCATCAGCGAGCGCAGGTAGGTGCCGATCCGGTTGGCGGCTTCGAAACCGGCTTCCCGGGCTGCTCGCTCCTCCTCCTCCTCCGGAATGTCCCCGGCGCTCGCGAAGTCCTCGAGATCGTCGTAGGACCCCAAAGTGAATAGGTCCCAGGCGGCGCCTGCTTCCCTCACGAAAATCAAGTTCTGGTTGCGGTCTAGAGCCCGGTAGTAGGCGTTCTCCATATTTCGCTGTGCCAACAACTCGTCTCGTTTGTCGTGGAGCGCGATGAACATCTCGATGTGAAACAGACCGGCGCCGGCGAAACGCTCCCGCAGTGCGTCGACGCCGGGACCTCGCGCGAATAGCTCCTCCCGCCAACTCGACGCCGCGTCGATGGCCTTCTGGATTTCTGCTCCGGTTCGCCCGCTGGTGCCACGTCCCTGCTCGCGATCCCGGACGCGGGCCGCGGAGTAGTAATCGGCAAAGCTACCCATCGGAAACATGAGCAGGAGGTCCCATTGGTCTCCCTGGCTGTGGCGCATCCAAAACACCTCGCCATCTCCCACCGCCTCGAGAATCTCCCGTTGTTCCTTGTAGAGATCGATCAGGTCCAGGAGCCGGCCAGGGGCGGCACGCACCGTGAGCACTCTATAGAGGTACTCGCCTTGCTGGGCTGCCGGTTCGGTCGGCCCCGTCCAAGCGGCCGCGGTGGTGGTCAGAGCTATTAGCGTACCTAGGAACATCGTCATCCCCAGTTTCGAGGGCTATTCCCGTTTGCGTCGCCGCGGCACTCGCCCGGGGCGGCCCGGAATGGTGGCCCGGGTAATCCAAACCCGCAACGCCATCGAAAAAGTGACGTTGGAATCATCTTCGTCGCGGACACACACCGGCAGCCGTTCGGCGACGTCCTGCCCCACGCGATCCTGCTCTTGTCTCCGTCGCTCATCCCAGTCGAGAGCGACCGCTGGGCGATCTACGGACTCGTCCAGGATGGGGAGTAACGCCCCGCCAAAGTGAAGACCCCACCCTCGCCGACCGTATTCCTATCGAGCGCAAGTGCAACGAATAGCTCCACGCACACGTCCAATCGGGTGTGGATTAGTCGTGGATGGGAAGTGAGGAAGCGTGGAATGAAACGGAAGACCATCAGGGACCTAGTTGGAGGAGCCATACTGATAGCAACGGCCGTCGTGTACTTCTGGTCTGCCGTCCCCAGATGGCCCGACGAAACTGCCGTAGTGCCTGCAGTGACGGTCGAAGCCGCTGATTCGCCCTCAACCGAGGGGGTCTAGCGCTCGAGCCGACTAGATCTCGTTGAGCAACCCAACCCTCAACGCGAACTGTACCAGTTCCGAGCGATGATTCAGCCCGAGCTTTTCCATGATGCGGGCCCGGTAGGTATCCACAGTCTTCGGCGAGATGAATAGCTTCTTTCCGATCTCCCGTGAGCTGAACCCCTCGGCGGTCAACGCGAGCACCTCTTGCTCACGAGAGCTGAGATCTCGAAGGCCGGGATCATCGGTGGCCTCTGCCATCTTGTACTGCTGCAGAAGTAGTTTCGTCGCCTTGGGCGGAAGGTACACCTCTCCCCGGGCGACGACCTTGATGGCCTCCACCAGATCCCGGTCGGCGCTCGTCTTGGTAAGGTAGCCGCTGGCGCCAGCCTCAACGACGGGGACGAGGTACTCCTCCTCCGCATGCACCGTCAGGACCAGAACCTTGGTGTCCAGTTCGAGGGCCGCGATCCGGCGAGTCGCTTCGAGGCCGTTGGATCCCGGCATCGACAGGTCCATGACCACGACCTCCGGACGGAGGGACCGGGCCGCCTCGACAGCCTCGTCGCCCGTGGATGCCTCGCCAATCACCTCCATCCTGGGCTCAGCCTCCAGGAGCGCTTTGATCCCCGCTCGGAACATCGCGTGGTCGTCTGCCAAGAGGAGGCGAATAACTTCACTCATCGTCAATCTCCGCACCGACAACAGGAATCGAGAGCAGAACCCGGCACCCTCCGGTGGCGGCGCTCTCGATGGTCACCGATCCACCGACGCCGCCTACCCGTTCCTTCATGCCGATGAGCCCGAGTCCACGTTGCCCGTCCACCGTCTCCGGATCGAATCCGATTCCATCGTCTTCCACAATCGCTCGCACGACATTCTGGTCAGCGTCGATCTGAATGGACACATGGCTCGCTTCTGCGTGGCGAATCACGTTCGACAGTGCCTCCTGGACAACACGGTACAACACCAACTTGGCATCTCGATGCAGCAGATGGTCGACCGCCTCGAAGTCGAGCGCTGACGTCAGGTCCAGATGTTCCACCGTAGCTCTGAGGTGTGCCTGCAGCGCCGTAACCACTCCCGCATCCTCGAGGGCCGGCGGTCTGAGACCCCGCGCAATACGCCGCACGCTTTCCGCCGTCTCACGTAGTTCCTCGAGCACGTGACCACACATCCTCTCACGATCATCCGGCCGCTCGGCGTCCAGCGCAAGCTTGAGCTGAATGATCAAGGCGGCAAGACGCTGCGCGGTGTCGTCGTGCAGCTCACGGGCGATTCGGAGCCGCTCTTCTTCAGCGGCCTTGACCGCACCTGCGGTGAAGGCTCGGAGCCTTTTTCGCTCGGTGATGTCACGCACCGTACAGATGACGAAACCGCCCTCATCAGCCTGCCAAGGACTAAGGCTGATCTCGACGGGAATCGTTACCCCATCCTTTCGGCGTCCCGCCAACTCGAGTCCTACTCCCATGGGCCGGTTGCGGGGCTTCGAGGTGAAGCCATCGCGTTTTCGCTCATGGCCGGACCGGAAGGTCTCTGGCACGAGCACCTCGATCTTCAACCCGCGCAACTCGTCGGGATCGTACCCGAACAGGCGTTCCAACTCAGGATTCGTGTCCTGGATGACGCCGCATTCGTCCACAACGAGAATGCCGTCGGGGGACGCGGTGAACACGACGCTGTAGTCGATCAAGCGCGGCTGCGCGTTGGCACCGGGGGCAGGTT
The DNA here is from genome assembly GCA_036986155.1 of Gemmatimonadota bacterium. Taxonomy (GTDB): domain Bacteria; phylum Gemmatimonadota; class Gemmatimonadetes; order Longimicrobiales; family Gaopeijiaceae; genus JACZXQ01. The sequence continues at coordinate 2,830 of BTRA01000104.1, read as the reverse complement.
GGGACGTTTGAGTCAACGTAGGATCAGGCCTTTCGCTTCATTCGGTTCCAATTCCCCGTCCGATGGTCGAGGACATACCAGTATCACGCGATCGTGCTCGCACTTCTCGTAGGCGGCCTAAATTCACTGTGGCGAAAACTCCTACAGTCCAATCCTTGGTATTCCCTACAGACGAACACCTCCCCCAGAACACAACTTAGGGGCGATATCGCATGTACGGGAGGGTCCGGAGTATCGTTTGTCATCGAAAGATCCCAGTGCCGACGGCACGCGCTTCCCGATCGACGAAGGCACGGTATCGAGCCGTAGCCTGTTGAGACTGCGAGTTCCGGACGTAAGGTCCCTCCTTGCCGTCCCCCTGTTCTACAAGATCCTGATCACCAGCGCCACGATTCTCGTCGTCGGCGTGAGTGCCACCGCCCTCCTCGCGAGTCGGGTAACCTCGTCCACGCGGCCCGGCGAGTTCGTGTTCTTGATTGCACTGCTCGTGCTGGTGTTGCTGGTCGGCGGCATGGCTCTCAACGCGGTTCTAATCAAGACGGCCCTCATTCCCCTGGATGCCCTGGAGGAGACCGCCAGGCTCGTCGATGAGGGAGACCTGAACGCCCGGGTACCAGCCTCGCCGCTTGCGGACAGGCGTACGGTCAAGCTAGCCAACTTGTTCAACCGGATGCTCGACACTCAAGCCGCGATCAGGAAGCGCAACCGCAACCAAGCGGCTCGCGTGGTCGAGGCGGAGGAGCAAGAGCGCAACCGCAGTTCGCGGGAACTGCACAACGAGCTTGCTCAAACACTGGCGGGGGTCCTAGTGCGGCTCCGCGTAGCGACACTCAACCCGGAGCTGGAGAACGCTCCCTCACTGGAAAAGTACCTCGACGAGATTCGCTCGGAGGTCAGGGGTGCCCTGGAACACGTCGGTGAGGTGGCACGGCGCCTCCATCCCCCGGCTCTGGAGGAGCTCGGCCTCGTGCCTGCGCTCAAAGCCTACGCCCGGTCGGTAAGCGAGGTCTCCGGCGTCAAGATCGAACTCCTTGACGAAGAGGTAAACTCCGACCTACCGCCCGACGCCCGTCTCGCGGCGTTCCGCATCATCCAAGAATCTCTGATCGCGGCGATCCGGCTTTCCCAAGCCGACCGGATTCGCATCACTCTCCGGCGAGACGGCGAGGTGCTGTTCGGGGAGGTCGTAGACGACGGTGCGGGCTTCGACCCGACGGCCGACCTCGAGGAAACCCAGATTGGTGAGGCCTTGGCCAGGATCCTGGAGCGTGCAGCCATCGTCGGAGGCCATGTAACCGTAGAAAGCGCCGCCGAGCGGGGCACGCGCATCGGGATTGAGATCCCGGTCGGTCGGGTGGACGCCTCGCCAAGCAAGGCTCAACGTCCGCCGGTCATGGAGAGGCGAGCCAAGGTGCCGTGGTGAACGGCCGGATGGCACCAAGTGTGCCGGAGACCCGCGAGATTCCCGAACGGACGGATGTCGTCGTGGTGGGTGGGGGAATCGCAGGCACCTCGGCGGCCTACCACCTCGCACGGGCCGGCATTGATGTGGTGTTGCTCGAGCGCGGCCGAATAGGAAGCGGCGCGACCGCCGCGGCGGTCGGCGTACTGTCGCCACCCCTTCGGCAGCCGTTCCACGAGACCGTACATTTCTTGGGCCAAGCATCGGCGTACACGTTGTGGCACTTCGCGAGCCGCTCGATCGCTACGCTAGGGGCTCTCCTGGAGTCACGTGGAGAGGCCGAGCGAGCCGGCCTGGACCTGTCTGGAGGACACGTCCTCGCCGAACCCCACACCGCTCACGAAGTGCGCCGGTCGTTCGAAGCACTCGAGACGGCCGGCATCGACGTCCAGTGGATCACGCCCGACGACATCCGGTCGACGATCGGTGGCCAGGGCTTCGCGGGCGGTTTCCGCATCGAAGGGGGTGGCGGACTCAACCCCGGACCGACCGCCGTCGCTGTAGGGAGAGCGGCGGCGGACGAAGGGGCATTGATCGGTGAAGACCTCGATGTCTTGGAAGCGCACCGGGTCCAGGGAGGGTTCCGATGCGAGGCCGGCCCTCACTCCGTCCTCTGCTCTTCCGTGGTATACGCAACCCACGTGGAATCAGCCCGGTTCTCCAATCTGGTCCGCAGGGAGATCGTGCCCATCCGTGGTCAGGGCTTCGCGACTCGAAGCCTGGAGTCGACATTTTCCGGCGGCTACTCCACCCATTGGAAACTCAATGTTTGGAGGCAGGCTTCCAACGGGCAAATCGTGGCCGGAGGATGGCGACACGACGCCTGGGATCGCGCCTACCGCCAATCAGACGCCGACATCGACGAACACCTGCAGCGCGACATCCGCCAGTGGTTCGAGACCAGCTTTCCCAAGACACGCCCGCTCGCGCTCAAGGACCGCTGGAGCGGCGTTTTCGGCTGGACCGCCGATTTTCTACCCATGGTCGGAGAACTCCCGGGGCATCCCGGCGAGTATATCATCTCCGGCTTCAGCGGTGGCGGCCTCCCGTTCGCGTTCGAGTGCGGCCGCATCATTTCCACGCTCATCTCCGGTGAGCCGCCCATCGAAGGAACCGAGATTCTCACGCCGAAACGGTTCTCGGCGGCCCAGTAATTTCGTGAACGACGGACCCGGCGACGGCCCGTGGATTGAAAAGGAGGACAACAGCGACATGTCACGGCTCATCTTGGTGCCACTGGACGGTTCCAGCTTTGCTGAAACGGCCCTCCCGGCCGCGCTTACCATGGCGAAGGCCTGGAACGCGGAAATCGAGGCCGTGACGGTACATGAGCCGATTCCCGCCCTAGAGCACCACCTATGGGACGAG
>BTRA01000103.1:0-10409 GCA_036986155.1 Gemmatimonadota bacterium | reverse complement strand
GACACCTGGACGGTCGGGAGGTTCAGCGTCAGCGGAGCCCAATGATCACCGTCGTCCCACGATGCGTATACCGTACGCTCGGAGGCGGCGAAGAGCAGACCTGGCTTGGCCGGATCTTCACGGACGGCCCTGATGAAGTCGTCATCCGGAAAGCCGTTCACAATCTTCGTCCATGTCTGGCCGTAGTCGGTCGTTTTCCACACATACGGCCTACGATCATTGTCCACCAGGTACCGAATTCCCGAGACGTAGGCTTTTCCCGGTGTAGTGGGTGACGCCTCGATGGTGTTGATGCGCACGAAGTCAGGGGCGTCGGGAGGCGTGACGTTGTCCCAGGTGCCGCCTCCATCTCGCGTCACGTGCACATAGCCGTCGTCCGATCCCGCCCAGATGACATCCGGGTCGTGATACGACGGCGCGATGGCAAAAACCGTCGCGTACGTCTCTACGCCGGTCTGATCCTTTGTGATGGGGCCGCCAGACGGGCCGATCGTCATCGGGTCCGACCGGGTCAGGTCAGGGGAGATCTGCTGCCAGCTCGACCCCTCGTCGAGGGATTTCCAGACCTTCTGAGTTCCGGTGTAAAGCACACCGGAGTCGTGGTGCGAGAACACAATGGGGAACGTCCACTGCACCCTCTCGATCAGATCCTCCGAGGATTGGCCCATGGGGTTCTCGGGCCACACATTGACCTGGCGCCGTTGTCCGGTCGCACGGTCGAAGCGCGACAGGCTGCCACCATAACATCCAGCGTAGAACACGTCCGTGTTCGCCGGATCAGGGGCGATGTAACCGGATTCGCAACCACCCACCGAGTAGAACAGCGGCCCTCCGGCTGAGAGGAAGCTCCAACCCGGCCCCGGAACGCAAGCCGTTGAGTTGTCCTGCTGCGCACCACAAATGTGGTAGGGCTCGTGGTTCGTGGTGATGACCCGGTAGAACTGGGCAGTGGCGAAATCCTGCTCGGTCCATGTGCGTCCGTGGTTGAAGCTCACATTGCCGCCACCGTCATTGGCGTTGGCCATGCGGTCTGAGTCGTCCGCGGCAATCCACAGGTCGTGATTGTCCCCGTGCGGGACGCGGATTCGGGTGTCGAAGGTCTCGCCGCCGTCCGTCGACTCGAAGAAGGCCGTGTTCAAGGCGTACACCACGTCCTCGTCGAGCGGGTCGGCATAGATACGTGAGTAATAGAAGGCACGCTGGCGCAGCGAACGATCCTCGTTCACGCGCTCCCACGTTTCACCTCCGTCGTCCGTGCGGTAGACCCCCCCCTCGTCGTGTTCGATCAGGGCCCAGACCCGGTCATTGTTCGCAGGTGAGACGGCAACTCCGATCTTGCCGATCACACCGGTGGGGAGGCCCGTCTTGTTTCGGGTGAGCTCAGCCCATGTCTCGCCGCCGTCTTCGCTCTTGAATAGACCGCTGCCCATGCCGCCCGACGACATGCCCCATGACTCGCGGCGGACCTCCCAAAGGCTTGCGTACATCAGTTGCGGGTTGTTGGGCGCGAAGGAGAGGTCGATAGCGCCCGTCCACTCGTTGCCCGGCCGGTTGAGTACCAGCCGCCAGGTATCGCCACCGTCGGTGGTCTTGTAGACGCCTCGCTCGGGGTTCTGCTTCGAATGCTTGCCTAGCGCTACAGCCCAGGCCGTCGAGCAATCCTCGGGATGGACTCTCACTCGAGAGAAGTTTTGGGCTTCCTTGAGGCCGATGTGCGTCCAAGTATCGCCGGCGTCCGTGCTCTTATAGAGCCCGTCTCCCTGCTGGACGTTACCTCGCAGTTCGGATTCCCCCGTGCCGATGTAGACCACATCGGGATCGGCCTCGCATACGGCCACGGCGCCCACCGAGGCGCTCGAGATCTTGCCATCGGTTACCGGCGCCCAGTTGTTGCCCCCGTCCGTCGTCTTCCAAAGCCCGCCACCCGCTGCGCCGAAGTAATACTCGAAGGGACGTGCGACGCTACCCGCCACTGCCTGAGAGCGTCCGCCGCGCGGCGGCCCTACATTGGTCCACTGCAATGCGTCGAAAAGGCTCTCGTCGTACGTGCCTTGCGCCGTTACGGCAGTCGGACTCGTGACCACCAAAACCAGGAACGCAGCCAGCACCGTCAGGGAACGGGCAAGGGAATGGCCGGCGAACGGGGATGGGCGCATCAGTTGATCTCCAAAGGTCTGAGGAATGGCTGAAAAACTGCGGAGATTCGGGCGGGTGTCCGATCTTAGAATGGCCTCGAAAACTACGAATGGCCAGAGTGGGCGACTTCCGGTCCTCCAAGATCGGCACCCATCCGTGACCCCGTTCAGGACATCCGCGCGATCACGTCGATCTCCACGGCGACTCCCTTCGGCAGGGCGGCCACCTCGACCGTGGCTCGTGCGGGACGGTGGTCTCCGAAATGACGAGCATACGTTTCGTTCATCTCTGTGAACGTGCCCATGTCGACCAGGTAGACCGTCGTCTTCACCACCGAGGACAGGCCAGCTCCGCCTTCCGCCAGTACGGCCGCGAGATTCGTGAATACCTGGTCGGTCTGGTCGGCAACCGATCCCGTAACCAGCTCGCCTGTGGATGGATCGAGTGGAATCTGCCCGGACGCGAACAGCCAACCGTCGACGGTGACCGCCTGGGAATAGGGTCCGATCGCTGCGGGGGCGTTGTCGGTGTGTACCGTCTTGAGTTCGCTCATCGCATGCTTCCTTCTCGAATGGGGATGGTCTTCAACTGCGCTTCGACTGAAGCGCCCGGATGTGGGCGATGATGTCGGCGGGCCGCACAGTCGCCACCCCTGCCCGCCCGACTTCGATCGCGGCTGCGTGGTTCGCCAATAGAGCTGCCTCGACCTGCGACGCACCCGCGGCGAGACTCACGGTCACCGTTGCGGTGACCGTATCTCCCGCGCCCGATACGTCGAACACGGAACGTGCGACGGTGGGCACGCGAACGTATTCCTCGCCCTCGACCTTGAGTGCCATGCCGCGGCTGCCCAGAGTCAGGAGCAGCCCCCGGCAATCCAAGCGGGCCCTGGTCGCCTCCATCCAGCTCGGATCGTCAGAGTGGAGTGGCTCGCCCAGCGCGTCCGCTAGTTCCCGAGCGTTGGGCTTGAACACCGTGGCGCCGGCGTACGCGAAGAACCGCACCCTTTTTGGATCCACCACAGTAGGTGTGCCGGCTGCGGCAGAGGCGCTCAATACTTCGTCGATGACCGACGGCACGAGGAGCCCCTTGTTGTAATCCTCGAGGGCGACGGCGTCGACCTTTCCGAGCAGTCCACGCACGGAGTGTCGCACGGCGGTCGCCTGGGTTTCGAGGATGTCGGTGGCATCCTCACGATCGACACGAACCACCTGGTGGTGCCCCGCCAACACACGGGTCTTGGTTGTGGTGGGTCGGTCCGCAGCCTCGACCAGCGAGCCGTCGTCGATACCGAGGCGTTGGATCTCGCTCCTCAGCCGGAGCCCGCTCTCGTCCGAACCGCACAATCCCACCAAGCTGCAGGAGGCACCCATCGTTACGATGTTCGCCGCGACATTGGCGGCGCCACCGAGCGAGGCGTGCTCGCCCGACACGGTCACCACGGGCACGGGGGCTTCAGGGGAGATCCTCTCGGCTACGCCCGAGATCACGCGGTCGAGCATGATGTCGCCCACCACCAATACATGGACGCCGGCGATCGCACTAAGAAGCTCCTCGGCGCGTTTCGGCGTGAGGCGCTCCATCAGGTGGAGTCACCTTCAGTCGGTTGGTAGGGGCTTCGACCCCTCGCTTCCAGGGGCCACTGTTCCACGAGGTCGCCGTCCACGGCCAGGAGATAGTCTTGGAGGTTGACCGAGACACACACGTGGTTGGGCACGATTCGCACTCGATCGCCGACCAAAGGGCACCAGTCCGTCTCGGAGAGATCCAGAATACCGTGCTCCTCAGATAGGGATTCGACCAGCACCTCCGGTCGATCCAGCAGGAAGCCGAATCCGTCGGCTCCGTCCCTCGACTCCTTCGCCAACGCCTTTGAACCGGCATCTACCACGGCCTGATCGGGGATGGCCGTACTCACAACCGTGGCGAGCACTGAGTAGGCTATGTCTCCGGGTTTGGCCACGTCGATCGTCAGGCCCTCCCGGTCGAAGAAGATGCATGTGCCGGGGCGAATCTCCGTGAGACCAGGTATCTCGTGGCTCCGCCACAAGGTCGGCGTGGACCCGCCACTCACCACCGAGGGGGGCAGGCCTGCCGCCGCCAGGGCATCATGAAAGGAGCGCAGCAGATCAGCCAGGACCGCGAGGTCCGCGCCTTGGGTGGTCGAGTGGGCGCGGATTTGCCCAGGATAGTACAAGATGCCAGCGTATTCGAGTTGGGTCGACGCACGGATCTCGCCAGCGAGGCGGACTGCCTCCGCAGGAGTCTGTAGGCCCACCCTTCCGAGGCCCGCGTCGATTTCGACGAGCACCCGCACGGACCGATTGGCGGCAGCCGCAGCACGGCCCACCATGGCTAGCACCTCCGACGAGTCCAGACCGATCATAAGGCGCACCGAGCTGGGCAGAGCCATCAGCCGTTGGAGCTTGTTTCCGCCTACGACCGGATAGGCCACGAGGAGGTCGTCCGTCACGGTGGCCATGACTTCGGCCTCCCGGGGCGTGGCGACCGTGAGCCCGGCCGCGCCGGCTGCGAGTTGGAGCTGGGCAAGACGCACGCTTTTATGTGTCTTTATGTGGGGGCGCCAGGTGATCCCGTGGTGACCACAGTACGTCACCACCCGTGCGATGTTGGCGCGAACGACGGGAAGTTCAATGACGCCGACCGGGGTCTCGCACGTAAGGAGCATCTAGCGGTCGGATGGAGACGTACAGAGGCCGCCGGGCAACACTACGACTGCGCCTCCCTCGCCAAGATCTCGTCCAGCGTATTCAAGAACGCGGCGTCGCCCTCCAGAATGGGACCATACTGCATGAAACGAATCACACCATCTCTGTCGAGGATGAAGGTGGCGGGCAGACCAATTGCCGCGAAGACGTCAGTAGAGATCATATCTGGATCGAGGAGGATGTCGTAGCTCACCTCCAACTCTTCAACGAACCGTTTTACCGCCGCGAGCGAAGTGTTGGAGTCGACCGAGATGCCGACCACTTTGAAACCCTGGTCCGCGTATTCTTCGTAAATCGAGACGAGATATGGAGTTTCGAATCTGCATGGCGCGCAGTAGGTAGCCCAGATGTTGACGAGCAGCACATCTCCCCGATAGTCGGCCAGGGAGACTGGATCCCCGGTATCGAGCGAGGTCCCGGTGAATGCGGGCGCGTCGTCACCCACGCGGGGTGGCCCTTCGGGGATATCGCATCCGAGGAGCCCGATGCTGCCCCCGATCGCCGCAACGAGGGCAAGCCGTCCCGCATCGTGCGTGAATCTCTGCCGCATTGTCACTCCACTCCCTTTGTCTAGCCGCCGGTCCGAGCCACTCGTACGCTCGTGGGGTTTCCGGACGCAGTCCACGCGAACAGGATCCTGCCGTGCGCATCCTGGAGCATCCTTGGAAAGCCGCTGTCACGTCCGGCCGAGGTCGGAGAGATCCCCTCTGGCCGATCCATCGAACCCCCCGGTTGCACCCTCCGGGCGAGGATCTCCGCATCTTGCCCGCGTCCCTCGATCCAGCTGACCAGGGCGGATCCGTCTTCCAGGAGCAGAACATCTACCCGCCCGAGAGGGTTCCCCAGGTCCACTTCGGTCGGCGGTCCGAACAACTCCCCTGCATCACTAGAGAAAGCGACCTTCACTTTGGGCTCATCATTCGCACCGGTGAACCACGCGACGACCACGCTTTCGCCGTCCGCGTCAATGGCTGGGCCATTCACGGGGCAGGCCGGAAAGACCCAGCCATCGTCATGTACGGCGTGCCCCGGTGTCCACCCCTCCCCTGTCAGGCGAGCAACGTAGATGTCACGGACCTCGGCATGCGTCCGGTTGCGGTACACCACGATGGGGCCTCTTCCCGTCACCGCCGCGTCAGTCTTGCAACAATCACAAATGAGGTCGTCCAGGAGAGTCTCGGGCCCAGGCGGCCCTCCGAGGGAGCCTGTTCTGAAACGGAGCGTCATTTCGGCTAGACCCTCCCCGCCGTCTTCGGTTCTTGCGGACTTTCGACCATCGAGCCACACCATCCCGACCTCACCGTCCGACACCGGAACCATGGACACGAACCCATGCTCGGTGGGCGTGCCGTCTTCGTGTGGAGTCCAAGGCTCGCTCCAGCGTTCTCCGCCGTCGCTCGAAAACGCCACCCGCACGCCGTAGTCGTATCCACCCTCGTCGCCCCGCACCAGCCAGTGAGCGGCGAGCATTTCAGTCGATACCGCCCACACCGCGGGAAAATCAGCCCAGTTCACGAAGAACGGGCGGGCACCCTCGGTGGCCACGGTCCTGACGTCGCCCCAACCCGAGTCGTCCAACCGCGCCATGCGCAAGGACCATGTGCCGGAAGCGTCCGGCACCAGCCAACTCAGGATGACACCGTCCCCATCGGAGGACAAAGCCGGCCACCGGCTGTCCTCCCCTGCGGGCGTGTCTAACGGCTCGACCTGGCCGAGTCCGGGCGCGTCCGAACTGCAGGCGACCAACACCAGGATCAGCAAGATCGCGCATGAACGAAAGAACATATCGGGAATCCCGTAGGTTTCAGTGGGTGGACGGTGGCCCACAGGCAGGAAACTTGCACAAGGGCCTACATCCGTAAAGAGCCAGGGCTGGGGGGAACCTAACTGACGCCGCTACGCGTTGGTGCGGAGGACGGGGGCGCGCATCGGGCGGTGATGCCCTAATTTGAGGGACCGGATAAGCTCGATCGAGGAAGGGCTGGTCTAACCACTTTGGTCCCAGCCACGTCCATAAGTACGGGGGCCTCAATCATAGGTGAAGGGGTGTGTAATGGTGTCACAGGCTAGGACCGATCCGAGCGGCGTGCTGACGCGCGCGATGACTACCGTCTGCGCGGCGCTCGTTCTACTGGCTCTTCCGACGCAGGGTGCCGCCCAATACTTCGGACGGAACAAGGTCCAGTACGACAACTTCGACTTCAAGATCCTAAAGACGCCGCACTTCAATATCCACTTCTATCCGGAAGAGGCCACTGCGGTCGAGGACGCCGCGCGCATGAGCGAACGCTGGTACGAGCGTTTCGCACGCCTATTCCAGCACGAGTTCGAGAAGCCCAAGCCCATTATTCTGTACGCCGATCACCCGGACTTCCAGCAGACGAACACACTGAGGGGCTCGGTGAGCGAGGGTTTGGGAGGTGTTACCGAGTCGCTCAAGAACCGGGTCATTCTGCCGCTGACCGGTTCCTACTGGGACACCGACCATGTCCTGGGTCACGAACTCGTGCATGCGTTCCAATACAACATCGCCCAAGCCCGCTCAGGAGCTGGGATACGAGGCCTGACTCTGCTGCCACTTTGGCTGGTGGAGGGTTTGGCGGAATACCTTTCGGTAGGCCGGGAGGACCCGCTCACTGCAATGTGGATGCGGGACGCCATTCTCCGGAACGACGTCCCGACGCTTCGCCAAATGACGAGCGAGCGGCGCTTTTTCCCATATCGGTTCGGGCAGGCCTTTTGGGCCTACGTAGGGGGCACCTACGGGGATGAGGCCGTCGTGGACCTCTACAGGCGTGCTGTCCGAGTCGGTTGGGAGCCGGCGCTCGGGCAGGTGCTGGGGATGTCGTCCGATACCCTATCGCTGCGTTGGCGGGAGGCGGTCGAGGCGGAGTACTTGCCGCTGATGGCTGGAAAGCAGGCCCCGGGCGAGTCTGGCACGCTCTTGCTCGCGCCGGAGACCGGTGCGGGACGCCAGAACCTCGCGCCGTCGGTAAGCCCGGACGGCCGCTTCGTGGCGTTCCTGTCGGAGAAGGATCTCTTCGGGATCGATCTGTTCATTGCGGATGCGCGCACGGGCGAGATCATCCGGAAGTTGGTGAGCGCGAACTCAGACCCGCATTTCGACGCGCTGCGCTTCATCGACTCGGCGGGTGACTGGTCGCCCGACGGCTCGAAGTTCGTCTTCATCGTCTTTGCCGAGGGAGACAACGAGCTCGCCATCGTCAACACGGAGAACGGCGAGATCGAGCGGAAGATCAGCATAGATGGGGTCGGTGCTCTAACCAACCCGGCGTGGTCGCCCGACGGCCGGTACATCGCATTCTCAGGAATGGAGGGCGGCGTCAGCGATATCTACATCTGGGATGTAAATACCGGCGCCCTCCGTCAGATGACCGACGACAAGAACGCGGACCTCCAGCCGACTTGGTCGCCGGACGGCCGGACGATCGCATTCGTATCCGACCGAGGCCCGAACACGGACTTCTCGGTCCTGAAATACAGTAAGCCACGGGTAGCCTTCCTGGACGTACAGACGCGGGCAGTCCAGGTGCTCGACGTCTTCGGCGACGTGAAGCACATCAACCCGCAGTACGCTCCAGACGGGCGGTCGCTCTACTTCGTATCCGACCAGGACGGCTTCAGCGACATCTACCAATACGCGTTCGATACCGGTGAGGTCCGACGCATCACCCAGTTGGTGACAGGGGTGAGTGGGATCACCTACATGTCGCCTGCATTCTCGGTGGCCGAGGAGGCCGGCACGATCGTATACACGGTATTCGACGAATTCGAGTTCCACATCTACAGTCTCGATGCCAATGAAGCGAATGCGGGCGGCGTCAGCGTCGCAGCGACTGCGGAGCCCAAGCCGGGCCGAATTCTGCCACCTTCGAGAGTCGTCCGCTCCAGCAGGATTGCGGGCTATTTGGCCGACCCGCTCACCGGGCTCGTCCCCGAGAACACCTACAGGGCCGAGGATGCGGTCGCTTACGATTCCCGCTTGATGCTCGACTATGTCGGCCAGCCCTCGCTCGGAGTTGGTACCGACCGTTTTGGAAGCTACATCGGTGGTGGTGCGGCTGCGTTCTTTAGCGACATGTTGGGCAACCGCACGCTCGGCTTGGCGCTGCAGGCCAACGGGCGGTTCAAGGACATCGGCGGGCAGGCGTTCTATCTGAATCAGGAGAAAAGGCTGAACTGGGGTGTGTCCGGCCAAAGGCTTCCATTCCTAACGGGCGGATTCCTGGTCCGGGGCGTCGATTCCGAATCGGGACTGAACTTCACGGGCGTGCAGCGTAACCGGGTTTTCCTGACGAACGCGAGCTTCATTACTAGGTATCCCTTCTCGACCACCAGGCGAATCGAGGCTCAGGTGGGAATCACGAGGTGGTCGTTCGACACTGAAGTGGATCGGTTTTTCCAGGACCAGTTCGGGCGGACCATCGGTATTGATCGCATCAGCCTACCGTCCGCACCAGCCCTGAACCTGTTCGAGGGATCGATTGCACTGGTGGGCGATAATTCATTCCTCGGGTTCACGTCGCCGGTAGGCGGAGGCCGATACCGACTCGAGGTCGGGCCGACGCTCGGGTCGATCAACTACACAAACGTCACGGTGGATCTCCGCCGGTATTTCAGCCCCAACAACAACATCACCTTCGCGGCGCGCGCGCTCCACTTGGGCCGTTACGGCAACGACTTTTCGTCGGAGAAGGCGCAGGTCATTCGGGAATACTACTTGGGGTTCGAGACCTTGGTTCGTGGGTATGCATTCGAGAGCTTCAGCTTCGATCCGAGTAATCGGGCCTCCGCCGAATGTCTGGGCGCCCAGCCAGATCCCCGCCTAAAGCCGATTACGGGGTGTCCAAATATGGATCGCCTCTTCGGTCACAAGGTCGGCGTTGTGAACTTCGAAGTGCGTGTTCCGCTGTTCGGGACGTCGCAGTTCGGCCTGATCAACTTCCCAGCCCTTCCGACCGAGTTGGTGCTGTTCTCCGACGCTGGCATGGCGTGGAATTCCTTCTCGGACATCAACTTCGAGGTTTCCCGGCGCCCGACCGGCGTATCGCCCGTGTTCTCGACGGGTGCGTCGGCTCGGTTCAACCTTTTCGGTATGCTCATCCTGGAGTGGTACTACGCCATTCCATGGCAGCGGCCGGAACGGGGCGGGCACTTTGGATTCCTTGTCTCACCGGGTTGGTAAGCGACACCATCGCGCCAGCGAGAAAAGGGCCGGGCCCCATCCATGGGCCCGGCCCTTTTCTTATCGGCGGCGCGCCCCCGAGGGGCGAATCGGCCTAGGCTAGAAGATCGAGAGGTTGATGTACCGTCCGGGATTATCACGCAGGTCCACCATCAACAGCCGGACGCTCTCCACGGTCGCCGTAAGCGTGTGGTACAGAGAATCATTGGTGGAAAGCTGGCCGAGCGTGCCCTCGCCCCGTTCCATGCGGGCCATAATCACCTCAGTGATCCCGCCGCCTGATCGAGACGGACACTGGCCTGGTTCATGTGTTGGAGCAGCGAGTCCGCGTAGGTGAC
>BTRA01000102.1:0-10555 GCA_036986155.1 Gemmatimonadota bacterium | reverse complement strand
GGGCTTCCCGCTCGCCGGTGCACGCCAGGCCTCGAGCGCGGCATCCGAAAGCCAGACGGTCAGGTCGCCACGCTTCTGTAGACCTGCCTCGTACTCCGCCCAATCCCGCACCCGATATCGAGACTTCGCGTACTTGTACTGGCTGCGCTTCGGATACCTCACGGGTGCTCACTCCAGGGTCAGGGATTTCGCATCACCATGAACCTACAACCAGGAGCCATGCACCAAGGCCGCATCCCATTACCGCCTACCTGGGCCTCTCCCCAAGCGCCGGCGCCGAGGCCGTCCGCTGCCTGCGCCGCTCTCGTTCCTGGAACTCTTGGATCCGTTCGCGAAACCCCTACCCCGGTCATCGGTCTGCTTGGCGCGGCTCGCCTCCGGACGTCCTCCACGAGGCGGATCGACGCTGACCTCGTAGGAGAAGCCCTCAAGGCGAACCCGGGGAAGCTTCGATCCCACGATCCGCTCGATACGCTCGAGGTTTGCTTCTTCCTCCGGAGCAACCAGTGTGAAGGCCTCCCCCGTGGCGTCGGCGCGGGCAGTACGTCCCACGCGGTGGATGTAGTCCTCGGGCACGGTGGGAACGTTGAAATTCACCACGTGCCCCAGAGCCTCCACGTCGATTCCCCGAGCGGCGACGTCCGTGGCGACCAAGACCTGGAACTTCCCGTCCTTGAAGCCGGCCAGGGCTTTGCTACGCTGGTTCTGTGATCGGTTTCCGTGGATGCGCTCAGCTGAGATGCCGTTTCGGTTAAGGAGCCTAGCCAGCTGGTCCGCCCGGTGCTTGGTGCGGGTGAACACCAGCGCCTCCTTGAGGTCACCCCTCTTCAGGAGCTCCACCAGCAGCGCCCGCTTCCGACCCTCCGGCACCGGATACACGCTCTGGACCACGCCATCGGCCGGTGCGGCACGGCGCTGCAGCGCGATCTTGGCCGGCGTGCGAAGTATCTCCCGGGTCAGTGCCTCGATGGATGGGGGCATGGTGGCGCTGAAGAAAAAAGTCTGCCGCGGCTTCGGGATGTGCCTGAGCACGCGCCGGATGTCGGGCAGGAATCCCATGTCCAACATGCGGTCGGCTTCATCCAGTACCAAGTACTCGAGTCCCGACAGAGAGGCGTAGTCGTACTGGAAGTGGTCCAGCAGCCGCCCCGGAGTGGCGACGATGAGATCGACACCCTTCCGGAAGGCCGTTTTCTGAGGACCCATGCCAACACCGCCGTACACGGCAGCGGCCCTGAGCCGGGTGTGGCGGGCCAGCTGATTGAAGTTTTCCAGAATCTGCAGGGCCAGTTCACGGGTGGGGGCCATGACCAGCGCCCGGGTCGTGCCCCGGGGGCGTTCCAGCAAATGGTGCAGGATGGGCAGGAGAAAGGCCGCAGTCTTACCACTTCCCGTAGCCGCAGAGGCCAGGAGGTCCCGGCCTTCGAGCGCGAGAGGGATGGCCTGCGACTGGATGGGCGTCGGGCGTACAAAGCTTAAATCCTCGACACTCCTGACGAGGGTCGGGTGCAGTTTTAGGGCAGCAAAAGCCAATGGATTATCCGGTGCAAAGGCGCACAGCAGGCCGGCCGGAACATCCGGCTCGATAAGGCTGGCGCAGAGTTTGTAGCGAGTGTTGGCCCCCGGAACCGAGGGCTCAAGGTTGGAATCCCGCAGTGCGAAGGTAATAGAAGAGCGGGATTCGCGTCAGGGGGTGGCCACCGGAGCGGCCTCAATGTCACTTCACTTCCGCACCGGCTGCGTCGACCCGACGAGCGAAGGGATGTGAGCACACCCTTACAGGTGTCCGTGGTGATGCTCGCCGGGGTTCTAGAATACGACTCAGGGCCGAACATTCGACAGGAACAGCTGGACGGATGAGGCGTTCGGGGCGCATGGCCTTCCCAGGTATCCGACGCTCTTCGTTGTCGATTTGTATAATGTCAACGCCGAGCCTTGCCCGATCTCCGCGCCGTATAGACGTTGTCAGAGTAACCCAGACCGAAAAGAACTCATGCCAAAGAACTCATGCCACTTTCTAGCCTGACGCTCCAAAGAAAGAGGCCCGACCACGGATTCTCCGCGTCGGGCCTCACTTTCCACCAGTCGGGACGGCCGGATTGACCTCCAGCTCGCCTTCGGCTCGCTTGCGGTCGTCTCGGCGAGGACCGGGGTGGCCGCACTGCGGGGTACGCTTGTGGCGCCTCGGCTCGAACCTACGGTTCTGTCGTGCGACTTCGTCGCCCGACGCGTCCTCGCGTTCGCGAGGCCGCTGAATCCGGCCGTCGCCTGTGAGTTCGCAGAACTAAAAAGACCCCTCAACTCAAAGAGCCGAAGGGCCTAATCAGTCGGGACGGCCGGATTCGAACCGGCGACCCCCTGAACCCCATTCAGGTGCGCTACCGGACTGCGCCACGTCCCGAGGGCGTGGAATATAGCTGTGGCGAAAATGGGGGACTAGGCCCCCGTCAAATCCTCTCCACCTCCTCGAATGTTTGTACGCCTCCGTGGAACCACTGCTCACGGAAAGGATATCCCTCGACCTCGTCCAGCGTGAGCCGTTCGGTGAGTGGATGCTCGTGGAGGACGAGGGAGCCTGCCCCTTCCTCGTGTTCGCTGTGCGCTCCCTCCATGGTGACGTTCACCTTGGCGCATCGGTCGCCTTCCATCATGAAGCAGTGGAACAACAGTTGGGTTGGCTCGGGCCTGAAGTTGGTGATCGTCACGTCGAGCACCGGTCTACCCTCGTCCCGGACCTTCACGATCAACTCGGTGTCCGACTCGGTGAACTCGACCTCGAGGTTCTTCATGTAGTGCGGAAGGTGCCAGCGCTCAATGGCGTGCTCTCTGGCGGCTGCGGTTGTTACGCCGACTGCGAAGGGATAGAACGCGGCCGAGGGGAAGGGTCTCCCCGGCTCGATCATCGGCGGGACGATCACGGACAGGACGACCTCGTCGTACGGTCCGACGATACTCTCTGTGAACTGGAAGGCCGAAATGGCCAGGATGCTTCTGGAATGTTGAACCTCCAAAGGCTGGAGATGTTGGGGTAGGATTCTCCTGGCGTCGGGGGTCGCCATCTCGAAAAACGCGCCGATGGCGTGGCGGAAATGATATCGAGTCAACTCCATGGGTCCATCTCCTTCCGCGCTTGGCGGCCGACGAAAGGGCATGTATGCCCTGGGAGAGGCTGGTTGCTCTTGGGTCGGCCCCGGGTGCAATGAACGACGCGAAATCGGAGGGAGTCAATCCTTACGCCGAATGACGTAGGCGAATGGCCGAGATTACGTAGGCAGGTGGGATACGGATCGGGGCGGGCGGGCCCTTGAGCGGACCGTTATTCTGTCGTCGAACCCCATGGTGACGCAGGGCATTGCGGCCCTCTCGTGTGGTCCGCGAACCCTCTCCAGAAACCTTGACACTTCTCCGCGATTTCGGATAAGTTACCGATCTTGATTGCGGGGTGGAGCAGTCTGGTAGCTCGTCGGGCTCATAACCCGAAGGTCGCAGGTTCGAATCCTGCCCCCGCTACTGCTGAAACGCCGCCTCCGCTGGCGGCGTTTTACTGTGTGGAAGGGCCGCGCGGAGTGCTAGCGAGGAGTGCTGAAGCGATGACGATCTTTGGGCTGAGCCGATCCGAAGCAGCGCTGGCGCGCGGCTGGACGATGGCCGATACGTGGTCGGCCCCGCGATCGTGGGCGGGAGGGGATCGCCGCTAGCTTCTGATGGCGAGATCCCCGCTGAACCCGCCCCGCGCCGAATCGGCCCGGGCGGTTTTTTTTCGGCCAGGTAGCTCAGTTGGTAGAGCACACGACTGAAAATCGTGGTGTCGGCGGTTCGATTCCGCCCCTGGCCATTGAAGGATCGGCCGTAAGGGTCGGTAGGACTGACATAGGTCCGTAGCTCAACTGGTAGAGCACCGGTCTCCAAAACCGGGGGTTGGGGGTTCGAGTCCCTCCGGGCCTGCTGGGAACGGTGTCGGGCGGGAGCAAGGGCCCCCATCGTCTAACGGTCAGGACACCACTCTTTCAAGGTGGAGACCGGGGTTCGATTCCCCGTGGGGGCGTTAAATACGCAGGGCTCACTCCGAGACTCATTGGAGGGGCGAGCAGGGGCTGTAGCTCAGTTGGTTAGAGTGCCGGTCTGTCACACCGGAGGTCGCGGGTTCGAGTCCCGTCAGCCCCGTTTGAAGCTGATTGAAATGTGAAGGTCGGTTTTTGGGGCCGTAGCTCAGTTGGGAGAGCGCTTGAATGGCATTCAAGAGGTCAGGGGTTCGATTCCCCTCGGCTCCATGGTTTCGTTGATTGGCATCGCTCGGGTGGCGGAATTGGTAGACGCGCAGGGTTCAGGACCCTGTGGGGGTAAACCCCGTGAGGGTTCGAGTCCCTCCTCGAGCATGATTGATTCGCATTGATCGCCCACGTGCTGGAATTGGTAGACAGGCTGGTTTGAGGGACCAGTGTCGGAAACGGCGTACAGGTTCGAGTCCTGTCGTGGGCACTTTTCGCGGACGAGAATCGCGCGATGCGGCGTTGGGCTGCGGTCGCGGCTCTTGCGGCGTACGGATGTACGCCTCATCGCCGCGCCTTGTCCGCCTTGCCTCGCACGATTCTCGCCTCGCGAAAAGCTGTGATCGTCGGACGGAAGGAAGTGACCGTCGGGCACTCGAGACGAGTGTTCGTGGACTGTCATGCGCCCGTAGCTCAGTTGGATTAGAGCGCCTGACTACGGATCAGGAGGCCGGGGGTTCGAGTCCCTCCGGGCGTATTGTGGAGGGAGATGACTTGGGCGCGTAGCTCAGTTGGTTAGAGCGCTACGTTGACATCGTAGAGGTCAGAGGTTCGAGTCCTCTCGCGCCCACTCGGGGCCGTAGCTCAGTTGGGAGAGCGCAGCGTTCGCAATGCTGAGGTCAGGGGTTCGATTCCCCTCGGCTCCACTGTACTTTTTGCAACGGGCCTCCAGGCCACCGTAGCTCAGTTGGCAGAGCACGTCACTCGTAATGACGGGGTCGTCGGTTCGAATCCGACCGGTGGCTCTTTTCGTACAGGCGGGTTGACCTGAGGTCGACACTTTCATAGTGGTATTAGGTGGAAAAGTTGCTAGCCCTGTGGTGTAACTGGCAACACGCCGGATTCTGGTTCCGGAGAGTCTAGGTTCGAGCCCTAGCAGGGCTATTGGAGGGGTGGCCGAGCGGCTTAAGGCGGCGCCCTGCTAAGGCGTTGGTTCGGAAGGACCTCGTGGGTTCGAATCCCACCCCCTCCGCTCTCAGCGGTTGCACTTCGCGCGTGAGTGCCCACCTCGGACGGGTGGCCGAGTGGCTTAAGGCGCACGATTGGAAATCGTGTGGGGTAATTCCCGCGTGGGTTCGAATCCCACCCCGTCCGCTTGAAGAGTACGTGGATGGCGATGTGGGGTTCGTCGAGTCACCGCGAATTTTTTTTTTGCCAGCATGCGCCGTCGGTGCACTGGTTACGGGGCGTGGCTCAGTCCGGTAGAGCGCTGCGTTCGGGACGCAGAGGTCCCCGGTTCAAATCCGGGCGCCCCGACTGCCTTTGGCCGACGGCCGCCATATCCGGCGGTCGTTTGGTTTCTGGAGCCGTCGCATAATTGGTATTGCACCGGTCTCGAAAACCGGCGCCCGTGAGGGTGTGTGGGTTCGAATCCCACCGGCTCCGCTCTAGTAGTGGCAACGGTTTTCGGGTTCATACCGCGGTGTCTGCGGCAGAATTCCTGATTCAACAGGTCTCCTCCGGTGCCTCGTAGAGATGCTTGAAGTCGATCTCTCGATCCCTGCTCGGAGGACGGGGTGTCTGTCCTCGAGTTGGAGCCATGTACCACCCCCGCGTCCGTTCGGCATCCCCTTGCCGATCCACGCATCTGCTCCTCGCGTCCTTGCCTGGGCGGACGGCAAGCGTGCACATTGGCCTGGCAACGGTCTCGCATGAGGAGATCCTCGGCGTGTCTCGGCTCGCTCAGGCAGGGTGCCGGGCTCGAAGAGGATCTTTGAAATCCGTATCCCTCGAGGAGGGGGTACTGTGATGTCAGCGAGCCACTCGACATGGTAGGACGCGCCCCGCTGGCGAACGGACGGGTGATGTTCATCTCCAGGAAAGAGAGTCGATCGCCCCAGCCTCATCGAGACGCTCAGGCGACACTGTGACGTGGCTCCATGAGTGACCGATTCGACGCCCCGGGCGGACCCTCGGCCGAGGCACGGGTCGCGGAGATGCGCTCGGCACTGCTGCATCTGAGCACGCGGATCGCCGAGGCGCAAGGCGAGGACGATGTCTGCCGCAGCGTGGTGGAGGCGCTCTGCAATCCCGCGTTCGGTTTCGACGGGATCGGGCTCTATATGGCCGGGACTTCGACCTTCGAGCCCGACCTTCGAGCTCAGTCCGGTGACTTCCAGCCCGACGCGGAGGGAATCTCGGCGCTCAAGGTCCCCCTCCGGATCGACCTGAGCGCCATTGGTGAGCTGATCGTTCAGCGGGACAGGTCCGGCGCCTTCGACCAGGGCGACCTGGAGATTCTCAAGGCTGCCGCGAACCAGGCGAGCATTGCTATCGGGCGCGTGCGCCTCCTCTTCTCGGAGCGCCACCGCCTGGAAGAGCAGAAGGCCCTTCTCGACACCCTGGCGGACCTCTCGGGTGAGCTCGAGCTGGACAACCTGCTCCAGTCGGTTCTGGAGCGGGCGACGTTACTTCTGGGTGTGACCGGGGGAGAGCTGGCCGTCTACGACGAAACCGATGAGGTCCTGGTCATCGTGGCGAGTCACAACATCGGTGAGGACTCTACCGGGAACCGGATGAGACTGGGCGAAGGGGCAATGGGATACGTGGCTCGGACCGGGGAGCCGCTCATCATCCCCAACTACCAGGAGTGGAGTGGAAGGTCGTCCCAGTACACCCAGAGCATTGTCCAGGCGGTGCTGGTGTGCCCGCTCCTCATCGGGCATCGCCTGGTCGGCTCTATCGCGGCCGTGCATTCGGATCCCTCACGCCGCTTCGGAGAGGGAGACCTCCGGCTTCTAAACCTCTTCGCGGCTCAGGCTGCCATCGCCATCGAGAACGCACGCCTCTTCTCCGCCGAGCGAGAGCGTGCCGGCGAGCAGCAGGCGCTCCTTGATACGTTGGCGGACCTGGCGGGCGAGCTGGAGCTGGACCGAGTGCTTCAGGCGGTTCTCGAGCGGGCCGTCACGCTGCTGGACGTAACCGGAGGCGAGCTGGCTATCTCCGATGAGGATCGGCAGACGCTGACCATCGCCGCAAGCCACAACATGGAGCACGACGCCGTCGGTACGGAGATGATTCTCGGCGAAGGCGCGATGGGGTGGGTGGCCAAGACCCGGAAGCCGCTCATCATCCCGAACTACCAGGAGTGGGAAGGGCGCTCGGACAAGTACACGCAGAGCTCGATCCAGACTGTGATGGCGGCCCCGCTCCTCATTGGCGGACGACTGGTGGGCGCCATCGCAAGCATCCACTCGGATCCCACGCGGAAGTTCAGCGACGGCGACCTCCGCCGCCTTAGCATGTTCGCACCCCAGGCGGCCATAGCCATCGAGAATGCACGCCTCTTCACGGCCGAGCACCAGCGCGCGGAGGAACAGAAGGCCCTCTTGGAGACCATGCAGGACCTCTCGAGCCAGCTCGAGTTGTCCCGGGTCCTGCAGGGCGTGCTGGAGCGGGCCGTGAGCCTCCTTGGAATGAAGGGAGGAGAGCTGGCCACCTTCGACGAGGCCCGGCAGGACCTGGCCATCGTGGCCAGCCACAACATGGAGTACGACGCGGTGGGCACCCGCATGGTCCTCGGCGAAGGCGCCATGGGACAGGTCGCCGAGACCCACGAGCCGCTGATCATTCCCAAGTACCAGGAGTGGGCCAGCCGGGCAGAGAGCTATACGCAAAGCACGGTGCAAGCCGTCATCGCGGTCCCGCTGCGCATCGGCGACCGCCTCGTGGGGGTGATCGCTGCCGTGGATTCGGACCCGGAGCGGGAGTTTGGGCCCGAGGATCTGCGGCTTCTGGAGATCTTCGCGCCTCAGGCCGCCATAGCCATCGAGAACGCGCGTTTGTTCTCGGCGGCGCAGCGCTACTTCGAAGACCTCGTGCAGAACAACCCGGTGGCCATCGTCAACCTGGACCTGGATCGCCACATCATCTCGTGCAACCCGGCCTTCGAGCGTCTCTTCGGCTACCGCGAGGAAGAGGTCGTGGGGGCCGACCTGGACGAGCTCGTCACGACCGACGAGCAGCTCGCCGAAGCCCGGGCCTACTCCTACCAAGCCATTGCCGGAGAGATCAGCTCCGGAACAGGTCGCCGGACGCGCAAGGACGGCTCCGTCGTCGAGGTGGAGATCTTCTCGATCCCGGTCATCGTCAGTGGCGAGCCGGTGGGTATGATGGCTCTGTATCACGACGTCACCGAACTTCTGGAGGCTCGCCGGGAGGCGGAGCGCGCCAATCAGACCAAGAGCCAGTTCCTGGCCAACATGAGCCACGAGCTGCGCACCCCTTTGAACGCCATTCTTGGATATAGCGAGATGCTGGCCGAAGAGGCCGAGGAGGATGACAATCCCCACTACATCGCCGATCTGGACAAGATCCAGGTGGCGGGCAAGCACCTACTTGCGCTGATCAACGACGTGCTCGACCTGTCCAAGGTGGAAGCAGGCAAGACCGAGCTGTACCTGGAGACCTTCGACGCAGCCAAGATGGTGGACGAGGTCGCCGCCACGGTCGGTCCGTTGGTTGGGAAGAACGACAACACGCTGGAGGTCGTGCGACCCGACCTCCTGGGCGACATGCACTCGGATCTCACCAAGGTCCGGCAGATGCTCCTGAACATGCTCTCCAATGCCGCCAAGTTCACCGATAGGGGTACGGTGGCCCTGGAGGTGGACCTCGATCGGGGTGAGGAAGGGGATTGGCTCACGTTCAGGGTGAGGGACACGGGCATCGGCATGACGCCGGAGCAGTTGGGGCGTGTCTTCGAGGCGTTCGCCCAGGCCGAGGCGTCCACCACGCGGAAATACGGAGGCACGGGGTTGGGTCTGGCGATCACGCGCCACTTCAGCCGCCTCCTGGGCGGCGACATCGGTGCGGAAAGCGAACCCGGGAAGGGCACCCTATTCACGCTGAGGCTACCGGCTCGCGCCCCCGGCGCGCCCCCTCTCGGGCTGGAGGACGCGGACGGCGACCAGATTCAAGGCAGCGGGACTTCCGGGACGGTTCTGCTCATAGACGACGATGCGGCTGCCCGGACGCTTCTGCGCCGGATCCTGGCCAAGGAGCATTTCCGGGTGCTCGATGCGGAGAGCGGAGAGCGGGGCCTGGAGCTGGCCCGGAAGGCGCGTCCCGACGCCATCACCTTGGATGTCGTGATGCCTGGTATGGATGGCTGGGCGGTGCTGAAGCGCCTTCGCTCGGACCCTGGGCTTAGGGACATCCCGGTGATTATGCTCACCGTCCTGGACGACCGGGCGCTGGGTGAATCTCTGGGCGCCTCGGATTATCTCACAAAACCGGTCGATCGCCGGAGCCTCGTCGAGACGCTCCAGCGGCACTGCAACGCTGAGCCACCGGACGAGTCGGCGGCACAACAGAAAGGCTGATGCCCGTGACGAAGATCCTTCTCGTCGAGGACGACGAGATGAACGGCGATATGCTTTCACGCCGGCTGATCAAGCGTGGCTACGAGGTGGTCATCGCCACAGACGGCCAGCAAGGGGTGGAGATCGCCCGTGCCGATCACCCGGACATCATTCTCATGGACATGGGCCTGCCGGTCATGGACGGCTGGACCGCCACGAGCGAGCTCAAGAAGGAAGAGTCCACGGCCTCGATTCCGGTCATCGCTCTCACGGCACACGCCATGGCCGGCGACCAGGAGAAGGCCCTGGCGGCGGGCTGCGATGAATTCGACACCAAGCCGGTGGAACTCTCGCGTCTTCTCGGGAAGATCGAGGCCCTCGTGTGTGGAGGGTCGGACTGCGAAGAGGGCGTGTAGCTGGCCGGCTACACTATGCCGGACCCTCCAGGATGTGGGTAACGTCGCCTATTGTTGGGGCGCCTCGCGGCTCGGCGACGGGACCAATGATCGCAGTCTCGTGCCGGTTCGTGTAAGTCAGCCTGCCCGCCGAACGAGGATGGGGAGGGGAGTCATCCTCAAGACCTTGTCCGCAACGCTACCGAGCAACGCCCGCCTGAATCCGTTGCAGCCGTGGGTGGAGAGCGCCACCAGATCTACACCGAGCTCGTGCGCGACCTCGACGATGGCACGCGCCGGTGACTCGTGCTTCTCGACTCTCACGGCGACGTGCAACCCTCTTGTTCGGGACCACGTTCAACAGGGTAACGCGAGCAACCGTGGCGTGAGCCAGGTCCTTCACGGTGGGCAGGATGGTGGTTCCGGTCTCGGATCCATCCAGTGGAACCAGCATGTGTCGGAGGGCCGGCACCAGCTCTGCCATGGGCTGGCCCACCAAAGGACGGACCAGAAGCACGGGCAGCGTCGTATGGCGGATCAAGGCGTCCGCCACGCTCCCGCCGAACAACCTGCGCATTCCTTCGCGCCC
>BTRA01000101.1:0-10693 GCA_036986155.1 Gemmatimonadota bacterium | reverse complement strand
CCGGCTTCGGGACCTACTCGGGCCTGCGGCCTCCGTGTCCAATCCCGTGGACATGGCAGGGGCGACCGATACCGACCCGGCGATCTTCGGGGCGGCGATGAGAGTGCTCGCCGAAGATCCCCACGTGGGAGGCGTGCTGGTGGTGGGACTCTTCGGAGGGTACGGGATCCGCTTCGCAGAGGAGTTGACCGAAGGCGAGCTGTCCGCCGCCCGGGTCATGGCGGACACCATGCGGGACGTGGGAAAGCCTCTGGTGGTCCATTCGATGTACGCCTCCCACCGGAGCGAACCGCTGAAGATACTCACCGGCGCCCACGTGCCCGTTGTGGAATCATTGGACGTGGCGTGCCGGTGCATCGCGGCCACGCACCAGAGGGGACTCGTCTTGGAGCGCCCCACGTGGGAGCCCGAAGGGGGTGAGGACGGCACCGATCCCGTCGCCGTGGATGCGGCGGCCCTCCGCGCTGCCTCGACAGCCGTCGCCAGGGCCAGGGATGAGGGGCGAGACACCCTCACCGAGCCCGAGGCCCGGGCCCTCCTGTCCGAGATGGAGGTACCCTTCCCTCCGGCTACGCTGTGCCGGAGCGCCGAACAGGTCCGCGAGGCGGTGTCCGCCATGGACACGGCGGCGGCCCTCAAGGTCGTTTCGCCTAAGATCCCCCATAAGACCGACGCCGGAGGCGTCGCGTTGGGGCTGGTGGATGCCGACGTTGCAGAGAGGGCCTACGAGGACATCGTGTCCAGGAGTGCTGCGTATCTGGAGGAGCGGAGTCTGCCCCCTGGGATCGACGGCGTGCTCGTGTCACCTATGCTCGCCCACCCGGTGGCCGAGCTTCTGGTGGGCGCCCACCGTGATCCCGATCTGGGACCCGTGCTCACCCTGGGCGCCGGAGGAACGTGGGTCGAGGTGCTTCGGGACGTCGCTCACCGGGTCCTCCCCGTGGGCCGGGCCGATATCCTGGAGATGCTGGGTGAACTCCGGACCGGCAACCTCCTCACCGGAGCGCGGGGGCGGGATCGTGCCGATCTCGAGGCCGTCGTCGCAGCGGCCCAATCGGTGGCCCGCTGCATTCTCAGTCATGACGAAGTGGATGAGGTGGAAGTGAATCCTCTCTTCGTGTATGCGAAAGGGGTCGAGGCTGTAGACGCCAGGGTCTTCCTGCACGAGGCGTCGGTCTTTCCGCAGTCATGACCCTGTCGACGAATGTTGTCGGTCAGCGCAGATTCTCATTGCAGAAACCCGGCTTGCATATATATGTTGCCGCCACGGTGCGGGATAGACGCATGAGGGCACCGTGCACATTGCCTTTCGATGGAGCCGTTATGATGAGATTTCTACGGTCGTGGGCGACACTCGCTTTCCTGGTGGTCTTACCGTCGACGCTTCTCGGTCAGGACGCCAGGATCCGAGGAAGGGTGACGGACGTCAATGGGGCGGGGCTTCAGGGTGCAACTGTCTCGCTTGGAGGCCTTTCGCGAGGGACGTTGTCGGCGGCGAATGGCGCATTCACGCTTGATGGTGTGGCGGTTGGAACCCACGTGGTCGAAGCGCGGCTCATCGGGTATGAGACCGCGACGCAGGAAGTCACGGTGTCCGCAGGACAGACTGTGGCAGTCAACTTCCAGCTCGAGGAAGAGGCACTCTTTCTGAGCGAGCTGGTGGTGACGGGTACGCGTGGAGCGCCCCGCTCGGTACTGACGTCGCCCACTCCGATCGACGTCCTCCCTGCCATCCAACTACAACGTCAGGGAAACGGTGATCTTACCGAGACGCTGAAGGCCCTGGTGCCGTCCTTCACCGCGACTCCGTTGACGGGTGACGGCGCCGCGTTCGTTCGGCCCACGTCACTCCGCGGACTTCCGCCGGACAATATCTTGGTGCTCGTGAACTCGAAGCGCCGCCATCGGTCGTCGTTGATCTCACACTTTGGAGCGGCGATGAACGTCGGCGCGCACGCCGTCGACATAGGCCAGATCCCGAGCATCTCGTTGAAGAGGCTCGAGGTACTTCGTGACGGTGCAGCGGCTCAGTACGGGTCGGATGCAATCGCGGGTGTGATGAACTTCATCCTGAAGGACGCATCTGAAGGAGTCCAGCTCCAAGCCCAGACCGGCCAGTGGTACGACGGCGAAACCGATACCAAGATTGCCGCCAACGTCGGCCTTCCGCTTACCGAGAATGGTTTCATCAACCTCAGCGCCGAGTACACGGACAACCCCGAACTTTCCCGCGGCATACAGCATGCTGCGGCCGTGAACGTTCCCAACGCCAAGAATCCGGCCATGAATTGGGGTCGCCCGAAGAGCAGCGGTCTTCGGACGGTGTGGAATGCGGCGGTAAAACTGAACGATGTGGCAGAAGCCTATTCGTTCGGTAATTATGCAGACACGTACGGCAACTACAGCTTCTTCTATCGTGCACCGGGCAAGAGCGGCGCCCTGACGCCGATACCGTTGAACCCGACGGATCCGTCGCAAGGCAACTTCTGCTGGTGCGACCAATTCCCGGCAGGGTTCACACCGCGTCTCGAAGGGGACGGTACGGACTTCAGCGGCGTCCTCGGTATCAGGGGCGAAAGCGAGAGTGGCTTCACCTATGACCTGAGTGCCAGCCACGGATTCAACAGGCTTTCCTACACGCTCCTCGGAACGCTGAACCTCTCTTGGGGACCGAACTCACCGTTCAATTTCAATATCGGTGACATCAAGCAGAAGGAAACCAACATCAACCTGGACTTCTCGTACCCCGTCAACGAACAGTTCAACTTCGCTTGGGGTCTCGAATGGCGTGAAGAGGTTTACCAGATGTTCCTCGGGCAGAAGGAAGCGTGGCTGGCCGGTCCATGGGCTTCGGTCGGCCTGCTGACGGATCCGGTAACCGGCGAGAAGTACGGCGCCCCCGGCTTGGCTGCCAATGGTATGCCGGGTACGAACCCGGCCGCCGCTGGGATCTTCGACCGCCAAAACACGGCCGCCTATGTAGACGCCGAGTTCGATATCAGCGAAAAGTTCCTTCTTCAAGTTGCCGGCCGTTTCGAGGACTTCTCCGATTTCGGCACGACGGTCAACGGTAAGCTCGCGGCCCGTTTCTCTCCCTCCGACGACCTCACGTTGCGTGGCGGCATTTCCACGGGCTTCCGCGCGCCGACCCCCGGTCAGTCCAACTTCACGGGTATCGTCACGTCGTTCGATGGTGTAACCGGAAAGCAGGTCCAGGAAGGCACCGTGCGTCCAACCAGCCCGCTAGCCGTTTCGCTGGGTGGTAAGGCGCTGCAGCCGGAAGACGCGGTCAACTACAGTGTTGGCTTCACGGCCAGAGCCGGCCGCGCCCTGAGTCTGACGGTCGATGGGTACCGTATCGACGTCGACAACCGCATCATCAAGTCGAGATCGCTTCCCGTGCAGGGGAATCCGGAGTTCTCGGAGGTTGCGTTCTACACGAACGCGCTCGATACGAAGACGACCGGACTGGATGTCGTCGTGGTCTATGGCACCGTCTCGGCCAGCGGCAACCATACGAACCTCAGTCTGGCTTACAACTACAACAAGACGGAAGTGGTCGCCCAACGCAAAGTCGGTGGCAAAGACCCCATCTCCCCCGGCTTGATTTTCAACATCGAGAACAACCTGGCCAAGAGCCGGGCCACCCTCTCGCTCACTCAAGGGTTCAACGAGAATCTCACGGGGACCATCCGTGGCAACTTCTACAGCGGAACCATAGACGAGCGCGGCGACCGGGATGAGATCGGCGCTGAAGTCTTGACCGACGTGGAGTTCCGCTACCGGGTCAACGAGAACTTCAGCCTGGTCGGCGGCGCCAACAACCTGTTCAACAACTTCCCGGACAAGATCGCTACGCGCCTGTCGCAGGGAATGCCTTACCCACGCCGCTCACCGATCAACTACAACGGTGGAATGACGTACCTACGCGTCGTGTACAACTTCTAGCGTCGCGTCTAGTCGCTAGTCGTAGAGACAAGCGAAGCGCCGCAGGGCTTTCCGGCCCTGCGGCGCTTCGTGTTTCAATAAGCTGGCGAACGGACTCGAACCGTTAACCTGCTGCTTACAAGGCAGCTGCTCTGCCAGTTGAGCTACGCCAGCGATGTGTGATCCTGAAACGGGTTCCGCCGCACCTGGGCTGAATGGATGCCTAGGTTGTCTCCCCGGTGGGGCCCAACAGCTTTCCATACACTATTCCCACCGCAACCCAGCCCACTATCAGGAGAACCGCACTCGCTCCGGCTGCGGCGATCCCACGCGTGCCGTTCAACACGTAGTAGACGTCGACCAGTAGGAGCTGTCCGATGGCAACGATCAGTCCCGAGCGAACAGGGTTGCCCACGGAGCCGTTCACCCAGTCGAAGAAGAGGACGAGGAGAACGGACACGATCGCCAGGGACATCCAGCCCGGCATCATGGGCCCGGCGGGCACATCGCTGGCCATGAGGGGGCCGAAGAAGTACGTGACCCCGACGAAGAAAACGACGTACACTGTGATCAGTGCACCGAGCAGAGGCTTTAGTCTTGCACTCATGATGCGCACCCCTTGTGGAAAGAATAAGGATTGGGCGTAGTCCAAGCTCGGTCTCTAGGTACTGACTATGACTGTTCAGTGCAACAGTTCCCTTCGCCTCCTCGGGGGACACACAGGGGCACCGGGCCGCCGGGGCGTTGGATTCTCGCAACCAATCTGGCCGGCGGAGACCCTCAGTCCCCGGCAGGTTCCATCCTGGACGCGATATCAGGATCGAAGACCCGGTTCAGCGCGAGCGAGAGAAGCACGCGCACCTTGTTCTTCATACCGACGAGCTTGAGTAGATACGCCGTCCGGTAGATCCACCAGGCCATCCATCCCGAGAGCCGAACCCCCAGAATATCCACCAGTGCCATGCCACTCCCGAGTGACACGATATTGCCCGCATGGTGGGCGTGATATGCCTCGAGCGGACGGCCGAAGACGAGGCCCTCGATGTTGCCCGCCGCACGTACCCCCTGACTGATGGCGATCGGAGCTACGCGCGGATAAGGCATGCCCGCTCGGGCGTCCATGAGCATGTTCACGTCGCCCACCGCGAAGACGTTCGGATGTCCTTTCACCTGCAGGAACTCATTGACCTCAACGGCGCCACGGGCCGTGGGAAGGCCGAGCGATCGCACCCAACTCGCCGGTGCCGTGCCGGCAGTCCACACCAACGTCTTGGTGGGGATCTCTTCCTGGCCGTCGGGCCCATCGAGGGTCACACTGTTCCCGCTCGCAGCCACGATGCGGGTGTTGAGCCTCACATCCACGCCACACGAGCACAGCTTTTCCCTCCCCGCCTCTGCCAGCTCGGCGTCCCAGGCCCGCAGGATTCGGTCGCCGGAATCGGCCAGCACTACCCGGGCGGGCGGCGCGCCCTGGAAGTATTCCGGCAGGCTGCCCCTCGACAGGTGGCGGATCTCGCTGGCAAGCTCGACTCCGGCCGGCCCGGCACCTGCAATCACGAATGTGGTCTCGAGGGTGCGCTCCTCATCCGTCCTCGCGTGTAAGGCTCGCTCGAACGAATCGATGACGCGGTTTCGGATCACCACGGCATCGTCCACCGTGGTGAACGGGAAGGCCGTTTTCTCGATGCCGGAGTTGCCGAAGTAGGTGGGCGATGCTCCGGCGGCCAGTATCAGGTAGTCGAACGGATAGGACCCCCGCCGACCGATTACGCTTTGCCCGTTCAGATCCAAGCCGAAGACGTCGTCCCTCACGAAGTCGAACCCGTAGCGGTACGCCATCACCCGGTAGGGATTGGTAACGTGCTCCCGAAGGAGCGTACCGGCCGCGACCTCGGCGAGAAGTGGGGTGAACGTGAAGTAGTTCTTGCGATCCACCAGTGTGATACGCGCGGCCCGGTGGACCAGCTCGGACCGGGCCAAGTGCGTCGCCGAATAGAGCCCCGCGAAGCCCCCGCCGACGATTACGATCCTTGGTCCGGCCTCGGGCATCAGAACGGAAACTCGAGGGCGGGCAGTACCTGCCGGTAGTACACGAGCATGGTCCCGATCGCCGTGATAACGGCCACCAGGACGATGCCCACCAATTGCGTACCGAGGCACCACGCCATGACGACGCGATTCTCCTGGAGGTACGACTTCTTCTTCGCACTCCAGTACAAGAACAACCCGTAGACCAGCAACAACACGAACGCCAGGGCTGCCTTGAGCGCCAACCAGCCGCCCACCGGCCCGCTGAAGCGGGCGATGTTCCCGAAGAGCCCGTCCCTGAGCCCCGCCACCATCGAGACTGCGACCGTGACCAGGCCGGCCCATGTGTTCGTGCGTGCGAAGCGGTAAATGCGGTCCTCGAACACGCTGGTGGTCAAGCCGCGCAGGAGCCAAGTGTACATGGACACGAAGGCCATGAAGAGAAAAGCGATGTGCAGATGCACGAACAACGGATGGATTATGCTCATAGTGCCCCCGAAACCTCGGACCGGGCCCGCAGGTTCCCCATGTGAACGCAGGTTCGACCGGGAAGGAACTTCGACATGATAAAAAGCTGCAGAATCGCCACTGGCGCAGGCCTACTCATCCTGGCGGCATGCGCTTCCGAGTCCGACGGGGCCGCCGGGGGAGGCGACTCCAATCGGGAGACCGTCGCCACGGTAGAATCCAGCAGGGGCATGCTCGTCATCCGCATGTCCGATGACATGGTATTCGGCCCCGAGCATGCCGCTATCGACGTGGGCGACACGGTGGTCTGGATTCAGGAAGGAGCCCTGCCGCACACTACGACCAATGGGCCCGGACAGGCCGGCGTACCGGAGCACGCCGTACTACCGGATGGTGCGGAGCCCTGGGACTCGGGCCTGCTGGATCCCGGCGAGCGCTTTTCGGTGGTGTTCGACACGCCGGGGGAGTACACCTACCTCTGCACCATCCACGAGGCGGCGGGAATGGTGGGACGTATCACGGTGCGCTGACCTCACGCAGCGACCGTGCTTGCGACCTCAGCGAACGATCTTCCAGCGCGTCCCCTCGGACGAGTCCTCCAGGACCATACCCTCGGCCGCAAGCTCGTCCCTGATGGCGTCGGCCCGCGCGAAGTCCTTCTCCTTGCGGGCCTGGTCGCGCTCCGCCACCAAAGCGTCGGCCCAGGCGGCGATGTCCTCGTCCACGGACCGGCCCGCCAGCGCGAGCGATACCAGTCCAAGGACCGCGTCCATGGACTCGATGGCGTCGAGCACCATCTGGCGGTCCCCTGTATTCACCTTCGCTGCGGCGTCCAACTCGGCGTTGACCTCCTTGACGAACACGAACAGGGCGGCGAGCGCCTCCGCCGAGTTGAGGTCGTCGTCCAGAGCCGCCCGAAAACGATCCAGGGCAGCATCCGCCAGCGCGGCGATTCGTGTATCATCCGCACCCTCGGTGGGCGTCAACTCCTCGAGGCGGGAGTGAAAGTCCACCAGCCGCTGTACCGCCGCGGAAGACGCTGCCAGACCTTCCCTGGTGAAGTTCAACTCCCTGCGGTATTGCGCGCTCAGGAGCTGATGGCGAATGGCCGCCGGCTCGACCCCGTCGTCCAGAAGCTCACGCACGGTCACGGTGTTACCCAGCGACTTGGACATCTTCTCGCCTTCGAGGATCAGATGCTTTACGTGCACCCAAAAGCGAACGAAGGGCTGTCCCGTCACTCCTTCGGACTGAGCGATCTCGTTCTCGTGATGAGGGAAGATCAGGTCTTCCCCGCCGAGATGGATGTCGAGCGTCTCACCTAGCTCCGCAATGCTCATCACCGAACACTCGAGGTGCCATCCCGGCCTCCCCTTGCCCCAGGGCGAATCCCACGCGGCGCCCACGTCCGCGTCCACAGGCTTGGCCGCCTTCCACAAGGCGAAATCTCGCGCGTCGTCCTTCTCGTACTCGTCCATATCCACGCGCGCGCCTGTCTTCAGCGAGTCCGGATCGAGCCCCTTGAGGTCACCGTACGTCTCGAATCCCGCGATCCTGAAATACACCGAACCGTCGTCGGCAGCGTAGGCGAGCCCCTTTTCTTCCAGGCGCCGCACCCAATCGACCATGCCCTCGATGTGCTGGGTGGCCATGGGGTAGGTGTCCGCGGGAAGGATGCCGAGGGTCTCGGCGTCACGGAGGATGGCCTCGCCGAACGGTGCGGTGAAGTCCCTGATGTCGAGGCCGGCCTTCGCCGCGCCGTCGATCACCTTGTCGTCGACGTCCGTCAGATTCATCACGAAACGCACTTCGAACCCGAGCCACATCAGATAGCGGCGCAGCAGGTCGTAGACCACGAAGCTTCGGTAATTCCCGATGTGTGCAAAATCGTAGATCGTGGGCCCGCACGCGTACATTCGGACATTCGGCGGATCGAGCGGCTCGAAGGGGACGGCCGCCCGCTGGAGCGTGTTGTAGAGTCTGAGCGTCATGGCTTTGGAGTCGAAGGTCCGCGTGGCAACAGAGATTAGCGCAGAACCCACAGATCCTCCACCCGCCAGGCCCCGGCCTCCAGGATGAACCCCATGAACAGCGTGCGCTGGACGAGCTCCCGCGAGCCCCGATCCACCGCCTCCCACTCGACTTCCGAGATCCCTCGCGAAGGCTCTCCATTCAACTCGGACACGCGTGTCACCTCGAAGCCACGGCCCTCCATTTGCCTAAGCAGCCCCCGGATCGTCGCCAGGGCTTGCCTCTTCTCGAGCACATGAAAGTCCTGTGCGCCGAGCCTGACGTGCACCCCCGCCGAAGCCATCAGCGACCCGATGGCCTCCAGGTCACCGTCGACCCACGCCTGCGCGAGCCTCGAAACCACCTGTGACAGGGTCTCCTGCCCGGGCGTCGGCGTGGCAACGGGCACCCCGGACACCGGCAGTGTGGCGCCGAGGATGCCGATCACGAGCAAGAGGCCCCGCTTTGTCACAGCGTGGCCTCCTCCCGGATGGCCCTCAAAGCGGCTACGGGATCCTCCGCCCGGGTCACCGGTCTGCCCACGACGAGATAGTCGGATCCGGATGCAGCGGCGGCGGCCGGCGTTACGACACGTGCCTGATCCCCGATGTCGCTCCCCGCCGGGCGAATCCCCGGTGTCACCACCTTGAACTCCGCACCCAACTCGGACTTGAGCCGAGCCACCTCCGACCCGGAAGCCACCACCCCCTTCAGGCCGGCCTCCCTCGCCATGGCCCCGAGCCGCAGTACCTCGTCCCCCAAGTCCGCCCCACACCTGCCCCACACGGCTTCGACATCCTCGGTGGCGAGCGAGGTCAGGAGCGTCACACCTACGATGCCGAGTCGCCCGTCGGCGGCGCCGGCGGCCGCCTCCAACATCGCGCGCCCCCCAGAGCAATGAACGGTGAGCAGCTCGACCCCCATTTCTGCTGCCGCCCTTACGCCTCCAACTACCGTGTTCGGAATATCGTGCAACTTGAGATCGAGAAAGACCCGCCTCCCCGTTCCCGTGAGGGTCCTCACGAAATCTGGCCCGGCGCGCGCATAGAGCTCGAGCCCGACCTTGTAGAAATCCTCCTCGGCCCCGAGCAGATCGATCATCCCCATCGCCTCGTTCGCCGAGGGAAAGTCGAGCGCCACGATGATCTCAGCCATCGGAACCCCCGGGAGGCCTCATCGCGCCCACGAGTTCGCCGACCTCCGCGATACCCATCTTCTTGCCGTACCCGCGGAGCCCGCCCACCACACGTTCGCCGGCCCGAGGGTCGGCGAACGAGGCTGTCCCGACCTGCACGAGGGACGCTCCGGCCAATAGGTATTGAACCGCGTCTTCACCGGTGCTGATCCCTCCGACCCCCAGCAATGGGACCGCCGTGTTCTTCCGGGCCTCCCATACGGCGTGCACGCCGACCGCCCTCATCGCGGGGCCGCTCACCCCACCAGGGCCTGCACCGAGGAGAGGCTGCCGGGTCGTCGGGTCGATCACCAAACCCGGCAGCGTGTTCACCAGGGTCACGCCGTCGGCACCGGCCCCAGCCGCCAAGGCGGCGGTAGCTCCGACGGCCGGATCGTTCGGCGCCAGCTTCGCGAGTACCGGGCGCCGGGTGCGCGAGCGAACCCCGCGCACGACTGCCTCGAGAGCGTCGTGGTCGAGCGCGAACGGCAACCCGCCCAATCGGGAGTCGTTCGGGCACGACAGGTTGATCTCGAAGCCAAGGAAACCGCTTTCCTCGTTCAGCATCTCGACGATCGTGAAGTACTCGTCAGGGGTGTGGCCCGCCACGGACACGAAGACCTGGACGTTGCCGAGGTGCTCCCGGATCCAGGGCAGCTTTTCCGTACGCACCGCGTCGAGTCCCGGGTTGGTGAGACCGATCGAGTTGATCATCGCACTCCCCACCTCAGCCACGCGTGGCGCAGGATTACCTCGCCTGGCCTCGAGCGTCACGGACTTGGTCACCAACCCACCCAGCATGTCCAGGTCGGTGACCTCGACGAGTTCTTCGCCGAAGCCGCACGTTCCGGCCGCCAGCATGACGGGGTTCCGGAATCGTGCTCCGAAAATCGTCTGCTCCAAGAGCATCGTCACATTCGTCCAGGCCTACCTGGGGGGAACCGTCGTCGTATCGAGCCGGGCCGGATCCGAGACGAACAGCCGTCGCTGTACCATATCTATTTCGATCGCGGCGAGCAGGGAGTCGAGCGAACGCTGGAGCTCCGCCTCGAGCACACCCAGCGATCCGCCCCGCACACCCCGACG
>BTRA01000100.1:0-10727 GCA_036986155.1 Gemmatimonadota bacterium | reverse complement strand
AGCCCGCGCGCATCCCGATTCTGGCCGTGACGGGAACGAACGGGAAGACCACCACGTCACGCATGCTTGCCCACATCTACAAGCTTTCGGGCAAGCGGGTCGGGTTGGCGACCACCGAGGGCGTCTACATCGACGGCCAACTCAGCGTGGCCGGTGATATGACCGGTCCGAAGGCGGCCCGCATGATCCTGCGCGACCCCTCGGTCGAGGTCGCCGTCGTCGAGACGGCCCGAGGGGGCCTGCTGCGCTCCGGGTTGGGCTATCGTCGTTCCGACGTGAGCGCGTGCTTGAACGTGCGAGAAGACCACCTCGGCCTGAGAGGAATCGACACGCTCGAGCAGTTGGCCGAAGTAAAACGCGTCGTCATCGAGGCAGCCAAAGACACCGCCGTGCTCAACGCCGACGACCCCCATTGCCTCAAGATGTCGGGGCACGCAAGCGCGGAGCACATCCTATATGTGACCACGAACCCGACGCACGATTTGGTAAGGGAACATGTGCGCGCAGGCGGTAGAGCGATTGGCCTCGAGGACGGTATCAACGGGCACATGATCACGCTCTACGACAACGGCGCGCACATGCCGCTGGTCTGGACGCACCTGATTCCTGCGACGCTCGAAGGGCGGGCGCTGCACAACGTTCAGAACGCGATGTTCGCGGCGGCCATGGCCTACTGCGGGGGCGTCAAACTCGAGGACATCCGCCACGGTCTGAAGACCTTCGACACCACGTTCTTCCAAGCGCCCGGGCGTATGAACGTGTTCGACGGACACCCGTTCCGGGTCATTCTCGACTACGCGCACAACCGGCACGCCGTGGAGGCCATGTGCAGCGTGGTAGACCAACTCCCGGTGCCGGGACGCAGGATCGTGGTGCTCGCAGCTCCCGGCGATCGCCGGGACGAGGACATCGTGGAGCTCGCGAAGAGCGCGGCGGGCCACTTCGACCAGTACATCTGCCGGCGCGACGATACTCTGCGAGGTCGCGGAGACACCGAGGTCCCCGAGATGCTCAGGGACGGGCTCCTCGGCGAGGGTGTTCCGCCGGACGACATTCAGATGATCCCATCCGAAGCGGAAGCCGTCATCGCCGCGCTGCGCATGGGGCAGTCGGACGACCTGATCCTGATGTTTGGGGACGCTCTCGCGCGAACGTGGAACCAGATCACCCAGTTCCGACCCGACTCCGAGGCTCCGCTCCCCGAGTCGCCTCTCGACGAGGTCGCGGCGATCGAGCTTCCGGACCTTCCCAGCGACGACGTGAAGCTGGGCGCCAAGATCATGCGTGACGAGCGCGGCGTCTTTCTCGCCCCTGAGCTCGACGACTAGCCCAACGAAAACGTGGCGAGTATAAAAATGCAGGACTCCCGACGGCTGACCGGCCCGAATCTTGTGGCCGACGGGCCCGGTGCCGTTATCGACGGGCACCTGGACGGTCTTGATCCGGTGCTTTTTCGGGACGCGTGGCGGAAGCGGGTCCGCGAGGCCCTGGATGCGGTTGGGTGGGCCGGGGAGACACGAGCCGAGCGTGTATACCGCGATGGGGTCACGGTATTCCACTCGGCGCCCGTCGATGTTCTCTACGCAGCCACCGAAGTAAACGAGTGGGCCTGGGTAGCGGCCGCTGCCGATGTCGGCGCCGGTGGCGATCCTGAGCCTATTGGAACGGCCCGCGACCGGCTGCGGGCCCTGATCGACGAGGAATCGAAGCCGGGCCTGATCGCGCTTCAGGCCGCCGCGGCCGCACACGGTGTGACCTTCCTGACGGACGACGACGACGCCTCGGTGGGAACCGGCACGGGTGCGCTCACCTGGCCGGTCGACGCTCTCCCCAATCCGGCGGACGTGCGGTGGGACGAGGTGCATGATGTGCCGCGGGTCCTCGTCACCGGCACGAACGGGAAGACCACCACGGTCCGCATGATCGACGCGATCGGTAGACTCGCCGGACGACGGATCGGCTTCACGTGCACGGATGGCATCTACGTGGACGGCGACTTGCTGGACGGCGGCGATTGGTCGGGGCCAGGCGGTGGCAGGACCCTGCTGCGCGACGATCGGGTCGAGTTGGCGATTCTTGAAACGGCGCGTGGCGGCATGCTCCGACGCGGGCTCGCGGTGGACCGGGCGCAAGGTGCGCTTGTGACCAATGTGGCCGCCGACCACCTGGGGGAGTGGGGAATACTCACGGTCGACGACGTTGCGATGGCGAAGCTGACGGTGGCGAAGGCGGTGCGCCATGGTGCGCCGATGGTGGTGAACGCCGACGACGACGTGCTGGCCGGCGAGGCTCGTGCTCTCGGCAGGCCTCTCACGTGGATCGCCGTCGACCAGGCCGCTGCCGTGAGTGCGCAGATGGGCGCTGAAGACGTGGCCTGGGTCGCCCGGGACGGCTGGATCGTGCGGCTCGCCGGAATGACCTCAGTCCCCGTCGTGGAGATTTCGGCCGTGCCTGCGACGCTGGAAGGCGCCGCGATCTACAATGTGTCGAACGCTTTGGGCGCAGCCGCCCTGGCCTCTGCGAGCGGCCTCGACGATTTCGCCATCGCGGCCGGTCTTGCAGCGTTCGATTCGTCGCCGGACCAAAGCCCCGGGCGTACCAACCTCTTCGACGTTGGGGGCGTCAGGGTGCTGGTCGATTTCGTGCACAACCCCCACGGGCTCGAAGCCGTGGGACGGCTGATAGACCACTTCGCACCGGAGCGTCTGGGCCTAATGGTCGGCCACGCGGGAGACCGCGATGACCGCGCGATTCTGGAGCTGGCCCAGGCCGCCTGGGCACTACATCCAGAGCGGGTCGCCGTGAAGGAGCTGACGGAATACCTGAGGGGCCGCCCGCCCGGCGAGGTACCGCGCATCATCCGCGACGAACTCGTGCGCCTCGGCGCCGCGCCCGGAGCGGTCTCGCTGCACCCGGACGAGTTGGGCGCGACGCGCGATCTGTTCCGGTGGGCCCGCGTCGGCGACATGCTGCTACTCGCCACCCAGACCCATCGTCAGGCGGTGCTCGCGCTGGTCAAGGCGCTGCAGCGAACCGGCTGGCGGCCGGGAGCGTCGCTCCCGACCCCAGAGTGACCGAGGGCGGGTCGTGGTGGACCACGCCGCCGTAGCCGGTCGGACCGAGGGTAGGCCCTAGAAGAAGTAGCGTACCCCGATCTGGGCCTGGAACTGAAGGACCAGGCTGTTTCCGAGCAGACCCTCCGTCCCGAATGTTTCGTTCACGTCGTACAGGATCTGTTGCGTGTCTTCGTCGAACCCTGCCGGGGCAATCAGGTCCGTGTCGGAACCGAAAACGCCGGTCCAACGGCCCCAGCCGCAGGTCCCGGACGTGAAGTCCACATCCGCAGCGCTCTCGTCACAGAACAGGCGTCCGATCCCATTCAGGACGTTGAACAGGTCGACCTCGAGATCGACCCGCTGCCTGCCCACCGTACTGAACGCCTTGGAGAACCGCATGTCCAACTGGTTGGTCCAGGGGAACCTGCAGGTGTTCCGCTCCAGGATTTCACCCACGTGGTCGCCGATGCAGGAGTACTTATCGAGCAGGGCCGCATAGATCTGGCGGTCAGCCTCGTCTCCGGCAAGCGGGAGGTCGGCCGGTGCGAAGATGAAGGGCCGGTCGTTGAAGCGTACGCCGTCTCCGTTCAGATCGTCGTCGCCGACGGGGGACCACGGACGGCCGCTCTGACTCCGCAAGATGGCGCTCGCCTTGATGCCCCACGGAAAATCCGCCATGGCGGTGAACACGAAGGTGTGCTCACGCGAGAAATTGCTCCTGCCCCACCCCTTGTCGAAATCTCCGATTCCGCCGATGTCGTTGGGACCGAAGACACCGACGTCTGTGCCGGTGAAGCCACCACTCGCCGTGCAGCACGAGTACGGCGAGTTGTCCCAGGCCTTGGTCCAAGTGTACGAGCCAGCAAGCCGGATCTTGCTACTGAGGTTGTGATTCAGGTTTGTGGTCACGCTCCACGTGCGGGCACGCCCATCGTTGAAGTTGGCGAACACATTGCCGAACTCGAGACTACGGCGAGAACCCGTGCTGTTGGCTTGAGTCGGGTCGAACTGACTAGCCGGGGTGAACACCTGGCGACCTCCCTCACCCGCCAGCGTGAACTGGGGATCCCTGAGGTTGAGGTTGCGCACGGTGTACAAGTTGTTGCTCTGGCTGAACAGCACGTCTACCGAGAACTGCGAGCGATCGCCGATCATCGTCTCGAAGCCGATGTTGGCCTTGAAGTGCTCGGGCATTTCGAATCCGTTCGCCCAAAGCGTGTGCACCGGCACACCGCCTGCTCCCGCATCGGCGCAGCGAGTCGGATTGTCGAAGCCGTCGATACCCCATCCACTGAAGCCCTGCGCCGAAGGCGGGGCGTCCGCATCTCCGTCCGCCAACGACCCGTTGCAGTTGACCTCGAGTTGAGGCCGCTGGGTCTGAAGCACGTTGCCGCCCACCACACCGGGCACCGTGCCGTAGAAGATTCCTGCGCCCGCCCGGAACACCCGGCGCCCGTCGCCATCGATGTCGTACGCGATCGAGACACGCGGCGAAATGTTGTTGTCGTCGGTCGGCGCGAAGCCGGTCTGGAAGCCGAAGGCGCGCTCGACATTCACCACGGGAGTGGGACTATCCCGGAATGATTGCAGGTCGTAGCGCAAGCCGAGTATAGCTGTGAGCTTGGGCGTCACCCGCCACTCGTCCTGCACATAGACCGACCATTCGCTCACGTCGAACCTGGCCCGGGCGATGCCGCCGCCTTCCTCGAACGGACGGTAATACGAAGCCGCGCGGAAGTTGCGGAAGTCATCCAGGCTGGCGAAGCGGAACTCCCCGGCTCCCTGGTTCTGCGATCCGGGGCTCTGGAACTGGTTGAGATACTGGGTGAAAAGGAGGTTCCCCCCGGCCTTAACGGTGTGGTCGCCCATCACACGCGTGAAGTTGTCGATGAGCTGGAACTTGGTCTCCTCCAAGTTGTTGTTGAACGCGGCAAAGGAGCCTCCATACCGGATCCGCTCCCCGTTCGAGAGGTTGACGGTGAGCGCCGGCCGCAGGTCGGTCGCCTGCCGAGGCCGGCTCTCCTTCGAGTACTGAAAGCGCAGCACGTTGAAGCTTTTTTCCGAGAGCACGGATTGGAGTTCCGTCACGAACGAGTTGGACCGGTCCTCGAGTTTCTCGGCCCGGGACTGGCCGTATTGGAAGTCGAAGACGCCATTCCACTCGTTGTCGTTCGTGAATGTCGAGAAGTTGTGCCGAACCGACAGCCGGTGTTTGTCATTCAAATTCCAGTCGACGCGGCCGAATACGGTGACCGCATCATTCGTCGTGTTGAACGTGTTGTACCCAGCTGCTGCGTCAGCTACACCATACTGGTTCTGCAGGATGTCGAAAAACTCGGCGATTTCGCCGAATACCACAGGATCCTCCCTCGCCGCCCCAGGCGCGAACCGGGACTGGGTGAGTGGCAATTGCGGCTCGCGACGCCTCTGGCCATCCACCGAGAGGAAGAAGAACGCCTTGTCCTTTTTGATCGGACCACTGATCGAGCCGGCGAACTGCTGCACCTCATAGTCCCGGGTGATCTCCGGGTTGCCCGCGTCTCTGATGAACGGCGCCGCGGTGAGCTTGTCGTCCCGGATATTCCCGTAGAGGCTTCCCTTGAACTCGTTGGTGCCGCCCCGTGTGATCACGTTCACGATGCCGCCGCCGAAGCGGCCGTGCTCGACGTCGAACCCGTTCGTGATGATCTGGAACTCCTTCAATGACTCCAGGGAGAATACAAACGGGATGCGTGACCCACCCCGGTTCTCCCCGAAGAAGGAGTTGTTGGCGTCCACGCCGTCGATCTGGATGCTCGTCTGAGACGCGCGCATGCCGGCGATGGAAAACTGCCCGCCCGTCGTCGTCCCGGGATCCGGAGCCACGAGACCCGAGAGATTGATGAAGTCCGTGAAGTCACGGCCGAGCGTCGGCAACTCGGCGATCTGGACTTCGCTGACGTACTGGATCACGCCGCCGTCGGCCAGGTCGATCGGTGGCCGATCCGCCGAGACCGTAAGGCCTTGCAACTCGACGGCCTGCGTGCTCAGCGCGAAGTTGGCGACGCTGGAGCCACCGATGGTCACACGCACCGTCTGCCGCGCCTCACCGAAGCCGATGACGTCGGTGCGGACCACGTACGTGCCCGAAGGCAGCATCCGGATGGTGTACCACCCTTCATTGTTGGACAGCGCACCCCGCTCGAACCCTGTGTCGACATCCCGGACCGACACAGAGACGGACGCAACGGCCTGACCCGACGAGTCAACGATGCGCCCTCGGACCTGTCCCGTAGTGGTGCCGCCCTGCGCCACCGCGGGAATGGCCCCCACGAACAGAAAGAGGAGCGCCGCGAAGCCACTTAGAAGCCTTCTCATATCGTTCATCATTGAATGTCCGTTAGCGTTATCAACGCACTGTCTCCCGCGGGGCAGGTTCCAAATCATCATCACGTGCATGGAACCTCCTCCATGTCGTCGAGCGAGCGGGGGAAGATCTGTGCGCCCCCGAAGAAGTTGGACGCGAAGCCGTTGATGTTGTAACACGCTCCGGCCGTGAGGACGGAGTTGATCGTGTTCCGGTCAGTGACCCCGTCATCCACGCGTATGAGAATGCCGCCCGAGCCGTCGTCCAAAGGCGCGTTCTGGAGGTTCCCCCCTCCAAAGCCGAATACGTCCGTGATCTTCGCCGCCAACAGGCGGACGAACCGGTTCTGGAGATCGTGCAACGGATTAGAGCCGGAGGCTGCGATGGCTCCTGTGGTCGTGAGCGTGGGTACAGGTGTGGCCACGTTCTTCACGAGTCGCCTGAGCGACGCATCTGGGCCGAGCTCGAACACCCCGTTAACGATCGCGGTGGATCCACCCACCTCGATCTGGTCTCCCACTTCGATGCCTTTGCCCATGAGTCCTGGCGCGAACATGAACAGCCCGGCCGTCTCGTCCTCGATGTAGACGAAGTTGGACTCGATCTGACCGGGCGCCGAGGTAACGAGGCCGCTCACGATCACGAATTCGCCCACCGCAGCCTCTTTGGCGTCCGCGATCGTGATGAGGCAGCCCGGCCGGCCGCGAA
The DNA here is from genome assembly GCA_036986155.1 of Gemmatimonadota bacterium. Taxonomy (GTDB): domain Bacteria; phylum Gemmatimonadota; class Gemmatimonadetes; order Longimicrobiales; family Gaopeijiaceae; genus JACZXQ01. The sequence continues at coordinate 3,617 of BTRA01000100.1, read as the reverse complement.
CCTCCGCGAAGCGTATCTCATTGGGGATCACCGTAACCAGTACCGGGTTCTGGCAGATGGTCATGCCCGCCGGCACACTCGCCGGGTCGAGGAACATGTCGTGGGTTCCGCCGGGCAGACTGGTCACCTGGAAGCGACCGTCCGCTCCGGACGTGGCGGTGGCGAAGTCGTCCTCGGTGCCGCGGTTGCGAATCGCGATGTTTACACCTGCCACTCCAAAGTCTCCGTCGGCCGCATCGTAAACCCCGTCCTCCGACGCGTCGAAGAAGATGAGGCCCTCGATCGAACCGGTTCCAATAATGGCTAGCGGCGGCGCAAGGGCGTCGTCGCACCCGGCTACGAGCGTCGCCGCGAGCAGGAGGGCAAACATCCCCCCGCGGCGCATATTCATTCTGGCGTCCATTAAGGACTCTCCTGATCCACGATTCATGTCTCGATCCCCCTAGTTGGCCGGTGGGACGGTGGTCACGTCCGCCGTGCTCCGCACTTCGATGCGGGGACCCGGAGTGTTGCGATTGTCTGTGCCGAGCACGCCCTTGACCTGCACCATCGTACCGGTGGCAGGCCAGTCGCCCGTCGCCATTCCGTTCCGACTGTCGACGAAGATGCTGACGCTCGTGCCGGTCGCGTCCTGAACGGTGACGTCCTGGTTACCGAAGGACAGTTCGACCACCTCGAGTAAGGTGCCGGTCACCTCGACCAACTCACCCTGGAAGAGGCCGTCGTTCACCTGGGCCGCGCTGACCATACGTGCGGGTGGGGCAGTGCCTCCACCCACCACCACGAAGTCGGTCACGGACCCGATCTGGGTCTCGCCGCGGAACTGACTGATATCTCCCGTCAGCCGGATGCGGTCGCCCTCATTGAGCGCCGGCGCCGAGGACTCGAAGGCGCTGAGGCCGCCCGAGTCGTCCTGGAAAAAGAAGACCCGGTTGCCAATGGCTGAATTCTGCCAGGTCACGATGCCTTCGACTGTCACCGTGGAGCCCACCATCTGCCGAGCCTCGGCGATGGAGATCTGCCCAGGCGTAGCCACCACAATGTCGTTGATGTCGCGGAGCTCGATGCGGGGTCCCGGGGTGTTGCGGTCGTCCGTACCGAGCACCCCGGTGACTCGCACCGTGGAACCCACGGCCGGCCAATCACCGGCCACGACGCCATTTCGACTGTCCACGTATACGTGGAGATCGGCTCCCGCCCCGTCTCGGACGACCACGTCCTGGTTGCCGAACGAAAGCTCCGTCACGCTCTGCAGCGTACCGGTCACGGTGACCAGCTCGCCCTGAGCCAAACCACCGTTCACGTCGGCCGCGCTTACCCCTCGCGGGCTCGGAACCGCGCCGGTGCCAATCACGATCAAATTGTCCGGAGAGATCTGCGTCTCGCCGCGGAACGCGCCGATATCCCCCTGGATCTGGATGAGATCGCCACGGCTCAGCGTGGGTGCGCCACCGAAGAAGGCGCTGATCCCACCCGAGGCGTCCTGGAAGAAGAAGACTCGGTCGTCCCACTGGTTCTGCCACGTCACGACGCCTTGGATCACGACGTTCGCGCCCGCCATGCCGCGGGCCGCGCCGATCGAGATCGTCGTTCCACCGGCGACTACGTCGAGCGGGGAGCGCACTTCGATCCGGTGCGCCAGGTCGTTTCTGTCGTCGGTGCCGAGCACGCCGCTTACGGCGAACACGGACCCGACCGTCCAAGTAGCAGGCATCACACCCGTGCGGCTGTCGGCGAACACCGTGAAGTCGGTGCCGGAAGCGTCGCGGAGGGTCACCATCTGGTTATCGAACGACAGCACATCGACGACCTGAACCGTGCCGTCGATCACCACCAACTGGCCGGCGAACGTGCCGGCGTTGATGTCGGCGCCCGTCACGCGCCTCGGCGTGGGCTCACCCACGTTGCCGAGGTTCTCGAGGGTGATGATCGGAGAGACCTGCGTCTCTCCTCGGAATCCTCCCCGGGATCCCGTGATCTGGATTCGGTCACCGATCACGAGGGTCGGACGATCGAAATCGAAGACCGAGATGCCCGCCGTCTCGTCCTGGAGGAAGTACGTGCGGTTATCGTAGGAAGGATGGAAGGTGACCACCCCTTCAATCGTGACGGTCTGACCATCAGGAGCGTTCCGGGCATCGGCAACGGAGATGAGCAACGTGCCCGTGAACATCACTTCGATCGGAACCGAGACGCCGGCGCCCACGGTTACGCTCTGGGTCGCTCCACCCACGATCTCCATCGTCTCGAGAGCGCCCACCTCCAACGTGTAGGTACCGGGCCTCAGGCCGTCGAACAAGAATGCGCCGTCGGCGTCGGTAGAGAGTTGGGCAACCACCACCTGGCTCGTACCCGCCGCTCCAACCGCGGCCGGCTGGCCGTCCGAGAGCGTCATCTGGATGCCGGCGGCCGGAAGGTCGAACTCGGCCTCGTAGACACCGCTCGCGTTGTCGTCGCGGAACAGTCGCCCACCGATGCTGCCGGGAAGCTGTGCGTATCGGAATTCGGCGGTCAACGCCCCGCCCCGGAAGGGGGCAGCGACGACCGGGTTCGTAGCACCCGTCAGTACCGTACCCTCCGGTGCGGCACCGGAGATGGACAGCGTGTAGCTGCCGGGCAACAACGAAGCAAAGCCGGCCAGACCACTATCGTCTGTCGTGGCGGATTGCTCACCGCCCTCACCAGAAACCGTGATCGTGGCAGAGCCGACGCCAATGTCGGAGCCATCAAAGACTCCGTTTCCGTTGACATCGACGTACGCACGGACGGACAACGACGCGGGTGTCCCGGAGTCGAGCGTGATCATTTCTTGATCACACGCGATGGAGGAGAGGAGAGCGGCAAGAATCGAGAGCCGCGTAAGTGAGCGTCTCATCTGGTGCTCCTGGAGAGCTGAGGTGTGAGCGGCCCAGGAAAGGCCATAGAGGAATTCTGAACGTTCAGCGAATAAAAATCAACCGGTGCTCCAGACCGGAGTCGGGGTGGGCACACCTCGGGCCGCTGCTTACCTTTCGGGCGATGGAATTTCCCGGCCCTCATCGGACTTGAACGCTGCTGCTTTAGATGATCCCAGCCCCCCCCAAACTCGTGATGCGACGCTTGGCCGTGGCATTGATCGTTCCCGTCTTCACCGCCTGCGGAGGAGACGCGGGAACCGCGCCGCCACCGGCCCGGGCGCCGGTTATCACGGTGACCGGTGTGGAAGACGGCGCCGTACTCGATGGGCCGGTTACCATCATGGTGTCGGTGGACGTCGGCACGTTCACGGCCACCCTGAACGACCAGGCGTTCTTCTCGGGCACGACAGTGCCCGATCCCGGCGCCTATGTGCTTCGGGTCGAGGCGCGGAACGCGGGCCTGACCACCGAACTCGAAGTGCGCTTCGAGATCCGATTCGCCGGTGACGGCCTACTGATCATCCGCCTCTTCAACCTGGGGGACAACGACGCCGGCGGAGGGGGCGACGCGATCCTTCTGACAGACTCCACGGCACTCGGCCAACGCCACATGATGATCGATGCCGGACCCGCCGGGGTCGGTGGCGCCGACCGGAACTTCGTCCGGGCGCGACTCGCCGCCCTGGGCGTGGACACCCTCGAGGTCTTGATCCTGTCCCA
>BTRA01000099.1:0-10773 GCA_036986155.1 Gemmatimonadota bacterium | reverse complement strand
TGATCATCTTCGTGACCGGGGCGGGACCCAGACCGGCTTCCTCGACGGTCCTGACGAGTTCCACTACGGCACCACCAATGTGCTGGCCGTCGACGAGAAGGGTGATGTGGCGGGCGTCACAACCACCAGCGGACTCAGCTGGAAGATCAGCGGCCGCATCGGAGACTCTCCGGTGATCGGTGCGGGCCTCTACGTGGACAACGAGGTCGGAGCGGCCGGCGCAACGGGGCGCGGGGAGGACGTGATCAAGTCGTGCGCGTCGTACTACATCGTTCTGCGGATGCGCGATGGCCGCTCGCCCCAACAGGCCTGCGAGGACGCGTTGGACATGATCGTGAACAAGTATCGTGCGATCGGCAACGACTTCATTCCGAGCGAGAAGTTCGTCGCCATCAACAAGGACGGCGAGTATGGCTGCGCTCGCATGGGCGGCCGCCGCGAGGCCTGGATCACGGTCCGCAACGACGATGGCTTGGACTCCTACGAGGGCACGCGCAAGTACCAGGTGGGCGGCTGAGGGGAATCGCGTCGTGCATACTCCCCGGGGCTGCCGGCGGCGGGTGAACCGTTACCCCCCGAACAGCACCGACTCGCCCTGCTCGAAGATGATGTCCACCGGGATGCCCGCCGACCCAAGGCGGTCCAGGTCGGCTTGGAGCACAGGGGCTACGACGCCCTTTTCGGCTAGAAGCGCGGCCGCTCCGTCGTGGTCGCCGTCACCTTGGAGCGTCAGAATCAGCTCGGAGAGGCTGTTCATGGCAGCCCCCATTGCCTCGAAGTTCACCCGGTAGGTTCCCGTAGCGTCGTCCCGAGTGAAGGCGCCACGATCCTGGAAGTAGTTGAAGCGCACCATGTTGGCCCTTCCATGGGCGCTGGTGGCACCGAAGCGCACGGAGCGGAAGATGCTGGCGATGAACGTGACGTAGTAGTCTTCGAGCGTTCCCTCTGTGATCTCGCCGCTTTCCAGCAGGCTGGTAACCATATAGAGCCCGAGCACATCGGCTTTGCCCTCTTCCATGGACGACGCCGTCTCCAGCAGTGCCCCTCGGACCGTGCTCGTTCCGTCGATCGTGTTCTTGATTCCCAGTCCGTGAGCGACCTCGTGGAACATGGTGTTTGCGAAGAAGGCGTCGAACGTGACGTGGGACCGTTGGTCCTCCGCGATGAGCTCCCCGGCGATGGGTACCAGGATTCGGTCGAACTTGGCCCGCATTGTGTTCTTGAGTTGGAGGCGGCGCGTGCCCTTGGCGAGTTGGACCTCTTCGTCGTTCGGAAGGTTGATCGCGATCGTCTTGGATCCCGCATTGGCTTGGCCGGCGTAGTAGACCGCGTCGTAGGCGTTCAGGTCGGAGTCCGAGCCCGCCATCTCACGCTTGTACGCCTCCGGCACCGGTAGTCCGCGCTGGAGCTCCGGCAGCAGCGATGCGAACCGCGACAGCCGTTCGCTCCATGCCTGGTCCTTGATCAAGATGTACGCCTCGTGAGCCGCCTTGTAACCGAAAAGCCGGTCCTCGTACGTCTCGATCGGTCCGATCACCACATCGACGACGTTGTCCTTCATGTCGAGCCAAGCCATGTCGCTCGCCTGGTACTCATCGGTCAGAAGGGCATCGGCGCGAAGGCTCAAATAGCGCTTGAGGCCGGGATCTTCTGCAGCCTCGGAGGCCCGTCGTAGCGCTTCGGCGGCCACCTGGTGTTGGCGGGCGAAGGCCTTGTGGTAGGGCACTGCAGTCAGCGAGCCGTCATCGGCGCGCCGGACCAGCGTGTAAAGGCTGCGTAGCGCCTCGCCGCCATCGGCCGCGGCCGCTTCGAACTCCTCCTCGCTCATGTCCGCCGGATACAAGTTCGCCCCCGCAGGCTTGGCGCCGACGCCTTCGACGAAAGGCGCATCGCCGCCCAAACGATCCCACGGCCCGTAGTTGATCTCGACGAGGCGCCGGGCAGCTTCGCCCTTCACCCTATTGAGCAAGGCGTCCCGGTCCCCGTAGGCCTGTTGCCAGTAGACATCGTCCATAGCGTCCATGGCGCCGAGCAGAATCCGAACGACGGCGCGATCCGCATCCGAGAGGGCACTCAGATCGGCCGACAGGCGGACGGTCGTGTATTGATTCAGTAGCTGCTGGACATCGTCGTCGATCGAAGATCCCTCCCCAGCGTCGTTGCCCCCACAACCGGCCACCAACCAAGGGAGAATGGCTGCCCCGAGTATCCCGTGCCGCACGCGCATCTTGCTCATTCCTTTACCTCCTGAAGGAGCAGAATTATGGCCGAGAGCGGGGACGGGGGGAAGGCGTCCCGGCCGGTGCGAATCCGGCCGGCCGACCCCGGGAAGCCTCAGGACCTACTGCGCTCGTCCATCCAGGACGCCCTGCGAAAGCTCCGCCGATGCTTTGGCTGCACGGATGGCACGCCTCCACTCCTTCGCCGCGAAGGCGCCGTCCGCCGAGCCGAGGAGATGGTGCGCGCGCCTCAGGGCGGCGACCTCGTCCTCGGTAGGACTGTCACCCACGGCGGCTCGCGCCGCGCGGAACAGGAGTGCCGCTTTTCCGATGGCTCGTCGAGCTACGTGCCGGGGGGACAGTGAGAGAATGACCTCGGTCGCCCTGACTGAGAAGAAGAGCGAGGCGATCTGGGAGTCAGCCGTGCGAGCGCGCTCGGCGAGCTCCTTCACCTGCTCCAGCACCCGAGCGAACCGGGGTGGCACGTCCCTCCCGGCTGTGCGCTGCTCCCAATGGGCGATCGCCGCGTCCACCCCTGAGAGGGCGTCGGTCACCACGCTGGGGCCGAGGGCCGCGATCACACCTCTCAGCGTGAAGCGGAGCTCGATGCGCTTCAAGCGCTTGTACTCGTCGGCGTTTCCGGCGACCAGTGCCGCGTTGGCGGCGTGCCGTGCGTGCCGCGCGCGCCGAAATGCGGTGACGGCCTCAGCATGGTCGCCACCTGCCTCGATAGCCGCCAGCGCCTGGCGCACGAGGGCGGGCAGGTAAGGCAGCTTGGCGTCGGACGCCTCGACCACCGCGGCCGCGACAGCCGTTGCGGTTGTTTCGTCCATCGACCGAACGGCATCGGGCGCCGTGATCGTTTCCCCGCAGGCCACCAACAACAGCCCAGCGACGGGCACCAGCCAACACTTTTTCATACGCGCATCCTCAAGGGACGAGTTATGTTCGCCACCTCAAGTTTGCGGCGCCACTCCGTCGGTAACAAGTACCTTGCGAAGCGCGGGCCGGCTCCGAAGCATCCAGATTCCCATCGCGAGGACCGCCACCAGGTTGGAGCCCAGCACCGTGATCCAGCCGAGATCTTGCATGATCCAGCCACTCATCATCCCGATCGTGCCCAAAAACATGCCCTCGAGCAGTAGTAGCACCGCGGCGCCTCGGATCCAAAAGTCCGGTGTCCGTTCCACACGCTCGGCCAACCATGAGAATATCATACCCACCGCCGCGAACACCGAGACGTGCAAGAACGTGTAAGCTGTGATGACCGCCACGTTGAGCTGGATCTCATCGGGCCCGGTCGCGCCCAACAACACGGCCGAGCCCAGCGCGGCCGGCGTGTGCAACGGGGCCTGGGCCAGCAGGTCCTTGGTGAGGAACCACACCGCCACGGTGGCTGCCCCGATGAGGCCGGTGATCAGGCCGTCATAGATCACGGGGTACTTCTTGAGCACCTTCCACCCGAGGGCGGAGTCCGACTGTTGGGCCCGGTGCAGGTACGCCATCATGACCATGCCGCCGAGCAGGTTCGCCGCGGTGACCTGAGTCGCGGAAACGACGGTCAGCAGGTTGGTGCCCGTAACCAGCAGCCCGGCGTAATGCACTGCGTTGAGAACGCCGAGGCCGAAGATCGCGCCAAGGATCAACCCCGGTTCGAGCTTCAGCTCGCGCAGCACCCAGGTGGTCACCACCCCGAGCGTAATGAACACCCCGAAATGAAGGACTGTGTACAGCGCGAAGAGTCGAGGCCAAGGCTTGTCGAACTCCTCGTGCAGCACCAGGCTCGAGAGTTGGGCCGGTGTTTGGAAGGCTTGTCCTGCGACAAGGTCGGCCACGAGAAACCAAATCACGACCACGAGTCCCGCCAAGGCACCACCCACCGCGCCATGGAGCACGAAACCAGAGTCCTGATCCTGCATGAGAGCCTCCTGAGACACGAGGGGGCGTGGACCTTGAGACCAGAGCCAATGGACCCTCAGGGTTGAAGCAAAGTGAGCCGGGCGGAGCCGGGTTGTCAAACCAGAAAGGGTGGGGAAGGGAATGCCGTCAGCGCGGGCCCCGGGGCCGGCCTTCGCGGCTAGGGAACATCGACGGGTCACGCGGGAATATGGACTTCAGGGGAACTTGGTGGCCCACGGCCACGAATCGGGGAGAGAGCAATGTTGATTAGGAAACCCAGCCACATTCCGTCATCGGAGATCACTCCGGAGGGCGTGTACCTCGACCGGCGGAAGTTCCTTGCCAATGCGACGAAGCTGACCGTGGCTGGTGCCGCCGGCGCCGCACTCCTTGGCCAGGGCCGCGACCTCTCCGGCCAAGAAGGCCAGACCCAACAGGTCGATTGGAGCCGGATGCGCTCCGAGTTGGGCGAGGAGCTGAACTCCTACGAGCAAGCCACCACGCACAACAACTACTACGAGTTCGGTACCGGAAAGAAGGATCCCGCGCGCCACGCGAAGGATTTCAAGCCGCGGCCCTGGAGTATCACGGTCGAAGGCGAGTGCGCCAACCCGGGCACGTTCGACCTCGAGGACTTCCTTCGGCCCAGCGAGATGGAGGACCGGATCTACCGCCTCCGCTGTGTGGAGGCGTGGTCCATGGTGATTCCTTGGCGTGGCTTTCCACTGAAGGAGGTCATCGATCGGGCGGACCCCAACGGAAACGCCAGGTTCGTGGAGTTCACAACCTTGCACGATCGGGATCGCATGCCGGGCCAGCGACGCAACGTGCTCAGGTGGCCCTATGTTGAGGGCCTGCGCATGGACGAGGCCGTGCACCCCCTCACGATCCTCGCGACCGGTGTTTACGGGAGAGACCTACCCAACCAGAACGGCGCTCCACTCCGGTTGATCGTTCCGTGGAAGTATGGCTTCAAGGGTATCAAGGGCATCGTGAAGATGCGCTTCACCCGGCGCCAACCGATCAACTCGTGGGCGATCGCCAACCCGAATGAGTACGGCTTCTACGCCAACGTGAACCCTGAGGTGAATCACCCGCGGTGGTCGCAGGCCCGTGAGGACAGGCTGACGGCCGCCTCCTTCGGCTTCATTCCGAGGCGGAACTGGATCCCGACACGATTATTCAACGGGTACGGCGACCAGGTGGCTCACCTGTATGACGGTATGGATTTGCGGGCCAACTTCTAGATTCTCGCTAACCGATCACCGTCGCAGGCAGCCCATTGACCCGAAAACGTCAGGTATTGCTGCTCAAGTTGGCTACGTGGGTTTTGGCGCTCAGCCCATTGAGTTGGCTGGTGTGGCTCACGTTCACGCGGAGGCTCGGGGTCGACGGTGTCGATACGCTCCTGCGCAGGATGGGAGATTTCACCCTCATAATCCTGCTGATCACCTTGGCCATTACACCGCTCCGGCGGCTGACCGGCTGGAATATGCTCGTCCGGATCCGACGCTTGGTGGGGCTCTTCGCCTTCTCATATCTCACGCTGCACTTCCTGGTCTACTTGGTGCTCGATCAGACGCTCGACTGGGAGTTCATCCTGGAGGACCTGACCAAGCGACCCTACGCCGTGGTGGGGTTCGCGGCGTGGCTGCTGCTGATTCCGCTGGCGTTCACCTCGACGCGAGGTTGGGTGCGGCGCTTGGGGAAGCGGTGGCAGACCCTCCACAAACTCGTCTACGTTGCGGTGGTACTGGGCCTATTGCATTTCTACTGGCAGGTAAAGGCGGACACATTGTGGCCGCTGGTGGCAGCGACGGTGTACGTGGTGCTCTTGAGCCTGCGGGTCCGGTCGCGCACCGCCACGAACCGACTCCAAGGGGAACACTGACATGCGGGTGAAAAAGCTGGGGATACTGTGGCGTGCGGTAGTCTTGACCCAGTTCAGTGCGGTCGCGGTCGGCGCGCAGGCGCCCGACCCGTCCCTGCTCACCCTCGAGCGGATCTTTGCCTCACGCGAGTTCGCGTCAGAGCGGTTCGGACCGGCCCGCTGGCTGGAGGACGGCTCGGGCTATACGACATTGGACTTCGCGCGTTCGGGCGCGCGTGCTTTCGACATCGTGCGCTACGATCCCGAGACGGGCGCGAGCGAGGTGCTCGTCGCCGCGGAGAGCCTCCGGCCAACCGGCGCCGCTTCCCCGCTGGTTGTAGAGGGCTACGACTGGTCGGCGGACGGATCGAAGTTGCTGCTCTTCACCAACACCCGACGCGTGTGGCGTGACAATACGCGCGGCGACTACTGGGTGTTCGATCTCGAGGACGGCGGCCTCCGGCAGCTCGGTGGTAATGCTGAAGAAGCCACCCTCATGTTCGCGAAGTTTTCACCCCAGGGCGACCGTGTGGGTTATGTAAACCAGAACGACCTGTATGTGGAGCGCCTCTCGGACGGCTCGATCACGCGCCTTACCGACAACGGCTCGGCCACGATGATCAATGGGACGTTCGACTGGGCATACGAGGAGGAATTCGGTATCCAGGACGGCTTCCGTTGGAGCCCGGACGGGGAGCGCATTGCGTTCTGGCAACTGAACTCGGAGGGTGTGCGCAACTTCCTGCTCCTCAACAATACGGACTCGCTGTACCCGCAGCTCACATCCATCCCGTATCCTAAGGTCGGCCAAGTGTTGTCGTCCGCACGGGTGGGTGTCATCTCGGCGGCGGGCGGCCCCGTGCGGTGGATGGACGTTCCGGGCGATCCCCGCAACAACTACATCGCCCGCATGGACTGGGCGGCCAACTCCGACGAGATCGTCCTGCAACACCTGAACCGTGCGCAGAACACGAACGACGTAATGCTCGCTGACGCGACGACCGGTGCAGTGCTTACCGTGCTCACGGACCGTGACGAGGCCTGGGTCGACGTGGTGGATGACCTGCGATGGATCGACGGTGGAGCACGCTTCACTTGGGTAAGCGAGAAGAATGGCTGGAGACACGTCTACTCGGTGAGCCGGTCCGGTGGGGAATCCTCCATCACCCCCTGGCCCTTGGATGTGATCAGCGTCGAGTTGATCGACCAAGACGGCGGGTGGCTCTACTTCATGGCATCCCCGGACAACCCCACGCAGCGCTATCTCTACCGTTCCCGGCTGGACGGAAGCGGTGAGCCCGAGCGACTCACGCCGGAGTCGGATGCGGGCACCAACAGGTACCAACTCTCGAACGATGGGCGCTGGGCGTTTCAGACGCACTCGTCGTTCGAAGTGCCCAGCACGGTGCGCCTGGTCAGCCTTCCCGACCACCGGGTCGTACGCACGCTTGTCGCCAACAGTCGCCTCAAGGCTGCGGTGGACGGGCTTGCGCGCGGGGGAGTCGAGTTCTATCGGGTGGACTCGGGCGACGGTGTGCAGCTCGACGGCTGGTTGATGAAGCCGCCGGGATTCAACCCATCACGGAAATACCCCTTGCTTTTCTACGTCTACGGGGAGCCTGCGGGGCAGACGGTGGTGGACCGTTGGGGTGGCAGCCGGTACCTGTGGCACCTCATGCTCGCCCAGCAGGGCTATCTGGTGGCCAGCGTGGACAATCGCGGCACCCCCGCTCCCCGGGGGCGTGAGTGGCGGAAGATCGTATACGGCGACATCGGCACGCTGGCGTCCCAAGATCAAGCCGCCGCCAACCGAGCGATTCGTGAGTGGCCGTTCGTGGACGCCGACCGCATTGGGATCTGGGGTTGGAGTGGTGGTGGCTCCATGACACTGAACATGCTGTTCCGCTATCCCGAACTGTATGGAACCGGGATGGCGGTCGCTCCTGTGCCCGACCAGCTCTACTACGACGCCATCTACCAGGAGCGTTACTCGGGCACTCTGGAGGAGTATGCCTCCGGGTATCGGAGCGGGTCGCCGATCACGTATGTGGATGGGCTCCGCGGGAACCTTCTGCTGATCCACGGCACCGGTGACGACAATGTCCACTACCAGGGCTCCGAGGCCCTCATCAACGCGATGATCGAGAGGAACAAGGTCTTCACCATGATGGCGTATCCCAACCGATCGCATGGCATCTTCGAGGGCCGGGGCACGACGCTGCACCTCTTCAGTCTGCTTACGCGCTACCTGAAGGAGCACATGGCTCCGGGCGTGGCTCTGACCCCTTAGTTTCGGGCCGCTGGACTAGCCCGCCCGCCCGTCACGATCGTAGAGCTTTTATTGGGCTTTTCTCAATCCCAGCGCAGTGCTTCCACCGGATCTACCCTCGCGGCCCGGCGCGCCGGCAGGTAGCTCGCGAGCAGGGCGATCAACGTCAGAGCGACGGACACCGCCGCATACGTAAGCGGATCGACGGGATCCACGCCGTAGAGCAGGGCCGACATGAGGCGAGTCAGGCCGAGCGCAGCGACCAATCCGACGACCACCCCGCCCCCCGCGAGGAGCATGCCCTGCCGGAGCACCAGGCGGCTGACCGCACCTCGGTCGGCGCCCAGGGCGACGCGGACTCCCAGATCACGGGTCTGCTGGGAGACGACGTACGAGATCACGCCGTAGATTCCGATCGCTCCCAGCAACAACGCGACGCTCGCGGCGATGCCCAGCATCACCAGGGCGAACGAGGTCCGCGCCATCGAGCGCTCGAAGAGTTCCTCGAGCGTGGCCACCCGCGCGAGAGGGAGATTCGGGTTGATCGACCAGATCGTTCGGCGCAGCGCGGGCAGCAGCTTCGAGGGGAGGCCTGCCTGAACTCGTATGGCGTAACCCATGGAGCGCTGAGCGAAGACCTCGTTGCCCCAAAAGTCGTCCATGACCATTGGCCAGTAGACGGTCTCGACTGCCTCCTCGCTGACGCCGTCGTCGCGCTCTTCGCCCACCACGCCGATGATTTCGCGCCAGGGTCCATCGGGCGCCTGACTGATCCGCTTGCCCAGCGCGGCCGCAGGGCCGTCCCAATACTCCATGGCCAGGTCCGAGGTGATCACCGCCACCGGGTTGCGGTCGTGGACGTCCGCCCACGAGATCGTCCGGCCGGCGAGTACCGGGTTTTCCATGGTTTCGTGATATCCAGGCGACACGAACTTGAAGCGCCGAATCGGTGGCAAGCCCTCGCCCTGGACGGGAAACTCCTCGACATAGACCGCGTCGTTGCTGTCCCAGCCGTCCATGGTCAAAGAGGATGACATCCCCACCGAAGCCACGCCTGGAACCTGCGCGATGCTGCGCACGATCTGTTCATGCGTGGCCGCCACGTCGGCCGGCTCCTCGACCTCCGCCATGGGGATCGTGAGCCTGAGCGTGATGACCTCTTCCGGCCGTTGGAAGCCGGGCTGCACTTCGCGCAAGGCCTGGAAGCTCCGAATCATCAGGCCCGAGCCCACCAGCAACACCAGCGCGAGCGCGACCTGAGCGACCACGAGCGCGTTGCGGGCTCGGTGGCGGCCGCGGCCTGCGCTCCCCCCGCGCCCACCCTCCTTCAGCGAGGCCACCAGGTTGGTGCGCCCGTAACGGACTACCGGGATGAGCCCGAACATGAGTCCGGCGAGCAGTGAGATGCCCAGCGTGAAGAGCAGCACCACGGGGTCGAGCGCGATCTCGTTCAGCCGGGGAAGGCTTGCCGGGCCCATGCTGACGAGCAGCCGAACGGCTCCGAACGCCAGGGCGGTGCCCGCCGCCCCCCCGAGCAGTCCGAGCGTCACGCTCTCGGCCAGGAACTGGCGTGCGACCTGGCCGCGGCCGGCCCCCATGGCCGTTCGGACAGCAACTTCCTGCTGGCGGCCCTCGGCCCTGACCAGGAATAGGTTCGCCACGTTTGCGCATGCGATGAGCAGCACGATCCCAACGGTACCCAGAAGCACCCAGAGCATGGGGCCCACGTCCCCGACTGCGTCCTCCTTCAACGGCCTGACGACCGCCGCGAAGCGAGCCTCGGTCAGCATTCCCATCGTGATCCCGCCCGGAAACCCCTCCACGGCCAGCGGTATCATGCGGTCGATGTCGGCGTTCGCTTGCTCCAGCGAGACGCCGGGCCGCAGGCGACCGAGCGCCTGGTAGCTGAAGTTGCCCATCGTGGTTGTGGTCCGGTCGAACTGGAAGGTCAGATAGACGTCCGGATCGGACCGCAGGAAGCGCGTGTCCGGAGGCATGACGCCGATGATCTCGTTGGTGCGTCCGTTGATCGTCAGTGTCTCGCCTAGTACTTCCGGGTCTCCACCGAAGCGGGTCTGCCAGTACTCATGTGCGAGGATCACCGTGCGAGGACCGTCGGGAGCGTCTTCCTCGGCGGTGAACACGCGTCCCAGAATCGGCTGGATCCCGAGGAGCGGCAGCGTCCCGTCGGTGACGATCAGGGCGTCTACCTGCTCGGGCTCCTCGAGGCCGGTGATGGAGACCTGGGTGTCGTCCCACATTCCCACGTCCTCGAAGCTCTGGTTGTCATCGCGGTAGGTGAAGTAGGTCGCGGGGGACTGGTTGACGATGTCGAACCCAAGGCCCGGCGCCGTATGCCAGAGGCCCACCAACTCCTCGGGATCCTCGAAGGGAAGCGGCTTCAGGAGCACGCCGTTCACCACGCTGAAGATGGCCGCGCTGGCTCCGATCCCCAGCGCGAGCGTCACGATCGACACGATCGTGAACAGGGGTGAGCGGGCGAGCCTCCGAACGAC
>BTRA01000098.1:0-10790 GCA_036986155.1 Gemmatimonadota bacterium | reverse complement strand
GGTCGCCACGAGGATCCGGGCGGCGGCGATGTCCACATCGAGCTTCTGTAGTTCCTTCAGCGACGTAAGTTGTGTCGTCATCTGATATCCTGTTCCCGTTTCGAACGTTGACCACCAAGGGTGTTCTTCGCAGTCGCAGACCAATCCAGGCCGAGATCCCGGCGTTCCTTGCCCAGGTCGGCCTTCTCCCTCAGAAGCGAAAGCTTCTCTTCGTCGGACCCGGCGAGTCGGATCTTCGCGTCCAACTCCTCGAGTCGACGATCCACCAAAACGATGCGCATCCTGCTCAACGACTCATCGAAGACCCGATGCGCCTGGGAGAGTTCCTCTGGATCCGCAAGCAGCGACTCCAAGATCCGAGCACTTTCCGGCGCCATACCCTCCGGCGCGTGCGTAAGCTCAGGGTCCTCCACCAAGGCCTCAAAGATGTCCCGAAACACCGTATCGAAAAAGTCCCCCGGCCCGACTCGCTCCGCGGCGCGCACAACCCAATCACGATCCTGGACCATCAGGAGGAGTAGCTTCCGCTGGGCTCCCATTCGCGGGACGGCCGGGGCGGAGGTTGTAGGGTGGCGGCCATCTCGGCGCTGGACTCGCGAAGGCTCGGCGTGCAGTTGCCGCCGGAGTTCCTCCTCGAGGGTCTCGCGGCGTACTCCTGTCTTCTCCGCCACCTTCGACACGTAGATATCCCGGAGCGCCGGGTCGCGCGTGGCCCGAATGGTCGGCAGCAGGCGATCGACGGCGGAACGAGTGCGTTCGATGCTCGAGAAATAGTCCCTCTCTTCGAGGATGTGGAGCTTGCGATCAAGCACATCCACGGCCTGCTCGAGATAGTGGCGAAGTCCCGCCGCTCCCTCCTTCTGCACGATCGTGTCCGGGTCTTCCCCGTCGGGAAACGTGACCACCGAGGGATGGAGTCCAGCCTCGAGGAGCACGTCCCCCGCACGGAACGTCGCCTTGATGCCGGCCGCGTCGCTATCGAAAAGTAGGAGTACACGCTTGGCGTAACGCTTCAGAAGCGCGGCCTGCTCCCGGGTCAGTGCGGTGCCGAGCGGTGCTACCACGTTCTGGATTCCGACGGCGGCCATGGACACGGCATCCATGTAGCCCTCCACCACCAGAGCCGCCGCCTCCCGCCGAATGTGGTTCTTCGCGTTGTGGAGGCCGTACAGCACCTGCCCCTTGTGGTAGATGGGCGACTCGGGTGAGTTGACGTACTTGGGCGACCCCTCCACACCCACTCCCAACACCCGTCCTCCGAACCCCAGCACCTTGCCCCCCAAGCTCTCGATGGGGAACACGATCCGGTTGCGGAAGCGATCATACGGCTCCGTGGCCCGCTCACTCTGGGTCAACAGGCCAACCTCCAGGAGGACCTCGTCGGTGATACCGTGGTGGGCCGCGGCATCTCTCAGGCCCCGCCACCCATCCGGCGCGAAGCCCAGCCCGCAGCTCTCGGACGTCTCTTTGCCGATGCCGCGGGCGTTCATGTAGTCCCTGGCTTCACGCCCGACCGCCTCGTCCCAGAGTTGGTCCTGGAAGAACGAGCGGGCGAACGCGTTGGCCTCGTAGAGGTGTCGGTAGGGATCCTCTACTTCACGTCCCCGCGACACCTCGCGGATCTCGACGCCCGAGCGAGCGGCCACGTACTTCACAGCCTCCACGAAGTCCAACCCCTGGCGCTTCATCACGAACGAGAAGACGTCTCCCGACTCACCGCAGCCAAAGCAGTTGTAGAACCCCTTGGCGGGTACCACGAAGAAGCTCGGTGTGCGCTCCTCGTGGAACGGACAGTTCGCCTTGAAGTCCTTGCCTGAGCGCTTGAGTTGGACAACCTCGCCCACGATCTCGACGATATCGGCGCGTGCGCGTACCTCATCGACCTGGGCGTCGGGAATCATCGGCGCCCATCCGGGTCCATCACCTCAGCCTCGCCACCGTGACGCCGGCTCCACCTTCACCGTGGCCCCCGAGGCGAAAATCGAGCACACGTCCATCCTGTCCAAGTAGCTCCGTGACCTTGGCCCGCACAGCCCCGGTACCCTTTCCGTGGATGATACGAAGCTCCGCAAGATCGCCTACGATCGCCCCGTCGAGCGCAGGACCGAGCCGGATCTCGACCTCGTCGACCCGCAGGCCTCGCAGGTCCACTTCGGTGCATGGCTCCATGTCGTGCGCCCGCCGAGCCGATCGTACGTGAGCGAAGTCCTCGCTACCCCCGGTATCCGACTCGGTGGTCTCCAGCTCCGACACCGCAACGTGCAGCCGCAAACCCGAGACCTCCACCAACGCCCGGTCTCTGGAGAGCTCCACTACGGTTCCCGTGGCGCCGCTCCCGAGCACTTTGACATGGTCCCCGAGCGCCAGGCCTCCCGGACCGGCGCGCACGGGCTCCCGAGGCTGGAGTTCCTTTTGGCGCCGGGCGGCCTCTTCCACCCTCCGCCTCGCCTCGCGGCTGGCCTCGTCGAGTTGGGCCGAGTCGGTCGCCTGGCGCACCGCTTCGATCGCCTCTTCGACGTCCGCTCTCGCCTCCAACAGGATACGCCGGGCATCATCCCGCGCCCGGCGCTCTGAGCTTCTTTCCTCCCGCTGGAGCTCCGCCTCTCTCGCGGCGAGCTCGGTGCGCAGCCGGGCGGCCTCTTCGCGCTCCCGGGTCAGGCTGTCCACCAACTCCCGGGCCTCACGGTCTTGGCGCTCCAGGCGTTCGAGAAGGTCCTCCACGTTCGCCTCGTCGACCGGAAGGTGCGCGTCCGCTCGATCCAACACCGACGAGCGAAACCCGAGCCGCCGGGCGATGGCGAGCCCATAGCTCCTACCAGGGCGGCCTTTGACGAGTTGGTATGTGGGCTCCATGCGATCGGGGTCGAACTGCAGCGAAGCGTTGACGATGCCGCTGCCCTCTCGGTCGAGTTGCTTGAGAGCCCCCAAATGCGACGTGACGAGCGTGGTGGCACCGCGAGAGACGAGCTCCTCGAGAATCGCCCGAGCCAGAGCCGCCCCCTCCGTCGGATCGGTGCCCGTACCCATCTCATCGATCAATACCAGCGAGCCGGAGTCGGCGTTTTCCACGATCTCCTTGAGGTTGGTGAGGTGGGCCGAGAACGTGGACAGGTTGTGAGCGATCGATTGCTCATCCCCGATGTCCGCGAAGAATCCGCTGAATAGCGGGAGCCGGGTGCCCTTTCCCACCGGAGGCACCACGCCACTTTGAGTGAGCGCCGAAATGAGGCCGACGGCCTTGAGGAACACGCTCTTACCGCCCGTGTTCGGCCCGGACACCACCACCGCGGACTCGTGAGCCTCCAGCGCCAAGTCGAAGGGCACCACCTCTTCACCGCTCGCGACCAGGAGCGGGTGCCGCCCGTGAATTATGGAAAAGGCCGTTCCGGTCTCGGTCAGTTCCGGCGGCTCCCCGCGCCAGTCAGCCGCAGTGCGGGCCCGTGCATAGAGTGAGTCGAAGTCCACCAGGGCCGCATGGGAGTCGGTCAGTTCCTCTCGCACATGGTGAAGGTCACCCGTGATCTCTCTCAGAATGCGCAGGACCTCTCGCGCCTGTCGTCGCTCCAGTTGCTTGAGCTCGTTGGTGAGCGCCATCGCGACGGGTGG
The DNA here is from genome assembly GCA_036986155.1 of Gemmatimonadota bacterium. Taxonomy (GTDB): domain Bacteria; phylum Gemmatimonadota; class Gemmatimonadetes; order Longimicrobiales; family Gaopeijiaceae; genus JACZXQ01. The sequence goes on along the minus strand of BTRA01000098.1, from coordinate 7,184 downwards.
CTCGACGAAGATGGTGGCGCCCGTGGCCGACTCGTCGTGGATGATGCCGCCGACCTCGCCCTTCCCCTCCCTCCGCACTGGGATCACGTAGCGTCCGTCGCGGATCGATACGGAACCGTCGGATACCACATGCCGTTCCGGTAGGTCGGCGATGAACGCCTCGAGCCGCTTCACGATCTTCAGGTGGCCTCGTCGGATGCCTTCGCGGATCGTTCGCAGATCGCCGCTGGCAGTGTCCAGAACCTCGCCCGTGGCATCCACGGAGCGCTGGATCCGGGACACGAGCGCCTCGTTCGTGTACAGCCGGCTCTTCAGTGGAGCGAGCGCGGAGAGTCCCTCTCCCTTGGCGGCAACGGCGTCTCGCACTTGCTCCCCCGAAGCGAGAAGTACGCCGAGCGTGTGGACCTCCGACGCCTCGAGTACGGCTCCGTCGACCGAGAGCCGATCCAGAACGGGCGTACATTCGGAGATCGCAGGGGCCGCCCAGGGGGCAAGACGATCCAAGAGCACGCCCATCTCGGACACACGGGTGAGTTCCGCGCGCACAGCCTCCGGCTCATATCCGGGTCGAAGCGCGAGCACGGCCCGGCGGCCCTCCGGGCTCGTGGCGCGCCCGGCCACACCCTCGAGGGCCCGGTGGAACTCCAGGACCGAGAGGGCATGATCGCTCAACGCCTGCTCACCCCCCCAACTCCTCCCGCACGATGCGATTGGCTTCCTTGCCATCGAACCGACCACGGATTTGGGGCATGATGCGGCCCATGAGCGGGCCCATCGCATCGGCCCCATCCTGAACGGCCTGCCGTACCAGAGTGCGGACAGCCTCCTCGGTCATGGGCGGCGGTAGATACATCTGTAGAAGCTCCGCCTCCGCGGCTTCCTTTTCCGCCAGGTCGCTCCGGCCGCCGGCCTCCATCTGCTCCTGCGCATCCCGGCGTTGCTTGATCGCGCGAGACACCACCTCCTGCACGCCCGCCGAGTCTAGATCGGACCCCGTATCGATTTCTCGGTTGCGCACATCCGAGAGCACCGTGGAAAGCAGCACGGTGCGGAGCTTGTCACGGCCCTTGCGGGCGTCGACGAGATCCGAGCGGAGGCGTTCCTTCAGGTCATCTGACATGGGGGAAGCTACCCGAAGGAAAAATGGCGGTCAACGCGACTCGTCCAATGTGGCCTGATGGGCTATTCAGATGCCCTGGCCGGCGCCCTATCCTCGAAGTCCGTGTCCCTAGCCGTAGGAGACTTCCATGCAATCCACCGCGGATCTGGCCGTTCACATACTGGCCCGCACCCCGGCGCGTACGCTGCCGATATCGCACCTGAGCCTCCTTATCGAGCGAGAGGCCGGTGGCGCCGGCGTCGGGCGTGATTTCGTCGTTCAGGCGGTGCGGGCTCGGCCCGACCTTTTCCGGCTTCTCGATCCCTGGCGGGGGCCGTGGCGGGTTTCACGGCGCGCGGGCCTTGAAGGATCCACGCTCAGGTCTCGTCCACTCGGAGGCGTAAAGGACGAGCCGTGGGTGCTATTGCTGGAGCCTCCCGCGGACTCGGAGCTGGATCCTCCGGCGCGCATGCTCCAGGAGAGTATGCTGGCGGCGGGACGGCGTGTGGACGAGCACTCCGTGACCGCTCTGGCCCGCTGGCTCCGGATGTCGCTCGAGGTGGTGGATGTCGCGCCGGCACTCCAGCGACAGCCCGTCATTTGGCGAGTGTCCGCTTAGTTGCGGTTGAATAACCCGCTTCGCCACTCGCCGTCTGCATCCACGGCCGAGCAGTCGAGGCCGGTGCGCTCGGCTGCGTCCACGAAATCAGGGAACTCCTCTTCGAGAATGCCGCTCAAGATGAGCCAACCTCCCTCGGTCAAGCTCGAGCCCAGGGGCTCGAGGAGGGGCAGCAGAACCCCCGTTCGGATATTGGCTACGATGCCATCGAACGGTCCGAGCACACCCAGGAGATCTCCGGTCACACTGCCCGGTCGAACCTCGACAGTGTCGGCCACACCGTTCCGCTCGACGTTTTCCTGGGCCGGGGCGCATGCCTGAGGGTCGTCGTCGATCGCGAGAACCTCACCGGCACCGAGCATCGCCGCGGCGATGGAGAGGATCCCCGACCCGCAGCCCGCATCCAGGACACGTGCCCCCCGACGGACCGCACCATCGAGCAAGCGCAAGCACCCGCGGGTGGTTCCGTGTTCGGCAGTTCCGAAGCCGGTGCCCGGGTCTATCACGATCATCAGGTCCTCCCGCCCGGCTTCCGGAGCGCACCAACTGGGCGTAACGAGGAGCCGCTCGGTGATTCGGCGTGGCCCCAAGCCGCGCTTCCACAGGACCTCCCAATCCTCGTCGGGCTGCCATCGCCAGGTCATCTCCAGGGCGCTCAGCCCCGCAAAGTCCTGGAGAGCGGCGAGGCACTCCGCCGCAAAAGCCTCGGGATCCTCCGGCGGGGGGAAGAACGAGCAGTACGCCCCCTCGGCCTCCTGCACGGACTTGCCGCCGAGGTCGATGAGTCCCTGGGCAACCAGCGGAGCGTGTGGAGCCTCGGGAACCCGGACCGTTAGGACGAACCAGTTGTCCGGGCTGGAGGCCACTAGGTAAAAGCCTCCTTGACTCGCGACCAGAGACTTCTGTCGTCTTCCCGGTCGATGCGTTCCGGCGCGGCGTCCTCGACATCGCGAAACGCCTTCAGCAACCGCTCCTGCTCGGCGGTCAGGTCCTCCGGCGTCCAGACAAGCACCTCGACGAGCTGGTCACCGACGTGCCGGGCATTCAGTTCCGGGAGACCTTTCCCCTTCAAGCGGAGCACGTCACCGCTCTGGATGCCCGCGGGGATCGTCATGACCACCGTACCACCCACCACGGGAACCTCTACTTCGGCGCCCAGTGCTGCCTGCGTGAAGGTGATCGGGAGCTCATAGCGGAGATTCGGCCCCTCCCTCGTGAACCGTGGATCTTCCTCCACCTCCAACAGGACGATGATATCACCTCGCTGGCCGCCCCGTGGGCCGGCGTTCCCCCGACCCTTCAAGGTGATGTAGTTCTCGGACGTGACACCCGGGGGAACCTCGACCTCGACCTCCTGGTCGCTGCGCACGCGGCCCTCGGAATGACACGTGGGACACGGCGTCTCGATCACCCGGCCCTCGCCATGACACGTACGGCAGGGTGTCACGCTCACGAACTGCCCGAATACCGAGCGTTGAACGTGTCGCTCCTCTCCGGAGCCGCCGCACGTCGGACAACCCGCCGGCACCGAACCGGGCGCTGCCCCAGTCCCCCCGCACTTCCCGCACACATCGAGCGCCGCCACCCGTAGTCGCTTGGTGACACCGGAGGCCACCTCCTGAAGCGTGAGAGGGAGACGGACCTTCAGCGTCTCGCCCTTGAGGTTTTGCGGGCGACCCGACCGGCCCCGCTGCCCACCGAACAGATCCTCGATGCCTCCGAATCCGCCGAAATCCCGCATGAAGACCTCGATGGCGTCCGCGAAATCGAATCCGCCGAAGCCCGCACCCGCCCCGGCGCCCCGCTTCAGACCCTGTTCACCGTACCGGTCGTAGACCGAGCGTTTTTCAGGATCCTTGAGTACCTCGTAGGCCTCGGTGACCTCTTTGAATCTCTCCTCAGCCTCTTTCGACCCCTCGTTCTTGTCCGGGTGGTACATGATGGCCCGCTTGCGATACGCCTTCTTTATTTCCTCTGGGCCGGCGTTCTGTGTGACACCCAACAATTCGTAGTATTTCGCCATGCTCTCTCGACTACCGCCCCAGAATCCGGTTCACCATGGTGGACGTGGAATCGACGATCGCGATCACCTTTTCATAGGGCATCCGCGTTGGTCCGATAACTCCGATCACGCCCTTGAGACCACCAACCCGGTACTCTGCCGTCACCATTGTGAAGTCGGACAGTTGTTCCGACTCATGCTCTCCGCCGATGGTGATCTGCAAACCCCCCGGATGCATCCGTCCCTTCAACGCCTCGGCGAGCAGGTCCCGCTGCTCCGTCAGCCTCATGAGCCCCCTGAGGCCGGCCTGCGAAGTGAATTCGGGCTGCGCGGCGAGCACGCTGGCCTCGCCCAGGTGGACCCGGCTCTGCACGCTCCCGGACCAATCGAACAACTCCGCCCCGGATTGCATGAAGATGTTGAGCAGTTCTTCCGTCGCGGTGCTGTCGTCGGGCCTAACGTCGCGCAGACGCTCGGGTAGCGACTCGCGGATCTGGGAAAGCGTCAAGCCTGCGAGCTTTTCGTTGAGGATCAAGGTGACCGCCACGAGTGCATCCCGAGGCACCTCGCCCGGGAGATCCACGTAGACCGTTTTCACCAGGCCCGACCGGATCGTGGCTACCAGCAGCACCTTATCGCTCGAGACCTGGATCAGCTCGAGCCGTTCCAGCACGGAGTCGTCGAGTCGCGGCGCGATGGCGATGCCGAGCTCTTGAGTAAGGAGGCCGAGCGCGCGGATCGCCTGCCGTACCAGCCTCTCCACCACCGAGGAGCCGACCTGGTCGAGTTCCTGCGCGAGGCGCTCGTGCTCCAGTTCGGTGAGGTCAGCGGGCTGGATGATCCGGTCCACGAAGAACCTGTATGCATGGTCGGTAGGAATCCGCCCGGCGGACGTGTGGGGGTGGAACAGATACCCCTTCTCCTCGAGGTCACCCATCGTGTTGCGCACGGTGGCCGGCGACACGCCCAGCTTGAACCGGCGAGCGATCGTGCGACTCCCCGCGGGCTCGGCCGAATCGACATAGCTACGCACCACGGCCTCGAGCACGCGCTGCTCTCGATCCGTGAGGTCTCCCCCCGTGCGGCGGCTGAGGCTCACTTCAGACATTTCGTTCCCGTATCGCTCCCCAATGGAGTCCGTTTCAGGTCCCTCGAACTCTATCCACTCCGCAATCCCAAAAAAAGGCCCCTGCCGGAAAGGGGCGCTCTCGCGTCCATATCCTTACAGGAGACCGTCGAGGTCCACGGTGAGGCGATCCATCGACAACCAGCCCAGCGGAGTAAGCCGACAGATACCCGAATCGCACTTCGCGAGGTCCGCGGCGACCCATCGTCGCACGAGGTCCCGAGCCTCGATCGGCAGGGACTCGTGGCTGAACCCGCGCCGTGTCCGGAGCGCCAGCCACACGCGCTCCAGCCTGACGCTCGCGGGCTCCAAAACCTCCTCGTCGTCCATGGGGAGCCGTCCATCCCGCGTCAGGCGGACATATTCGGCCCAGTCCCGCACATTCCAGCGGCGGAGCGGGTGGAGGTAGCTGTGAGATCCGTTGCCCAACCCCAGATAGGGCAACCCCATCCAGTAGACACTGTTGTGAAGCGCCTGAAAGCCCGGGCGTGCGAAGTTCGAGACCTCGTAGTGCTCGTATCCCGCATCGGCAAGCCGCTCCGCCGCCTCCAGGTATTCCTCGGCGCAGCACGATTCCGAGGCGGGCGTTTCCTTGCCCTCGGCCACCGATCGACCGAGCGGAGTCGTCGCCTCGACCGAAAGCCCGTAGAGGCTGATGTGGGGGGGCTCCATTCGGAGCACCGCGTCGAGGTCGTCACGCCACGGACGCTCGAGCCGTTCGGGCAGACCGAACATCAGATCGACGCTGTAGTTCTCGAACCCGGCACGGCGCACGATCTCCACCGCGGCCACTCCCGCGGTCGGCCGGTGCAGCCGGCCCATCCAGGCGAGCGCTGGTTCGTGGAAGCTCTGGAGGCCCAGCGAGATCCGGTTCACTCCCGCCTCCCGCCAAGCCTGGGCAACCTCCGGAGTGAAGCTCTCCGGGTTGGCTTCGGCCGTCCACTCCAGATCCGCCTGCTCGAGGCGGTCGGAACCCAGGAGTGCGCCCAACCCCGCCATGGCTTCCGGCCCGAGCAACGACGGCGTGCCACCACCCACATAGAGCGAATCGAGGACGCAATCCAGCACAAAGACGCCCTCGTCCGCCAGAGCAGCCACCTCACCCGCGAGAGCGGCGAGCCACGCGACGACATCACCCCTTCGGGCAACCGTAACCGCATAATCACAATAGTCGCAGCGTCTCGCGCAGAAGGGAGCGTGCACGTAGACCGATCGGATGGGCGATGCCGGGGGCGGCTGGGCGTCGAGGGCGAATGGGTCCAGCAGGTGGGGCACACTCATGCGGAACGGCGGAAGCGCATCCCGCCATCCCGGACGGCCCATCCCACGACCTCGAGCTCCGCCAAGCCGGCGAGCGCCTGGGCCGGCGTGAGCCGGACCAGGCGCGCCAGTCGGTCGATCTCCACAGCCCCATCTCCGAGCGCCCGCCACAGCTCCAGCGCCTCGCAGCCCACGTTCGCGGGCTCGCCCTGCGCTCCCGTGGACTCGGCGCTCTCGCCGCCGGTGACAGCCGCTACGAACTCCTCTACCGACGTAATCATGCCGGCTCCATCCCGAATGAGAGCGTTGGATCCCCGACAGGACGGCGAGCCCATCAGGCCCGGCACCGCAAAGACCTCGCGCCCCAGGTCGAGGGCGTGGCCGACCGTGATGAGGGCGCCGCTTCGCGCGGCGGCCTCCACGACCACCACCGCATCTGCCAGCGCCGCCAGGACGCGGTTACGCCGCGGAAAATGATGGGCTCGCGGCGGATCACCCGGAAGAAACTCGCTCACCACCAGGCCCGTACGCAGGATTTCCCGCCCGAGCCCCGCATGGCTCGATGGACTCAGCACATCCGGGCCGGAGCCCAGGACCGCCACTGTCGCCCCTCCCATCGCAAGGCACCCCCGGTGGGCGGCGCCATCGATGCCGAGCGCCATGCCGCTCACGACTACGACGCCGGCTCGGGCCAGTGCACCGGCCAGTTCTTCTGCCGAGCGCCTTCCGTAGGCAGTCGACCGACGCGAACCCACGATCGCGACGGAGCGGCGCTCCAGCAGAGAGGCATCGCCGCGAAGGAACAGGAATGGCGGCGGATCGTGGAGGTGGCGTAGGCGATCGGGATACGATGCCATCTCCACCGTGAGGACGTCGATGGCCCGGTCGGTACAGGTCCGGAGCACCGCCATCGCCTTGCGCCTGACACCGTTGGGGTATCCTCCCTCCCTCAGGCGTTGCGGAGTAAGTCCGACAACGGGAGAGAGGGCGGCCACTCCGGCGTGCATGGCACGCCGAGCGGTGCCGAAATGCCCGAGTGCGCGCTCGACGGCGACGCATCCCACGCCCGGCAGGAGAC
>BTRA01000097.1:0-10872 GCA_036986155.1 Gemmatimonadota bacterium | reverse complement strand
CCCGCAGGCATGTGCACGCTCCACTCGCAGCTGGGTGAGTGGTTCGCTTCCGCCGTCCTCGGAACCTGCGAATCCATCGGCATGGCGCCGAGGGATGTCGACCTCATCGGCTCCCACGGGCAGACGGTCTGGCACGATCCGCCGAGCGACGGTCGGCGCGGTGCGACCCTGCAACTCGGTGATCCGGCGACCCTCGCCGAGCGTACGGGGATCGCGGTGGTGAGCGATTTCCGCGCGAGGGACGTGGCTGCCGGCGGGCAGGGTGCCCCTCTCGTGCCGTGGACGGACCAACTGTTGTTCTCCCACGCTGAGCGCCGACGGGCCCTTCAGAATCTCGGGGGGATGGCGAACGTGACGTGGCTCGCCGCGCAATCGTCCGGCCGGCCACCTTTGGCCTTCGACACGGGACCCGGCGTGGCCCTGATGGATGCGGCGGCCGAACTGGCGACGGGAGGCCGGCAGCGTTACGACGAGGATGGTCGGCTGGCGGCCTCCGGCACCGTGGACGACGGTCTGCTGGTCCGCCTGATGGAGCACGAGTACTTCCACCGGCCGCCGCCCAAGTCCACTGGGCGGGAGGCGTTCGGCGTGCCGTTGGTGAAATCGCTCGCCCAGAAGCTCGAACCGGGGCGGCCGGACGATGGCTGGCCGGACCTGTTGGCGACCCTCACCGCATTGACGGCCAGGAGCATAGGGGACGCCTACCGGGCCTGGGTCTTGCCGGAAGGGGTGGACGAGGTCTACCTGCTCGGAGGCGGCGCGCGAAACCCGACTCTGGTGGCCGCGGTGGCCGAAGAGTTGACCCCGCTCGAGCTGAGCCCGGGCGAGGCGTTGGGCGTCGATCCCGACGCCCGAGAGGCTGTCGCGTTCGCCGTTCTGGCCTGGGCGCACGCGCGTGGGATCCCGGCCAACGTGCCGTCGGTGACCGGCGCATCGGGCGGCCGGATCCTGGGTTCTCACACGCCCGCAGGAGACTAATGGGAAAAAGGAGGAAGAGGAGGCCGGCAAGGTCCACGGATTCGCGTTCGCCCGCCGAAGTGGCCTACGAGGCCGCCGAGGAGAAGCGGCGCCAGAGGAGGCTCGGCATCGCGGCCGCCGTCCTCGTGCTCGGTATCCAGATCGCCGCTACGGTCATGGCCCTGAACCCCGCGCCGCACAACGGCGGGGACAACGCGGGATACCTTTCGCTCGCCCACTCGCTCGTGACCGCCGGCACATATGTCGAACAATGGGACCCCGAAGCCCGGCCCCACACCAAGTACCCCCCCGTCTACCCCGCCATCCTGGCCGGTGCCATGGTTGTCGGCGCCGAGGGGTGGGGTGCGTTCAAAGCCATCTCCGTGTTTTTCGTCGTGGTGTCGGTGTTCGTGACGTTTCTGTGGGCGCTCGAGCGGAGAGGTCCCGGCTTCGCTGTGGTCTTGGCGCTTCTGCTGGCGTTCTCCCCGGCCATGCTGTGGTCCAGCCGTTGGATACTCTCCGATCCGCCGTTCCTCGCGCTCACACTGCTCACCCTCTGGGCGTTCCACCACGCCGCTCGGGAGCGCGCATCTCCGGCTTGGCTGTGGGCGGGTGCCGCGGCCGCGATCCTGGCGACGTTTACGCGGACCGCGGGCTTACCACTCGTGCTGGCCGTCGGGGGTTGGCTGGTGCTCGAGCGACGCTGGAAATCCCTTGCGGCATTCGGCGCCGCGTTCGCGCTGCCCAGCGGTTTCTGGTGGCTGCGCAGCCAGAATTCGGGAGGCGCCGAGTATGTGTCGGAGTTCTGGATGATCAACCCCTACGACCCCGATCTCGGGAACGTGGGGGTGGGTGGGTTGGCCTCGCGGGTCCTCGAGAACCTCAACGGCTATGTGTTCACACATATACCGGCGGGCCTGGCACCCTACCCGCGTGGCGTGCTTGCCGCTCTGGGCTTGATGCTGGTGGGCGCGGCCGTAGTGGGCTGGGCCCTGCGCCTACGGAGAGAGAGGAGCGTGACAGAGCTGTTCACGCCGCTCTACTTCGGACTGATCCTGGTGTGGCCGGCGGTCTGGTCGGGAGACCGATTCGCGCTCCCGCTCTATCCGCTCCTGCTGTTCTATGCGGGCGAGGCCCTGGTAGACGGCTCTCGGCGTCTCCACCGGCGCTTGCCGTGGGCTGTGGCGGGACTCGCCGTGGCGGTGCTTGGCGTACCCGCTGTACATGCCTGGAGCGGGCTCGTGCGCGAGGCGTCGGCCTGTGCCAAGGTCGTGGAGGAGAGTGGGCCGTTCGGTTGCTATTCGATCGGCTTCCAGGAGTTCACTCTGGTGGCCCGCTGGGCGGGAGAAAACCTCCCGGACGGCGCCGCAGTGTTCACCCGTAAGCCGCGGATCTTCTACACGCTGAGCGGCGTGCCCAGCCGCACTTATCCGCTCAGTCGGGACCCCGAGAGGTTTTTCCGCGAGGCCGACGCAGCGGGTATCGAGTACGTAGTGCTGGACCGCGTGGATCAGCTCGGCGAGCTCTATGTCGGCTCTGTGGTGGGCGCGAGACCGGAAGCGTTCTGCAGCCTGATCGCCGCCCGGGGCGCGGACGGGGGCCGGACGGACGTTCTAGGGATCCTCGGTCCGGATGCCTCCGGAGTTCCGGCTGCTGAATCGGATCAGGGAGAGGTATCAATCCAGGCGTGCCCCCCTGCCATGGTGCGCGCCGTTGCGCGTGATTTGCCGCCCTACTCGGCTTCGCGGCTACCTCTTCTCACCCTGCCGAGGCCGTAGAGCAAGCCGAGCGCGACCCCGAAGATCAGGTGGTCCGTAAACGACTCCTCTGGCGCCTTCTCGACGGCCATGAGAGCCCCGAGGATCGGCATCGTGCGGCGCGGGCTTGCGGCTCCGAGCACCTTGTCGAGCCCTCCCCATGGCGCCACCAAGTACTCGACGGCCCCAAAGGCGAGGCCGCGGGTGAGGGGTGAACCCACCAGGCGCGGCTCGACGACGGCGCCATACAGGAGTCCGCGGGCGGCTCCCCCCAATACCTCGCGCCCGAGGTCCGGTGTTCCCTCGTTCGGGCCGAGATTGAACGCGACGCGGACGAGCGAGCGGGTGAGGGTGGCGGTGGCGCCCGCGGCAGCGGCGCGTGCGAGGCCCACTGGCCCGGGCCCGCGGCCTCCTCCCAGCACTCTGCCGGCCACCGCTCCCGCCCCGGCGTTCAACATTGAGTCCAGCATGGTCTCCTTGGGCACCTCCTCCTTGAAGAAAGGGTTGCGGAGAAGGCTCCGCTCGCTGGAACGAATCTTGGCGCGCAGCGTCGAGGGCCGCGCCGATTCGATGGCGAAGCCGAGGCGGAACCAAAGGTTTTGCCGGTCGGTCATGGACAGAGCGTCTAGGAATGCGTACTTCGAGCGCGGGACCCACACACAGGGTGATGCGCATGCAACGTTTTGACAAGGTGTGAACAGGTGATCGACGCCCGTTTCACGCGATGGCTGCCGCTGGCGCTCGTGGCCCTTGCGTTCGTGCCGATGGCGGGAGTGGGGCAAGCCCCCGACGAGAACTGGCGCACCCTCCCGACCGAGCACTTCCGTATCACCTTCCCGGCCGGCATGGAGGATCTCGCACGGCGGGCCGGTGATCGAGCCGAACGCGCCTACGCGAACCTGAGCGCGACGTTGATCGACCCTCCGAACGGCAGGCTGGACGTCTTGCTGACGGACCATGCCGACTTCTCGAACGGCTTTGCCAACGCGTTGCCCTACAACCACATCACTGTGTTTGCGCGGCCTCCGATGGAGGGGTTCGACCTCGCCTACTTCGATGATTGGATGGAGATCGTCATCACTCACGAGCTGACCCACATCTTCCACCTGGACCACACGGGATGGATGGGGTCGGTGGCGAGGCGCTTGTTCGGGCGCGTCTCCGCATCGTGGCCCACGTTTCCGGCCTTCGCGGTGCCCGGTTGGGTGACGGAGGGGATCGCCACCTACTACGAGTCCGCGCTCACGGAGTCCGGCCGCGTGCGAGGCAGCGCCCACGACATGGCGCTGAGGACGGCCGTTCTCGAAGGCCGACTCGACCGACTCGACCAGATTTCGGGCCGATCGCCGAACTGGCCCGCGGGCGACAGGATCTACATCTATGGCGCGGCGTTCTTCAACCATCTGTCCGAAGAGTATGGGCAGGAGCGCCTGGGGGAGTTCGTGCACTCGGTCGCCAACCAGCTCATCCCCTACAGGTTGGATTCGGGGGCGAAGGATTCCTTCGGTGTAGGCTTCAGCGAGGCCTTCAGGCGCTGGGTGGAGGAGATGAAGGCCGGTTACTCGGCGCTCGCCGACTCGCTTGCCGGTCGCGCGCCGATCACCCATCCGGAGCGCCTGACCACGGGGGGGCGCCAGGCGTTCTATGCCCAACTCGGGCCCGGGGGCGGACGGCTGGCATTCGTACGCAGAGACGGCCGGTCCGATACGCAGCTCCGCGTGGCCTCGCCGGACGGCCTCGAGAGCCGCAAGCTCACGCGCACCAACGATCTCTCCAACTTCACGTGGCTGCGGGATGGAAGCATCGTCGCCGCCGAACTCGAGTTCACGGACCGATACCGCATCCGTTCGGATCTCGTCCACATCGATGAGGATGGCCGCGAGCGCCGGGTCACCAGCGGCGCCAGGCTCGACCAACCCTCCGCCTCGCCCGATGGGCGTTACGTCGTCGCGGTGCAGGACGGCGGAGGTACGAACCGGCTCGTGCTGGTGGAGCTATCCAGCGGGTCGGTCGAGCCGCTCACCGATTTCGTGGCCGACCGTCATTGGGCGTACCCGCGCTGGTCACCCGATGGTCGGTGGATCGCCGCCTCGATGTGGAGTCCGGGGGCGTTCTACGATCTCGTGCTGCTCCGTCCCGATGGCAGGATCGCCCAGCGCATCACGCGCGACAGGGCGGTCGACCTGGGACCCACCTGGAGCCCGGACAGCCGGTGGCTCGTATGGGCTTCGGACCGAAGCGGCATCCCCAACCTGTACGCCGTAGAGGTCGACGGTGCCTCGGGTGAACCGGGGCCGTTGCGGCAGGTCACCAATGTTCTCACCGGTGTGTCGTTCCCGACGGTGGACGGTGACGGAGAATGGATCTACGTCTCGGGCTACCACCCCGACGGATGGGAGGTTGAGCGCCTGCCGTTCCGCCCATCATCCTTCTTCGAGCCGTTCCCGATCAAGAAAGACTTCGCCGAGGGTGGGGAAGGGGCCGACGGGCGCTTTGCTCGTAGAGCCGAGGGCGAGATCGGTCCCTACCGGCCACTCAAGACTCTGCTGCCCCGTTTCTGGGAGCCTCTCTACCGGCAGGGAGTGGACCGCCGGGGATTCCAGATCCTGAAGCCTTCGTACGGGGTGGGCACGGATGGGGTGGATTTGGTGGGGCGGCATGCCTACTCGGCGTCCATCAGGTTCCGCACGACCGGTCGGACTGATGCCGTTGCGACCTATTCGTACGCGGGGCTTGGGGATCCGGTGCTGTCGCTCTCCTACAGCCAGAACCACAATGCCGATGGCCCGTTCGGCGTCGAGACGTCTCCGGACGTCGTTCAGACCGTTTTCCTGGCGGAGCGAGAGAGGCGCGTCCGAGCCTCGGTGAGCTTCCGCAGGCAGCGGGTTCGCTCGGCGGTCAGCCTCACGCTGAGCGGCGGCCACATCTGGGAGACCCTGGGCTTGCTGGACCAGAACCTCAACAGAAGCGAAATCGCCCTGGCGAGGCCCGATAGGCGGCTGGCCGAAGGCTCGGCAACGCTCGCCTTCTCCACCGCCCGCTCCTACGCCTACTCGATGACGCCTGAGCGGGGTGTGTCCGGGATCATCCAGGGGCGGGTTCGGACGGAGTTGAGCTTGCCGGACTCGTTGAGTGGCGCCAAGGGGCTCGACCGGAGTTTCCAGGACGTGATCGGGCGACTCTCGGCGTTCACTCCCCTTCCGGGCCCCGGTTTCTCACGGCACGTGATCGCGGTGCGGATGGCGGGCGGGATCGCCACAGGCCCGGGTGCCGACGCGTTCCACTTCGATATCGGTGGTGCGAGTGGACGGCCCGAGGGCGTGTCCGGGCTGGAGCTGTTCGGAGGCGTGCCCCTGTTCTTCCCCGTCAGGGGATTCCTTCAGGGAGAGCGTTTCGGGCGCTACGCGTGGACGGCATCGATCGAGTACCGCCTTCCCCTGCTCAACATCAACCGGGGCTTGGGATTGGTCCCGTTCCACATGGATCGTACGACGGGGTCTCTTTTTTTCGACGCGGGGAACGCTTGGGGGCCCTTCGAGCCACAGTTGGGGCTCCCCAGGTTCGAGAATCCGCGGCGTTCGGCGATCGCTTCGGTGGGCGCCGAGTTGTCCGCGAAGGTCGTCGCGTTCTGGACCTCGGACTTGACTGTTCGGTTCGGGGTGGCCCTACCCGTCACCGACAACGGCAAGCGTGGGAACGGTCTGGTCGGGTACGTGCGAGTCGGGAGGGCGTTCTAGCGGGTTCGTCCTCAGCCGATCGGTTCCGACGGTCCCTCGTCCGTTCCCCCCCCCGCCAACTGCCCCATCCTGCGGACCGAGGAGTGCAGGTCGGCCAGGTTTTCATCGAAGTCCGCTTCCGCTCCCTCCCGGCCCGAGCGCTTTTCGATGGCCGCCGCGTTGAGTTGCCGCACAAGGTCGATGAAGTCGTCCACCTCTTCGCGGAGGGGCAGGAACTGTCGCTCGTTCGGAAGGAACGGGTTCGTAAGTCCCCAGACGCCCGCCTCGATCAGGAGCACTCCGACGAGCACCACCACCAATTGGAGCTGTAGGTGGGGGGGTGGAATGAGGAGCACCGCCGCGAATACGGTGACCATGCCCAGGATGGGCGTGCCCAGTTCGATGGTTTTCCGGATCGTTCTCACGTAACGGACCTCCAGGGCTCAACCGGCCGTTCATCTCGCCACTTGGGGGGTACCTAACAAGGTAAGGCCCCTGGCGGTCCCAGGGAAAGAATATCCTTGACCACAAGATATTGTGTCCATACCTTGGACGTGCCTCAATATTCGGTGGCATCGGAGGGTTTTCCACAATAGAAAGTCAAGTTTCGGGCGTACTGTCGCCCGTTTTCGACGATATTTGAACACGGTTCCCACTACTTTTCAACAGCTTGCGTTGGAGAAAACAGAAGATGTCGCCCTCCCAGGACCGCAAAGACTCCGAGAACGTGGGGTTCGACGATGTCGTTCCGGACGATCTGCCCCCGGCACAGTTGTCGGCGAATGCCCGGCTGGTGTTGGGCAAGCGGTATCTGATGAAGGACGAGGAAGGCCGACCCACCGAAGAGCCTGAGACCATGTTTTGGCGAGTGGCACGCGTGATCGCGGGTGCGGATGAGGCCTACGGCGCATCCGAGGCGGCCGTGGAAGAGGTCGCACGCCAGTTCTACGACCTCATGAGCACGGGAAAGTTCGAGCCGAACTCTCCCACGCTCATGAATGCCGGCCGGCCTCTGGGGCAGCTTTCCGCGTGTTTCGTGCTTCCAGTGGACGACGCGCTGTCGAACGGGAAGAGTGGGATCTATGACACGCTCAAGGCCATGGCGCTCGTCCACCAGTCGGGGGGTGGCACGGGATTTTCGTTTTCGCGGCTGCGTTCCACGGGTTCCACGGTCCGGTCCACCATGGGCGTCGCGTCGGGACCGGTCTCGTTCATGACGCTCTACGACTCCAGCACCGAAGTGGTGAAACAGGGTGGAACGAGGCGCGGTGCGAATATGGGGATCCTGCGAGTGGATCACCCCGATATCCGCGACTTCATCGCCTGCAAGACCGACACGAGCAAGATCACCAACTTCAACATCTCGGTCGCCATCACGGACAAGTTCATGGAGGCGCTCGAGTCGGGGGAATCATACGACCTGATCAATCCGCGCGACGGCCAGGTGGTGGGCGAGGACGATGCCGGTGAGATCTTCGACCTGATCGTGCACGGGGCGTGGAAGACGGGAGAGCCCGGCGTCTTCTTCATCGACCGGGCCAACGAGTACAATCCAGTGCCCAAACTCGGTTCCTACGAGGCCACGAACCCGTGTGGCGAGCAGCCGCTGTTGGCCTACGACGTATGCAACCTCGGTAGCGTCAACCTCGGGAAGTTCGTGAACGAGGGATCGTTCGGGACCGACGACGTCGATGCCGCCGTGGATTGGGAGGGACTTCGCCGCGTCGTCCACCTCTCCGTCCACTTTCTCGACAACGTGATCGACGCCAACCGCTACCCGCTGCCTGAGATCACCGACTTGGCGCAGAACATCCGCCGTATCGGCCTCGGGCTCATGGGCTGGGCCGACATGCTCGTCCGCCTCGGCGTACCGTACAGCAGTGCCGAGGGCGTCGAGTTGGGCCGAAAGGTCATGGCCTTCGTCGACGAGGAAGCGCGTGTCGCCTCCGAGAAGCTCGCGGAGACCCGTGGAGTGTTCCCGGAGTGGGAGGAGTCCATCTGGGGGGCCGACGAGACGGCCGCCCGCCGGAGCGACGGCGAGCGGGTCCGGCCCATGCGGCGGCTCAGGAACTGCAACCTCACCACGGTCGCGCCGACCGGTACCATCTCGATCTTCGCAGGCTGCAGTGGAGGTATCGAGCCGTTGTTCGCGGTGGCCTTCATGAGGAATCAGGCGGGAGCCCTCATGCCCGACGTCAACGAAGACTTCGTGGCGTTGGCCAGGCAGGGGGGGTGGTACTCCGAAGCGTTGATGGAGAAGATCGCGGAAGAGGGACACGTCCATTTCGACGAGGTGCCCGAAGAGGTCCAGCAGGTGTTCGTGACTGCGCACGACATCACCCCCGAGTGGCACGTGCGCATGCAGGCCGCGTTCCAGGAGCATACGGACTCCGCGATCTCCAAGACCACGAACTTCCCCAACGAGGCGACCGAGGAGGAGGTTCGGAAGATCTACGAGCTCGCCTTCCGCCTGAACTGCAAGGGAGTCACGGTCTACCGAGACGGCTCACGGCCCATGCAAGTACTGTCCACTGGCAAGACTGAGGGCACCGAAGCCCGGGCGGCCGAGGTAGCGGCGGAGCGGATGGCGCTCGAGCAGCAACTGGCCGATGCACGGGCCGAGTTGCACCAGGTGCGCGTCGAGCTGGAGCAGATCGAGCGGAGTGCCGAGGATCAGGACCTGACCGCGGCGGCGGCGAGGCACAAGCGGCAGCGCCCAGCCATGCTCAAGGGGCGCACCAGCAAGATGAACTCCCCTCTGGGCGATCTCTACCTGACCATCAATGAAGACGAGTCCGGCCGGCCGTTCGAGGTGTTCTGCACACTCGGCAAGGCCGGCGGCGCTGCCATGGCCGACGCGGAGGCCATCGGACGCCTGATCTCCCTGGCGCTGCGCTCGGGCATCCCGATCACCGCCGTTCGGGACCAGTTACGCGGTATCTCATGCGACCGTGCAGTGGGCGTTGGGCCGCATAAGGTGCTGTCCGCTCCCGACGCGATCGGCCAGGCGATCGAGCGCTATCTGCTCGAGAAAGAAGGCGTTCAGGAGGCACTCCCGTTTGGTGCCGCGACGATGTCGTCGGGGGGCGCCCAGGCCCAACTCGCCGCCGCGAACGCGGAGAGCCGCACATTCTTCGGAAGCTGCCCTGAGTGCAACGCGGGCCAGCTCGCTTTCATCGAGGGCTGTGTGAAGTGTCATATATGCGGCTACTCGGAGTGCGGCTAGCTAGAGCGCCGAGAATCGCGCAGCTCGGCGTTGCCCGGCGGACGCGGCTCCCTGCGGCGTACTTGAGTACGCCTCAGTCGCCTTGCCTTGGGCGCCTTGATCTGCACGATTCTCGACGCTCTAGCTTGTAGGCCGGGGCGCGCTTCTCGCGCAGCTCGGCGGACGCGGCTCCCTGAACCTCGACGCTCCAGGGCCTCGGGTTGAGGGCCGACTTCTACCACTGTGGGCGTTTTCTCTTCGATTTGGTTTCATCCGGGTAATATTGACGCGTGAATTTTATCCTGGTATAATTCTTCGGCACTTTTGGGGTGACGGAGAATTGAGATGATGGACAGGCCGGACGGGATCGCGCGGTACACTGCATTCTCGGGAGACAGGCGGATCGCTTCGGGCCCGCTCGACGAGGTGGCTGGGGCGGTGAAGAGTGCCGTCGACGGTTGTGCATCGGAGGTCGTGCTGATCTTCGACGACCGTACGAGCCGATTGGTCGAGCTCGATATGCGGGGGACTTTCGAGGAGGTTCTGGAGCGGCTCGGCGGTGGAAGCGTTGGGGGGGGGTTGGCGATGGAGCCCGCGACCGCCCAGGATCAGCCTCGACGCGGCCCGGGGCGGCCGCGACTGGGTGTCGTCGGGCGAGAGGTCACGCTGCTGCCCAGGCACTGGGCTTGGCTGGAGGCGCAACGTGGGAACGCGTCGGCCACTCTTCGTCGGCTCGTCGACCAGGCACGGCGGGACACCGAGGAGGCCGATGCGGTCCGCGGTGCCCAGGACGCTGCCCACCGCTTCTGCACTGCGATGGCAGGCGACCGACCGGGGTTCGAGGAAGCTATGCGAGCACTTTTCGCCCGGGATCGCGACCGCTTCCATGCGGAGACGGATCCCTGGCCGGCCGACGTCCGGGAGCACGCGAGGTGCGTAGCCGCGGACGCTTTCGGTGGTGTGTCGCCCGGGCTCGCGAATCGACCGGGCTGACTTCCCGATGAACGAACGGTCCGGTCGCCTCGTGAAGGCGGTCGCCACTCTTCTCTTCCAGGTTTCCTTTTCAGCTCACCGGCCCTAATCTGCCTATCCGCGTTCCTGTCGGTTCTTCTCGGAGGGAAAACCATGTCGAATCACGCGGATTCACCCGTCATCGTCACCACGGATTGGATAGCCGAACACGCGGACGACCCCAGCGTCTCGGTGGTCGAAGTGAACGTCGACATCGACCTCTACG
>BTRA01000096.1:0-10932 GCA_036986155.1 Gemmatimonadota bacterium | reverse complement strand
GAGGAGGCTGCGGAGTCCGACGAGCCCGAGGAGGCGGCGGAGAATGAACCCGACGATTCCGCCGAGGAATCCGAGGCCCCTGAGGAAGACGACTCCAAGGAAGAGGCCTGAGGAACGACCTCAATGATGGTATGGAGGAATAGCGCCCGGATGCCCACAGCGTCCGGGCGTTCCCTTTTCCGTGGGCTGATGCGGCATGCCGCGTTGGTGTCGGTTACCATCGGGACCGCCACTTGCGCGTCAGTTGCCGCAACGCCGGAAGGTGCCGGCCCCTCTGAGCAGAGCGACATCCCCATCGTTGCGGGCACACTATCCGCGGGGCAGGAGATGGTTGCCGCCCGCCTGCTCGCTAGGGCCGAGTCGGCACTCGCGGACGGGGATGTTTCGGCGGCCCTCTCGGCCGCTCGTGAGGTCGTGGTCACCTATCCACAGGCGCAGAGATCTTCCCGGGCCCTGTGGATCTTGGCGCAGGCCGCTTTCGACCTGAGTGATGCCGACCAGGCTATGGCCGCAGCTGTTCGGTATCTCCGTCTGCTGGGACCGGACGATGCCCGCCGGTCCTCCACGAACCTCCTCCTGGGCCAGGCCGCCCAGTCCCTGGGTCGAGTCGAGGAGGCGTTCGGATATTTCCTCTCGATCGACCCATCGGAAGGCGCCGAGATCCTGGACCCTGCTCGAGGCGCGCTCGAGGCCGGGTTGTCTCGACTCGATGACGCGGCGCTTGCTTCCTTGATTGCCGGCGCCGACCCGAACCACGTTCTGCTCGCCCCACTCCTGGCCCGCTATGCAGTCGACAGGTATGTGAGGAGCGATGAGGATGAAGCTCGTCGTCTTGCTCGCTGGGCAATCAGGTTGGGTGCAGTCGGCCGAACACGCGAAAGAGCGGAGGCTGTGCTATCGGGAGACCTGAGCGACCTGGCCGTCGCCCCAGTGATCGGCGCGATCCTCCCCACCAGCGGCTCACCTCGGCTCAGGGAGTTCGCCGAGCGCATTCAACAGGGGGTGCGAGTGGCCTTGCAGTTAAACGGCGGGGCGGTGGGCAACCGTGGCACGGTGGAGCTCACGGTCCTGGACGACCGCGGGAACCCGGCGTTGGGCCCCTCGCTGTTGCGAGACCTCGAGGCGGCCGGCGTGTTGGGAGTGATCGGCCCCCTCCAGGAGGCCTCATTGGATTTAGTCGCAAAGAGCCGAAGTGCGCCCCTGGCGCTGATCTCACCTACGGCTCCTACTGTGCCGTCGGAGGCGGGTAGCGTGTATTCCCTCGCCGCTGCGGAACCCGGGGCCGCAAGAGCTCTGGCAGCTTATGCGGCCGACAACGGCCTCACCACGGCGGCCCTGCTGTATCCGCGTAATCGTGACGCCACCTTCGAGGCCGAGGCGTTTCGTGAAGCATACGAGGCTCGGGGCGGCATCGTGCTCGGCGATCTGACCTACGTGCCCGGAACAACATATTTCGAGGCACACCTGCGTACTGTCGAGCGTCTTCTCCCATCCGTGCTGGTGCTACCGATCCCGCTTCGGGACATCGAGTTGCTGGCGCCTCAAGTAACCTTCTTTGGACTGGACTCGTTAGAGGTCCGGGTCATGGGCACGGCGGCGTGGGCGAGGCCCGAGACCCTGAAGAACATCGATCCGCGCCATCTGAACGGCGTCATCGTGGCTTCGGCACAGCCCGCCGAGACGCGAATACCCGGCTTGGAGCGTTTCGTTGAGGCGTACGAGGATATGAACCAACATTCGCTGCGCAGCTCAGTGCCTGCGCTGGGATATGACGCGGCGAGCCTGTTGCTCGAGGCGGTTCGCCTCGGAGCTCGAACACCGACCCAACTCACAGAGACGCTGGGCACCATCCGCGGATTCGAGGGTGCAACCGGTGTGCTGTCCGTGTCCGATGGGCGCATCATCCGCGAGCACTATCTCGCCTGTATCCAGGATGGGGCGCTCCGGACCGTTCCCGAAGGCATGATCCCCGTACCGATTCGTGTCGATCCACTACCCGACCCCGAAACCGATTCGATCCCGGAGGGTCCTGGGCGCATCGTAGGGTTCCGGTGCCCGGAGTTCGGCATGATCATCGATTCCATGGACGTCCGTAGCGGCCCGTCTGGGCAAGGAGAGAGCTGATGTCGATGCGCGAGAAGCTCGACGAGCTGATCAGGCTCCGTGCCCAGTCCGAGGCGGGCGGCGGGGAGGACCGGGTCAAGACCCAACACGAACGAGGAAAGCTTTCTGCGAGAGAGCGCCTCGACCTGCTGCTCGATGAAGGCTCTTTCGTCGAGATGGACCGCTTCGTCGTGCACCGAGCCACGGATTTCGGGCTAGCCGATCGGCGGTTCCTTGGTGATGGGGTCGTGACGGGGTACGGTACCATTCACGGGCGACTCACTTATGTCTTCTCGCAGGACTTCACGGTTTTCGGTGGATCTCTCTCGGAGGCTCATGCCGAAAAGATCGTCAAGCTTCAGGAACTGGCCCTCAAGAATGGCGCGCCACTGATCGGCATCAATGACTCGGGCGGAGCGCGTATTCAAGAGGGCGTCGTCTCGCTCGGCGGGTACGCCGACATCTTCCTTCGGAACACGATGGCCTCGGGTGTGGTCCCCCAGATCAGCGTGATCCTCGGTCCCTGTGCGGGCGGCGCGGTCTATTCGCCCGCGATCACGGACTTCGTCTTCATGGTGCGGGGGATCAGCTACATGTTCGTAACAGGTCCCCATGTAGTGAAGACCGTCACTCATGAGGATGTGGACATGGAGGCACTCGGGGGAGCCGACGTACACGCATCGACGTCGGGCGTCGCCCAGTTCGCGTGCGATTCGGAGCCGGAGTGCCTCGCCGCGGTCCGCCACCTCATGACCTTTCTCCCCCAGAACAATACGGAGAAGCCGCCGTCGCGGAAGAGTGCCGATCCCTTCGATCGACAAGATGATAAATTACTCGAGATCATCCCAGATAACCCCAATAAATCTTATGACATGCAGGATGTCTTGCGAGCCGTAGTCGACGACGGTGAGTTCTTCGAGGTCCACCGGGACTTCGCCCGCAACATCCTCACGGGATTCGCCCACCTCGGGGGACATTCGATCGGAATCGTTGCGAACCAACCCGCGTACCTGGCGGGGGTGCTCGACATAGACTCGGCAGTCAAAGCAGCGAGATTCGTGAGGCTGTGTGACGCGTTCAACATCCCCCTCGTGGTTTTCGAAGATGTTCCGGGATTCCTTCCGGGAGTGGGGCAGGAGCATGCCGGAATCATTCGGCATGGCGCCAAACTCTTGTATGCCTTCTCCGAGGCCACGGTACCCAAGCTGACGGTGATCACCCGCAAAGCCTACGGTGGAGCGTACGACGTCATGAGCTCGAAGCACATTCGAGGTGACATCAATCTCGCCTGGCCGACCGCCGAAATCGCGGTCATGGGGCCCAAAGGTGCCGTCGAAGTCCTCTTCCGAAAGGAGATTGCCGAGGCGGACGACCCGGAGGCTGTCACGGAGGCGCACATTGCGGAGTACCGTGAGAGGTTCGCCCATCCCTACATCGCGGCGGGCCGGGGGTATGTGGATGACGTTATCGACCCGAGAGAAACGCGCCCGAGGCTCATCAGTGCGCTGGACATGCTGCAAAACAAGCGTGACGCCAATCCGGTCAAGAAGCACGGCAACATCCCCCTCTGAGGTCAATGGCTCGCCCTCCGACAACAGGCAACTCCCACATGGTTACTCGCATCTCATCATTGGAGCCCGGTGACTCTTCACCGGTTCAGAGCGAGAATGGGAGGAAGACAGTGAATGCGAACAGGACTACGCGGTGGGCCACCGTCATGGTGGCGGCATGGCTAGCGCTGCCGAGCGTGGCGCAGGGCCAGGATAGAACTCACCGCGATCATGTCAGAATAGAGGAATCCGTCCGGTCGAGTGCGAGAGCGCGGGTCGGCATTTCCCTCGATGCGCGGCAGAGCCGTAGGTTCGACGATCAGGGCGCGCTCATAACCGGAGTACTGGAAGGATCTCCGGCTTGGGACGAAGGGCTTCGAGAGGGAGATGTCGTGACGTCATTCCGCGGCCACGTGCTCACCGAGGCCCTCGAATCCGACTTGGAAGACAGCTTCGATGACCGCGACGCCCTGCCGGTTCAGCGCCTCCTGGCGCTTGCCGCTGAGATGGAACCGGGAGAGATCGTCGAGATTCGGTACACCCGGGACGGGAAGAGCAACACCATCGAAGTCGAGGCGGAAGCCCCGACAACAGGAAGTTGGCTCACGGTCGCGCCCGAGGGCTTCAGAATCTTCCGCCGTGGGGACGATGACGCACCAGACCGAGGGGGAGTGTTGTCGTTCACGCCTCCCAACTTCGAGTTTTCCTTCGATGGACTTCTAAATGAGTGCCCGAGTGGCTCCAGCCGCTTCTGGAGCACCGGCGACGGGCGGGGCTGCGTGGCAGGCGTCGAGTTACGCGAGCTCAACCCCACGCTCGGGGAGTACTTCGGCACCGAAACCGGAATTCTCGTGATCGATGTCGATGAGGACAATCCACTAGGGTTCAGGCCTGGCGACGTGATCCTGTCGGTCGGTGACCGCGAGGTGACCAGCCTCGCCCGGGTCCGGCGTGTTCTCGGATCGTACGAGGAAGATGAGACGGTAACCGTGCGGATCATTCGGAAGGGCAGTGAAGAGGTCCTACGCGGCACACTCCGCTAGTAACACGAAAAAGGGAGGCGATCCGCTTCGGGCGGGCGTGCCTGTGGACGCCCGCCTCGGTGTATTGTGGCGGGTCGCCTCTCGGCGGGGGTTTACTCGTTGGGGCCGGAGCGCCAAGATTCGGTACCTTCAGGACAGTCCGAGATCCCTGACCACCGGCACGATTCGTGTTCGAAGCGCTACTCATTGCAAACCGTGGGGAGATCGCCGTGCGCATCATTCGCGCATGCCGGGAACTCGGCGTGCGCTCGATCGCGGTGTTCTCGGAGGCAGACCGATTCGCTCCCCACGTCTTCGAAGCGGACGAAGCCCACCCGATCGGGGCGGCGCCATCGGCCGAGAGCTATCTGAACGCAGATCGCATCCTCGATGTCGCCGCGCGTAGGAGCGCGCAGGCAATCCATCCTGGCTACGGTTTCCTCTCCGAACAAGCGGCTTTTTCCCGGGCGGTAATCGACGCGGGATTCACCTTCGTCGGCCCATCCACCGAGACCATCGCTACGATGGGTGACAAGACCGAGGCGCGTCGTCGCATGCAGGAGGTCGGTGTTCCGGTCGTTCCAGGGGGGACACGGCCCGCAACCGACCCCGAAGACGCCACGGCGATGGCCGAGGACCTCGGGTACCCGCTCCTATTGAAGGCGGCTGCCGGTGGAGGGGGAAAGGGTATGCGGCTGGTAATGGCTCCGGCGGAGCTTGCCCCGAGCTTTGCCGCGGCCCAAAGAGAGGCACAGGCCGCCTTTGGGGATGGTACGATCTACCTCGAACGGTTCCTCGAACGGCCTCGTCATATCGAGATCCAGCTTCTCGGTGACACCCACGGCAACCTGGTTCACCTGGGTGAACGCGAGTGCTCCATCCAACGACGGCACCAAAAACTCGTGGAGGAGGCCCCCTCATGTGGGCTTACACCCGCCCTCAGGGCGAGCATGGCGGTCACGGCGTTGAAGGCCGCGAAGGCAGTGGACTATGTGGGAGCCGGCACCGTGGAGTTCCTGCTCGAGGGTGAGGCCTTTTATTTCTTGGAGATGAACGCACGGCTGCAGGTGGAGCACCCCGTCACCGAGATGGTGACCGGCATCGATTTGGTGCAATGGCAGATCCGAGTGGCCTGCGGGGAACCGCTGGATTTTGATCAGGACGATGTCGCAATCACGGGACACGCTATCGAATGCAGGATCACCAGCGAGGACTCTCGTCGCGGATTCCTGCCCTCCACCGGCCGCATCTCATGCCTTGAGCTACCCTCAGGGCCAGGTGTCCGCTGGGACGGCGGCATCAGGGAGGGATACGAGATCGGACTCCACTATGACCCACTTTTAGCGAAGCTTATCGTGCATGCCCGGTCTCGTGAGGATGCCATCCGCCGCATGGCTCGGGCCCTGGATGAGTTGGTTGTGACCGGCGTGGATACCGGAGCCCCCTTCCATCGCCGGCTCATGGCAGATCCGGACTTTGTGGATGGTAATCTCTCGATCCGATTCGTCGAAGAACATCCTCGGCTTCTCGACGGACCCGCCGACGAAGACTTTACGGCGGCACTCGTTGCAGTGGCGCTGCTGGAACACGACCATCGACAGCATCATCAGATTCCACGCGTCGGCGACAATGGCGCCCACACGCTCTCCGGATGGCAAAAGGCAGGGTGGCCGTGGAGGCAAGAATAGCAAGCTCCGACACAGCGAACACCTCGCCCGTCGAGGTGCGTATCCGGGCCCTGTCCTCCGATGGATCCGGTGTGGGCGACCTTCCCGACGGCCCGGTCGTCTTCGTGCATCGTACTGCACCGAACGACAGGGTACGGGTCGTCGTCCAGAAAAAGAAGGCCCGTTGGGCTCGGGCCCGCCTTCGCGAAATACTCGAGTCCAGCAGTGATCGGGCGAGCCCCCCGTGTCCGTACTATCACGAGTGTGGCGGATGCACGCTACAGCACATCCCCTACGAGTCGCAGTTGCTTTGGAAGGGCCGCTTCGTTGCAGACGCTCTGACCCGAATTGGTGGTCTCGAAGAGACGGTTCCCGAGGTACAACCCTCCCCGAAACAACTTGGGTACCGCAGCAGGGTGACGTTCACCCTGTTACGGGTTGGCGGAGACCGCGTCGTGGCAGGCTTTCATAAGCTGGACGCTCCTACCCGGGTGCTCGACGTTCCGGGCGCCTGCCTCATCGCCGACCCGCGAATCAACCGCGCTTGGGCGGCGCTCAGACGATCCTGGGGACCGGGCGCGCGGAAATTGCCGGGTGGGCGGACCCTGAGGCTAACACTGATGGCCTCCGACGCGGGGGTCGTGCTCGTGGTGGCTGGCGGCAGAGGCAAAGGCGACCTCGGAGCGCTGGTGGACGCAGATTCCGGCATTGTATCGGTATGGCGAGGCGGTGAGAGCGGACCGCCCCGCTTGGTCGCAGGGGCCGAGGTGGTGCATGATACACTCCGGGGAGAACCCGTGAGAGTTGGGCCTGGGACCTTTTCGCAAGTCAACGCGGCCGTGGGGGAGGCCCTCGTCGAACGCCTGCTCGCCTCTTTGCCTGTACGGCCGGGCCTCCGAATGATCGACGCCTATTGCGGCACAGGGCTCATTGCACGGGAGATGGCACGTGGCGGTGCGTCAGTGGTCGGTATCGAGATCGATCCGGCTGCTGTCGCCGTTGCCCGCGAGGAAGCCCCAATGGGATTGGAGGTGCTTCAGGGCCCCGTGGAGCAGTTGTTGAGTTCCACGTTGCCGGCTGATGTGGTAATCCTCAACCCCCCGAGGGGTGGATTGGCTCGATCGGTACCGGATGCTCTTTCCGAAAGCCCTGTACCACTGCTGGCCTATATCAGTTGCGATCCTGCGACTCTTGCCCGCGATCTGGAGCGGCTGGCTGGAGCCTACGAGGTCAAACAGGTTTTCGCATTCGATATGTTTCCTCAAACAGCTCATGTCGAGACATTGGTCACTCTGGCGTCACGGAAGAACTCGGACTGATGCGGTATTTCGTCACGATCCGGGGAACGACCGTGCCTGTGGACGTTGGAGAAGGGGAGGTGCGAGTGGGAGACAGGAGCGTCTCGGTGGATATACGCGGGGTCCACGGAACGGATGTGCACACGCTCCTCATGGACGGTAGGTCCTATAGGGTGGTAGCTAGACGGGACGACGGTCGCTGGGTTATCGACGTAGGTGGATGTCCTGAGTCCGCGGAAGTGATCGACGAGCGAACTGCCGCGATTCGGGAGATGATAGGGGATTCGGGGCAGTCGAATGGTGTTCACCCGCTCCGGGCTCCGATGCCGGGCCTCGTCGTCAAGGTAGAGGTGCAGGAAAGGGACCGAGTCGAAGCGGGACAGGGCCTCGTGATTATCGAGGCCATGAAGATGGAGAATGAACTCAGGGCAGACGCCTCCGCCCGGGTTGAGCGAATCCATGTGGTGCATGGAGATGCCGTCGAGAAGGGCCAACTCCTGATCGATCTCGCTCCGCTAGGCGACGCGTAGGGGAAAGAAGCGATGGAGCAAAACGACCACGCAGACGAGCTAACCACCGACAGCGGGATTCCGGTGAAGCGCCTCTACGAAGCGACCTCGCACGATCGAGACACCGATGTCGGCGTCGCTGGGGACGCCCATCTCGGAGTTCCCGGGTCGTTCCCCTTCACTCGCGGTGTGTATCCCGATATGTATCGAGGGCGGCCGTGGACTATGCGGCAATACGCCGGCTTCGGTACCGCGGAAGAGACGAACGCGCGCTATCATTATCTTCTCGACCGCGGTACGACAGGTCTCTCTGTGGCCTTCGACCTGCCCACACAGATGGGGTACGACTCCGACCATCCCATGGCGGAGGGTGAGGTCGGCAGGGTCGGAGTAGCGATCGACTCGGTGGAGGACATGCGTCTCCTATTCGACGGTATCCGGCTCGATACAGTCTCGACGTCGATGACGATCAATTCCACCGCCGCGACACTCCTCGCGCTCTATGTCGCCGTTGCAGACGAGCAGGGCGTTCCCTCTGCGGAGCTTTCCGGCACCGTTCAGAACGACATCCTGAAGGAATACGTCGCTCGCGGCACCTATATCTTTCCCGTCGAGCCGAGCCTCCGCTTGATCTCGGACGTGATGGCCTATTGCTCGACTGAGATTCCGAAGTGGAATACGGTATCCATTTCGGGCTACCACATGCGAGAGGCCGGCTCGACGGCACCTCAGGAAGTCGCGTTCACGCTAGCGAACGGCCTCGAGTACGTGGAGCGGGCCTTGGCAAACGGCTTGGAGTTGGAGGACTTCGCGCCGCGGCTATCGTTCTTCTTCGCGGCGCACAACGACTTTTTCGAGGAGGTCGCCAAGTTCCGGGCTGCTCGGCGGCTGTGGGCCACGCTGATGCGGGAGCGGCACGGCGCCAGCGACCGGTCCTGCCGCCTGCGCTTCCACACTCAAACGGGCGGATCCACGCTCACGGCCCAACAGCCGCTCAACAACGTGGTGCGCAGCACGATACAGGCGCTTGCGTCCGTGCTTGGTGGAACACAGTCGCTCCACACCAACGGGTACGACGAGGCCCTCTCGCTGCCCACCGAGGAGTCGGCCAAACTGGCCCTTCGGACTCAACAGGTCATCGCTCACGAGGCAGGTGTCACGAAGACCGTCGATCCTCTGGGGGGGAGTTACTATGTGGAGGGGCTCACCGATGCCGTCGAGGACCTGGCCAAGAGCTACATCGAACAAATCGACAGCCTCGGAGGTGCGTCGAAGGCCATAGACTATATGCAGGAGGAGATCCACCAATCCGCGTACCGCTTCCAAATGGACATCGAGGCGGGGCGTCGGACCGTGGTCGGGCTCAACGCCTTCCAGGAACCCGAAGACCAGCCCCGAATCAAGGGTCCCGAATACGGTGCGCTCGAGAAGCGGCAGAAGGGCCGTCTCCAAACGCTCAAGACCGAGAGGGATCAGGGGGACGCATCGCAGGCGCGTGAGGCCGTACGAGCGGCGGCTGCGAGCGGAGACAATCTCATGCCACCGATCATCGACGCCGTTAAGGCTCTTGTTAGCTTGGGCGAGATTCATGCCGTGCTCCGTGAGGAGTGGGGGACCTACGATCCCTGACGCCACCCTGTGTTGAACCCCGGCCCGGCGCGTTATCTTATTTCGCCGTCACACTTTGCAACACATTCCAACACTCCGACCGTCCAGGGCCAACGGATGCCGACATACGAATACCGCTGCCCAAATGGGCACACCTTCGACCTCTTCCAGCGTATGTCCGATGATCCGGGCGCCGCATGTCCTGAGTGTGGCACAGCGGCCGAACGCATCCTCTCAGGCGGAGCCGGCTTTATTTTCAAGGGAGAAGGCTTCTACATCACGGACTATCGGAGCGACGACTATAAGAAGGCCAAGGCGTCGGATCTCGCCGGTGACGGATCATCGGGTGGCGATGGCCCTGACAAGAGCAGCCCGGGAAGCAAGGGGGACACCGCGGACACCGCGGACACCGGTGGGTCCGAAAAGAAGTCCAAGTCGTCTTCCTCCAAGGACGAATAGGCCGGACGATGCCTGAATCGGCCATTCGCGACGCGATTGGTGCCGCCCTGTCGGGGATGGGTGTGGAGGCCGCGGAAATCCGCCTGGAGCGTCCCAAGGACCCATCGCACGGCGATCTCGCGACCAACGTCGCGCTCACGCTCGCGTCGGTCCTGAAGCGATCACCTCGGGCCATCGCGGAAGAGATCGTAGCGCGGCTCGACCTCGATGCCGCCGGGGTCCAGTCCGTTGAGATTGCGGGACCGGGATTCCTGAACTTCCGACGCGACATCGCCCAGGTGGCCGCCGTTCTCGAGGAAATACTGGTCGCCGGCCCCCGGTTCGGCCAGACGAACGTCGGGCAAGGCCGTCCGATCATGGTCGAATTCGTGTCCGCGAACCCGACCGGGCCCCTGCACATCGGACATGCCCGCCAGGCCGCCCTTGGCGACGCGATCGCCGGCCTTCTCGAGTGGACGGGCTGGGACGTGAGCCGTGAGTATTACTACAACGACGCCGGCGTCCAGATCGATCGCCTGGCGGAGAGTATGTGGGCACGCTACCAGCAGCGCTTCGGGCACGATGCGGAGATCCCCGACGGCGGATACCACGGAGACTATGTCGTCGAGCTCGCCGATCAGTTTGTCGCCCAGGTGGGAGATCGATACGCCGGCGAGGATACTCCCGACGCTCGCGATGCTCTCCGAGTCTTTGCCGTCGGAAGGCTGCGCGATGAG
>BTRA01000095.1:0-11177 GCA_036986155.1 Gemmatimonadota bacterium | reverse complement strand
ACCCGGCATTCCTCGGGCGCTCCAACGGATGACCGGCTCGACTTTCGGACCGGCGCGGTAGGACGCCTGGATGTATCCGCCGGTCTTGTTGAGGTCATCGGTAAACGTTTCCTGGTTGGCGCGTACGAGCTCGCCACGGAGTTCCAGGTCGTTGACCCGGTAGGCGGCATCTACGCCGAGCAACGTGAGGGTAAGGTCCCGATCGGGGTCATCGAGGTAGTTCCCCGTCTGGAACGATGCGGCGATGTCGAATCCCGCCGGCGCGAAGTCGAACCCGACTCTCGCACCCACCATCTTGTTGTCGTCCTTTCCGCCTGCCGTGAGCTTGTCCCGGTCGTTATCCCGCAGACCTCTGATGCCCGCGCCCTCGTCGCCCATGAGGCCGTTGATGACCCACGCGTCGTATACGAAGCGGGTTCCCGAGGTGCCTGCCGCGGCCCCACCGCTAATCCAAATGCCTACATCGCTGTAGGTCTGCGGTAGGATGTCCTTGAAGCCGTTGGGCCGGTCCGGCATCTTGTTGATCCAGGTCGGATGGAGATCCCGATTGAACCGTCCAAACGGAACGATGAACTTCCCGACCATGATCTTCAATCCATCGATGCCGGTGTAGCCGAGGTATCCGTACTCGAACTCGAGTTCCTCCCCGCCGTGCTCGTACTCGACCTCGCTTGCGACGAACATGGTCTCGGAGATCTTCCCGAGCGCAATGATGTTGAAGTGGTGGTTGTCGAAGTAGAACTCCTTGTCGTCAGACCCGATGTTGCTGACGAAGGCCTCCAGGTCTGCGTACCCGCTGACCATCAGACCCTGGGCGGCCGTGCTCTTGGGCATTGCCATGGACGCTGCTATCAGCGCACATGCCAAGAATCCGGCGTGTCGTCTTCGCATGGTGTGCTCCCTGTTGAGCGCATGTGATTCTCTGCGAGACGCCCCTCTGTGCTTTCCCTGCGAATCACGACCAAAAGCTAGAGAACTGGCTATGAAGATTTAGTGAAGATGACATGAAGAAGCCTTCATCAAACTTTCACCGCCGGTTCATGTGGTTCCGCCAGGTTTTGTATCCAACCGGCGGACCTCCCCGGACGGCGCAGCGAGGGCAACATGCAGTAAGGCAGAGTGCCCAAGGAGCGCCTCGGGCGGTTAGGCTGAGAGCGGCGAACATGCGCATCCTCGTAATCGAAGATGACAAGAAGGTCGCGAGCTTCCTTGGAATGGGCCTACGAGAGGAAGGCTACGCGGTCGATGTGGCTCACGACGGTGTGAATGGAGCCTTGAAGGCGCGTGAGCACGAATACGACTTGTTGTTGGTCGATGTCATGCTCCCTGGGAAGAGCGGATTCGAACTCGTTTGGGAGCTTCGGACCGCCGGCTGTCCGGTGCCAGTTCTGATGCTTAGCGCGAGGAGCGCCGAGGCTGACATCGTCACCGGGTTGGACGCCGGAGCGGATGACTATCTCACGAAGCCGTTCGGATTCAACGAACTGCTCGCCCGCGTCCGAGCCCTACTGCGTCGAGGCGTCAGCGGCCGGGAGGAATGCCTCACCTACGAGGATGTGGAGATCGACCGCGTGAAACACCGGGCTCATCGCAAGGGCAAGCGGCTCGACCTCACGCCCAAGGAGTTTCAGTTGCTCGACTTCTTCATTTCGCATCCGGAGCAAGTGGTGCAGAGAAGCGAGTTGCTGGAGAAGGTCTGGGATCTTCACATCGACCCCATGAGCAACGTCGTGGATGTGCATGTAGGCCACCTGCGGCGGAAGCTTCGCCAGGCGGGTGACGGGGACCTCTTGCATACCCTACGGGGGGTCGGATACGTCTTCCAACAGAGAGTCCCCGAGTAAGGTGGTCGTTCCCCCCGGCGATACACCATCGAACAGAGTGAATCCTCTCTCGATCCAGCCTGGCGTACGCCTCCGTCGGCCGGTGGAACTCCCCCTTCACTACCCTTGACGAGGGACGCCGTGCGAAGGATTTTTAGCCTAAGCTAAAAACCCTTCAGTGGAGTACGCTGCCATGGCACACCCACGGGCATGCCCCGCCGCACCTTACCCAGCCCTCTTGGCGCTGATCGGTTGGACCCTCCTCGATCCGGTTCCCGCCCGCTCGCAGTCCGCCGACGAGATCTCGACGGACCGACCCGACTTCGTCGAGTCGGCGGCCACCGTGGGTTCGGGCCGGATACAGGTGGAGACCAGCCTCGCCCTGAGCGACATGAGTGCGGGGGGTGTTGACGTCACTACCTGGACGACGCCCACCCTCATCAGGGTCGGGGTGAGTGAGGTGCTGGAGCTCCGGTTGGAGTCGGACTGGGTGGTCCGGACCGAGGAGTCCCGGGATGTCGGGCCCTCGACGACGGTCACCGGAGTCGCAGACCTCTCCGTGGGCGTGAAGTGGCACCTCGCGGGCCAGCTTCGGGGGAGACCAGCGATGGCCGTGGTCGTCCATGCCGATCTGCCCACCGGATCTGGCGACACCGGCGCACCTGGGACCAGGCCTTCGCTTCGTGTGACCAGTGAGTGGGATCTAGGAAGTGACATCGGTCTCGGCGTGATGCCGGGCATTCGATACGACAGGGATGGGCCGGACCGTTTCGTGTCGGGGATTCTCGGAGTCGTGGTCGGGAGGGGGTGGACGCCGAAACTCGGATCCTTCGTCGAACTGGCCCTGGAGCAGATCGCCGGCGAAAGCCGCGGAGGCACCGTGGGCGCGGTGGGTTTCGGCGCCACCTACCTGGTGAGCCCGTTCTGGCAGCTGGACACCGCCCTCTCGCTGGGCCTCAACGATCGCTCGGCCGACGTGGGCTTGACCGTGGGGATTTCCGGAGTGGTCGTCCGGTAGGCGGAAGGGTGGGTACCGTGGGGAGGACCGTACGTAGACCGTCGGAAAGCACGAAAGGGCCTGAAGGCTTCCAGCAGCTCGATCCTGTCGGGCTTTCCCGCCGCTTGCCATAGTCACATCATTCCACAATGGACGTCCCGCTCCTTGCCACCCCTATTCGCCCGCCGACCCGGTTGGCCCGGGCCATCGAACTCATCGAAGCCCAGTCCGCCTACTCCCAACATCAGTGTGCCCCCCCTGCGGAGTCGAGGCGGCTGGGGCTTAGAGCAGAGCGCATCGGATCGATGTCCCTGATCCTTACCCGGAAGAGCACGAACCTGCTCTACAACAAGCTCAGTGGGCTGGGTCAGGCCGCGCCGGCCACCCAGCGGCAACTCGACCGGGCCATCGAACTCGCCCGGGCCGAGCGAGTGGCCGCGCTCGGAGTCCCCATGGGCTCGGCAGCTCGGCCCACACGGGTGCGAAACTGGCTTGCGAAGCGAGGGTTTGAGCTGGGACGTCCGGGAGGCAAGCTGTGGAGGGACGGCTCGCCCTTGCTCCGTGACGCGGGCTCCCCAGGAGTCAGCGTACGGCGCGTGGAGGCGTCGGAGGCCTCAGTATGGGTGGACGTGATCGCTCAGGTGTGGCGGACCTTCGGGTTCCGGCGGCCCTGGTTCGAGGCCCGCGTGGTCGAGCCCGGATGGAGGCATTACCTGGCGTGGATCGATGACCAGCCCGTGGGGGCGGGTGCCATGTTCGTAGGTCGGGTCGGCGCAACACCGGTCGGGCACCTTACAGACGGCGCCACTCTGCGCGTTTGGCGCCGAAAGGGGGTCCAATCCGCGATCATTCGGAAGCGCGTCGCCGACGGGTTGGCCCTCGGATGCGCGGCGTTCACGGCCGAGACGGCGCCACCCCTGCCGCGAGCACCGCTCGTGTCCTTCCGAAACCTGTGCCGAAGGGGGTTCGCGTTGGCGTATCTTCGGGAGTCCTGGAGGTTGGCACTCGACTGATCGAACGAGTGCACGAGGGGCACAGCCAGGCTAACCTACCCGTGGGGAGGGAGTGAAAATGGAGAACTTGACCGGAATGACCTGCGAGGCCTGCCATCGTGGCGCGCCGAGGGTAACCCAAGAAGAGCTCACCGAGTTGAGCGTGCAGATTCCCGACTGGGAGCTCGTCACACGCGACGAGATCGATCGACTGGAGCGCACGTTCGGCTTCCAGAACTTCGTAGACGCCATGGCGTTCACCAACAGGGTGGGTGAGTTAGCCGAATCGGAGGGCCATCACCCGGCGCTCATGACGGAGTGGGGGCGGGTCACAGTCACGTGGTGGACACACAAGATTCGCGGGTTGCACCGCAACGACTTCATCATGGCGGCGAAGACGGACGCGATCTTCGCGTAACTCTCCGCCCCAACACCATTGGATGGTCCGCCGGGGGCCGCTCCACGCGTTGCCGGGTGGGGCTAGCGCTTCATCTGCCGTCTGGCTTGATAGTCCCAGTTGCACAAGACCTCGCGCGGGCGCCTGATCTCGATGCGGCCGGGCAGCCGCGGGCGCAGGGAGCTATCCATCATGTCGAAGACCCCGCACTGCATAGTGGGCGGTAACCCCTCGTGTGTGCCCAACGCG
The DNA here is from genome assembly GCA_036986155.1 of Gemmatimonadota bacterium. Taxonomy (GTDB): domain Bacteria; phylum Gemmatimonadota; class Gemmatimonadetes; order Longimicrobiales; family Gaopeijiaceae; genus JACZXQ01. The sequence continues at coordinate 6,719 of BTRA01000095.1, read as the reverse complement.
GACCATCCTCCGCCCCAGGACGCCACGATGGTAAGCTCGATACCGTCGGCGTCGATCCCCAGTTCGATGGGATTGTTCGTGCTTCGCTTGTGTAGGGCGAAGTAGCGGTCTTGCGCCTCGATCACGCGCTCGACCTCATCCCGCAATGCGCGCCGATGGCCCAACTCCGGCCAGGCCCGAATCACTTCGATCGCCGTGTAGATGCCCGCCTTCCACGGCTCGAAGAGCACCACGTTGACGAGAAGGATCAGGGGCACCACGAACAGCGAGGCAAGCTTGGGGCTGATTCGCCGCCGGCGTGCCGGAAAGGACCCTCCGCAAGAGGGACACGTGTCGCCGGGAGTGGAGCTCCGTTTACCGCAGCCGTCACAGGTTCTCGTCTTGACACTCGGCTCCTGTCCTGTCGACCCCTCTGCGGCCGGATTCATCCTGTCAACGCTCTCGTGGCCCGGGCGCTCGAGTGGAGCCCCGACCTTCTGGAGTAACCTCCCGGGTACCCAGGAGGTCCTCGATGAGGCGCACGGGCTCTCCAGGCGTCGTGTCGACCCACGCGCGGAACCGCTCTCGGAACGATGGGTCGGGCCATCGGCTGTCGAGCAAGCCCGGATCGAGGCGGTCCGATACCACTCCGCTCCCGGCGGACTCGGCGTCGGTCGCGTTGTAATGCTGCTCCACATGTCCTGCCGTGGGGACCATGAGGACGGGTTTTCCGAGATACATGGCTTCACACACTGATTCGAACCCCGCGGTCGTAATCAGCGATCGGCAGCCAGCGAGGAGCCGCACGAACTTTCGGTCGTCCAGGGCATGGAACGTGAGCCCGGTCCCGATTACAGTTTCGGCGGCCGCTCCCGGGCGATCCCAGAAACCGTGAACCACGACTCCCTGGTTCTTAAGGTGCCAATCCTCGATTTCCTCGGCATAGCCGGGGTTGAGCAGGTAGGCGACCAAATGCGACCCATCGTGCGTCTCGGCTTCGAGAATCTCACTTCTGAGTAGGGGCGCCACCACGCGGAGGCCCTTTCTGCCGGGTTCACCCGGCCTAAACGAGAGAGCGAGACGGAGGTCGGCGCGGAAGGCCGAGCATCGCGTAAGCAGGCGCAGCGCCAGATTCCCTAGGAGACTGGTTTCGGGGCGGACGAAGTCGGGGTGCTGAAAGTAGAACTGGTGCCCGACACACACATGCCGGGGGCGCCGCAGCCGGAGCAGAAACGAGATGCTGCCCATCAGGTCGAAGAAGTTGATCACGACATCGGGGTCGTGGCGGTTGATCTCCCGCCGGATCTGGAGCACCGAGAGGGTGAAACGGGGCAGCGATAAGAAGGAGTGAATAGCGGTGCGAGTGACGCTGACCCCTTTCTCGTCCCGGTTGGTAACGAGGACCGGACTCTCGAAGGTCTTTACCGGACATCCCATGCGCTCCGCGAAGAAGTCGGGAAGCGTTCTGAATCGGCTCACACCCACCATCGCCAGGCAAACCTCGTGGCCTGCATTCTCGAGACGATCTCGAAGGGCGATCGCCTGGGTCATATGGCCGCGGCCTTCACCCTGGACAACGAAGAGGCACTTCACGGGACTACCTCGAACTCCCTACGGCACGCCGGTCTGTCACGGAGCCTTCCGTTATGGCTAACTTCGGAATCAACCTGTACCAGGAGCATTCGATGCGGTCCACCCGCTTTCTGCCGGCCTTCTCGACCGTGACGATCCTCGCTGCGTGTGGTGGCACCGTCCCGCAGCCGGAGGCCGATCCATCTCCGATACAGCCTTCGGAGGCGACGGAGTCGGACATCCCGCTCGTAGACCTTCCGGCACATGTCGAACTAATAGAGGTCGAACCTATAGCGCCGGCCAAGATCGCGCCCGAGTACGACGTGATCATCGAGGGCGGTCGAATCGTCGATGGCACGGGAAGCCGCTGGTTCTACGGCGACTTGGCGATAGAGGGCGATCGCATCGTACGCATCGCCCCGCCCGGCGAGCTGGCCGAGGCGACGACGGACTCGCGGATCGATGCCCGGGGACACGTGGTGGCTCCCGGGTTCATCGACATTCAAAGCCAGTCCCGTAATGCCCTTCTGAATGGAGATGGGCGGGTGGTGAGCAAGGTAACGCAGGGCGTCACAACCGAGATCATGGGGGAGGGTTCCACCAACGCTCCGGTGAATCCGGCCTCGCTCGGCCGGCCCGAGGACGACGAAAGCCGAGCCGATCGTTTGAAACGGTTGTTCTCCCGAGAACGGGGATTCGATGCGTGGCTCACTGCCATGGAAGAGCACGGCACGTCCGTGAACTTCGGGTCGTTTCTGGGTGCCAGCACCGTGCGCGCCTATGCGAAGGGGTCCTCGATGGGCCCCGCGACACCCGCCCAGCTCCGCACGATGCAACTCATCGTCAAAAGGGCCATGGAAGATGGGGCGTTCGGTCTCGCATCGGCGCTCATCTACCCTCCCGGGAACTTCGCCTCGACCGAGGAGCTGGGGGCGATTTCAGCGGCCATGGCCCCGTACGGGGGGATCTACATCACGCACGTCAGGTCCGAGGCCGACAGGTTCCTCGAGGGGATCGACGAGGCGATCGAGATCGGCAAGCTCGGTGGGGTGCCCGTCGAGATCTATCACCTCAAAGCGGGCGGGGAGCGCAACTGGCACAAGGCCGCCGAGGCGATTGCGAAGATCGATTCGGCCCGGGCGGAGGGTGTCGATATCCAGGCCAACATGTACCCGTACGTAGCGGCTAGCACGGGCCTGACCTCTTGCTTCCCACCCTGGGCGTCTGCCAACGGTCGGCTTTACCGGAACTTGGAAAGTGAAGAGGGCCGAGCCCGAATTCGCGCCGAGATCATAGAGCAGACCAGTGACTGGGAAAACCTCTGTGCCCTGAGCCGGCCCGAAGGCGTGCTGCTGCTCGGCCTGAACAAGCCGGAGAACCGGAAATACGTCGGCAAGTACCTGTCCGAGGTCGCCGCCGCCGAGGGCAAGGATTGGATCGACACGGCCATGGATCTGGTCCTGACGGAGCGCCAGCGGGTCGGGACCGTCTACTTCCTCATGAGTGAAGAGAACCTCGAGCTTCAGTTGCAGCAGCCGTGGATGAAGTTCGGAACCGATGCGGGTGGCGTGGATCCGGAGCGGACGGGGGCCCTCGTACATCCCAGGTCGTACGGCACGTTCACGCGTATTCTCGGCCGCTACGTGCGGGACCAGGGGGTGATCCCGCTCGAAGACGCCATCCGCAAGATGACTTCTGCCGTGACCACGCGCCTGTCCATCTCTGACCGTGGCGTGTTGCGCGAGGGGTTCTTTGCGGACGTTGTCGTGTTCGATCCGGCGACCATTATCGACAACGCCACATACGAGAAGCCACACCAGGTCTCGGAAGGGGTGCGTGACGTGTTCGTAAACGGCGTATCGGTTCTTCGGAATGGTGTGCACACGGGAGCAAAGCCCGGTCGGGCGGTGCGTGGTCCCGGCTACACGGGTGAGCGGCGGCGGCCTATCTCTCGGCCATGACGGGCTCCGCGGGAGCTGACGCGAGCTTCCACACACCCAGGCTGAGTAACGGCAGGATTACGACCACCAGGAAGACCCAGGTGAGCGTGCCATAACCCCGGGCGATGAGATCGATGAGCCCGAACTGCGCGATGGCGGTGCCCGCCAGGAGCAGCCCGAGGGCCACCGCCGGCCGAACAGTGGTCGGAAGCGCGCGGCCCTGCTCGCGGAAGGCTTCAGCAATCCGCTCGTTCACCGCGTGGATCATGCCTGTACCGGTCTCGATCAGGGTGCCGAAGAGCGCGACCTGGAACGCGATCTGGAACGCTCTCGACCCTAGTTCTTCAAGTAGGTAATTCGCCGGCACAACCTGAGACGCAATCTCGGGGTAATGGCCCGCCATGACGATCAGGAACAAGAAGGCGGGAATGATGGCGATCGGGCCCGCCAGCGTGCCGGCGATCAGCGCCTCGCGCCGGGTCTGCACGTGCCTGACGCAAAACAGCAACGCCGGGACGAGCGCGACGTTGTAGGAGGCGTAGCGGATACCGCCGACAACCCACCCCGGCTCGATAGGCACGGACCGCAAAGATTGGGCGATCGCGGGGCCGAATCTGGCCAGCGACCAGGCGAACAACATGAGGTAGACGCCGTAGAGCACGACCGACCAGCCCGCAAAGACGCGCTCGATCAATCCCGTGCCTTCGAACGTGAGGAATCCGATCGCCACCATGATTCCCAGGACTCCTACGATGTAGGGCAGCCCGAACGTCTCCTGCAGGATCGACCCCGCGGCGGCGGCGATCACCGCGAGCACGAGAAGCAACATCAGGAAGTAGCTCCCCTCGTAGATCACCCAGCCCTTCCCGAGCAATTTCTTGCAAAACGTGCGGTAGTCGAACACCTGAAAGTACCGGGCGAACTCGAAAGCCACAGCGCACACCACACTCCAAAACACCATGGAGACGAGCATCATCGCGAGGATACCACCGGCCGGTCCATACGGGAGGAAGAACTCTGCCAACTCCCGTCCCGTCCCATAACCGCCCGCTATCACGACCGATTGGAAAACGAGCCCCGGTAGGAGGTAGCGTTGCAGGAACGAGGCCTTCAAGGCGGTCTCCGGAGTGGCGGGTGACTGAATCGAATGGCCTGATCATGCCCACAGGCCCGGCGCCGCGCCACCCTCTTGGTCGATCGGGTGTGACGTTTTCTCGGGTTCGATCGTCTTATGGATGTAGGGAAGGGCGTTCGTGAAACCAGATGGGGATCCGGACGTATTATGAAGAGAGAAGGGGATGGCGGCCGGGGAGGGCTCGGCCCCAGGTGGAAGGAAGAAGACGATGAGTGTGGAAGACAGGGTCAAGTTCCTGCTGAGGGCCGCGAATCGGGTCGAAGAGGAAGGCGATGGGCGGGTCGCGGACTTGTTCCGCCAGATGGCGGGTGAAGTGCTTCAGGCGGCTCGTGGGTGGCCCGGTCTAGTCGTGGGGCGCTCGGACGGTTAGCTGTTTCCAGGCTCGCGCATCAGCCGCTGGGCCGCGAGAGTGCCCACACGTAGGCCGTGACCGCCCTCAAATCCTCATCTGAAATGCCGGATCCGCCCCGCGGCATCATCAAGCCGGGAAACTCTTTCGTTTCCTGAACCCCCGTGTCGATCACGGCCAGCAATTGCTCGTATGATCCATCGACGTGGAGCCACTCATCATCCGTGAGGTTCGGAGCGATCGGGGTGCCCTCGCCCGTTGCTCCGTGGCACGCGAAGCAGGTGCCGGGGCCCTCGAAGATCGTCTTGCCCAGTGTGACCATGGCAGCCGTCACGCCCTCGGGCAGGTCCGGCTCCGAGGCGACACCGCCAGCGGGCGTCTGGGCAGCGGGTGCCGCCTGGGCGGGCTCGGCCACTCGAGGCGCTTCCTCCGCCTGACCGGCCTGTTCGGCCTGATCGCCACTGCATCCCATCAGCACGGCCGTCAGCAGGCCCACGGTCATCATTGAACGCATGTTCAAACCTCTCCCTCGCCGGTCTCGCCGACCATCTCGTGAATCGCCGGCCCTCCCTTGATACGAATGTTGAGGAATTCTACGAAGACCGAGAATCCCATGGCGAAGTATATGTACCCTTTCGGGATGTGGAAGCCCATGCCCTCCGCGACCAGGCTCGTTCCGATCAGAAGTAGGAACGATAGCGCGAGCATCTTCACGGTGGGATGCTCGGATACGAACTGCCCCACGGCGTTGGCGGAGAGCATCATTACTCCCACGGCCAGCACCACCGCCGTGACCATCACACCGAGGTCGTCCGCCATCCCCACGGCGGTGATCACCGAGTCCAGAGAGAACACGATGTCCAAGATGGCGATCTGGACCAACACGCCGACAAAGGTGGGTGGGGGCTTGCCCGCGAGCCCGCTACGTGCCTCCTCTCCCTCGAGCTGATGATGGATCTCACGAGTCGATTTGCTCAGCAGGAACAGTCCGCCGGCGATAAGCACGAGGTCTCGGCCGGAGACTTCATGCCCCAACACGGCAAAGAGTGAGGCCGTAAGTCCGATGACCCACGAAATCGAGAAGAGCAGCAGAATGCGCGTAAGCATCGCAGCCGCGAGCCCTAGTTGGCGGGCCTTGCCCTGCTTTTCCTTCGGTAACCGGTCCGCCAGCACTGAAATGAACACGAGGTTGTCGATGCCCAGCACGATCTCCAATACGGTGAGCGTCGCCAGGGCGATCCAGGCTTCGGGGCTTGTGAGCCACGCCATTCGTTTTCCGGGTCCTAGGGTGAGTCGGCGTTCGACGGTGGGCGGATCAGCTTGTCGTGGTGGAATATGAAGTATGCGGTCCGCCGTGCGTCGGGGGAAGTGCAGGGTCGACCCCGCGTGAAACCGCGCTGGACTATGCCTCGTACGATCGATTGATCCGGACCGAGTCTACGACGAGGCGATCTATGAGCACGCTCCTGAACGACCTTCGCTACGCCTACCGCATGCTCCTCAAGGCGCCGGTGGTGTCGGTGGTCGCCGTGCTTTCCCTCTCGCTCGGCATCGCGGTCAACTCGATGCAGTTCTCCATCTTCAATTCGTTCATGCTGGAGCCGTTCCCGTACGACAACCAGGACGAACTCCTTCTGATCTGGCAGACTCATCGCAGCCAGACCGAGAATGATGGCGTGTCTGCGGCGAACTTTCTCGACCTGAGGAACGCCGCCACGACGTTCCGTTCACTCGACGCGTACTC
>BTRA01000094.1:0-11590 GCA_036986155.1 Gemmatimonadota bacterium | reverse complement strand
GAGGCCTCCAAGATCTCGCGGATGAGGTTCAGGTTGAGCAACCGTGACAAGAAGTACGTCACGGCGAGCAGCAGGACCCCTATCAGCATTTGGATCGCGCGGGTACGCTGGATGACGACGAGGAGCCGGTAGATGAGGATCGCGACGAGGGCGATCTCTACGATATCCAGGATCCCGGGCCGGAAGAACTGGAACTGCTGCCAGAGCCTAGACATTCATCGGATTGGTCACCCTGGGGCGTCGGCCTCCGGGTTTTCGATCGCTCGGCGGACGGCGGACGGCCCAACCGGCTCGGCGTTTTCCGAGGCCACGTCCTCAACGGCCTCCTCGGTCCCGGCTCCCCCATCACTCGCGATCGCATCGACATCGGACTCTTCCTCGAGACCACCGGGCACCTCCCCCTCACCCATGCCACCCTCATCGGCATCGTCCTCGATCGCGAGGGCCGGGAGCGGCTCGCCGTCGGCGAGCGCCTGGATCTCGAGCGGCCCGAGCGTCTCACGGTCCAGGAGAGCCTCAGCGATCCGGTCGAGCAGCTCCCGGTGCTCCTCGATGACCTCACCAGCCTTGTCGTGAGCCTCGCTCAGAATGCGCCGGATCTCGATGTCGACCTGTTCGGCGGTGTGCTCGGACACGTCTCGTCGCTGGGAGATCTCCCGACCCAGGAAGATCTCGTGCTCGGCATCGCCGACAGCCATGAGCCCGATAACGTCAGACATCCCGAAGCGAGTCACCATGTTCCGCGCCACGGTGGTGGCGCGCTCGATGTCGTTCCCCGCACCCGTCGTCACCTTGCCGGCACCAAACACCATCTCCTCCGCAACGCGCCCGCCGAAGAGCATGCACAGCTGACCCTCCAACCACTCTTTCGTGTAGGAGTGGCGGTCTTCTTTCGGCAGGCTGGACGTGATTCCCAGGGCACGGCCTCGTGGAACGATGGTGATCTTGTGGATGGGGTCGAGTCCGGGCAGGCGAAGCCCGATGACCGCGTGCCCCGCCTCGTGAAACGCCGTAAGCCGACGCTCGTTGTCGGTGAGGACGAGGCTCTTACGTTCGGCTCCGAGCATGACCTTGTCCTTGGCCCGCTCGAAGTGGTCCATGTTCACCTTGTTGGCTTCCTCGCGTGCGGCTAGGAGGGCCGCCTCGTTGCAAATGTTCGCGAGGTCCGCGCCACTCATGCCGGGAGTACCTTTCGCCACGGTCTTGAGCTCGACGTCCTCTGCGAGCGGCAACTTCTTGGCGTGGACCCGGAGGATCCCCTCGCGCCCTCTGACGTCGGGGGAATCGACTACGACCTGGCGGTCGAAGCGCCCCGGACGCAACAACGCTGGATCCAGCACGTCGGGCCGGTTGGTCGCAGCGAGGAGGATGACTCCTTCGTTGGATTCGAAGCCGTCCATCTCCACGAGAAGCGCATTCAGCGTCTGCTCTCGTTCGTCGTGACCACCTCCAAGGCCAGCGCCCCGGTGGCGTCCAACCGCATCCATTTCGTCGATGAAGATGATGCAGGGCGCATGGGCCTTGCCCTGCTCGAATAGGTCGCGGACCCTCGATGCACCGACGCCCACAAACATCTCGACGAAGTCGGATCCGGACATCTGGAAGAACGGGCGCGCAGCCTCTCCGGCTACCGCCTTCGCAAGCAGTGTCTTACCGGTTCCAGGAGGCCCAACGAGGAGGACGCCCTTCGGCAGGCGGCCGCCAAGGCGCGAGAACTTCTGGGGGTCTTTCAGGAACTCGATGATCTCCTCGAGCTCTTCCTTGGCCTCTTCTGCACCGGCGACGTCGGCGAACGTGACTTCGGGCATGTCGGGAGAGATCAGCTTGGCCTTGGAGCGGCCGAATTGGAAGGCCCTGTTCCCGCCCGACTGCATGGTTCGGAAGATCCAGAACCAGAACGCGATGATGATAATCCAGGGGAGGGCCCCAAACAGGAGGGTTCCCCATCCTCGCGTCTCGACCTGGCCCGTAAGCGCCACGTCATGCTCTTGGAGCTGGGCGATCAGTTCCTCGCTGATCTCCCCGAGCAGGGTCGTCGTGAACTCCGTATACTCTTTCTGCTTATCGATGTAGGGAGTCCGCAACTCACCTTCGATTCGCTGGCCTTCGATGACCGTCACGCTGAGGACCTTGTCCCCCTCGAGTTGGTCCATGAACTCCGTGAATGTGAACTCCTTCACGGCGTCGTCTTGCCCACGCAGGAACTGGAAGGCGAGGAACGAGATCAGGACGAGCAGAACCCAGAAGGCGCCCGTTCTGGAATACCGCCCCATTTTCGCACTATCCGGTGTCCGGATCGGATCTCTATCTGACATGGTGTCCCTTACACCGGGGAGCGGTCAGAGTACCACACGCCGATCATCACAGGCTCCCAATATACGGCAGGTGTCGGAAATTCTCGCTGAAATCTAGCCCATAACCCACCAGAAACTCGTTGGGTGCGTCGAAACCGACCCAGCGCGGCTCGAGCGCGAGTCGGGTCACACGCTTATGGAGCAGCGCGCAAATTTCGAGACTTCGGGGGCGTCGCTCTTCGAGGAGGGGAATCAGCCGGTTCATGGTGTTCCCGGAATCCACAATGTCCTCGACGATGATGACGGACCGTCCCTCCAGCGACGCCTCGGGATCGTACAGCAATTGTACCTCGCCACTCGACACCGTCGCCGACCCATAGCTCGAAGCAACGAAAAAGTCGACGTGGAGAGGGAGCTCGATCGCACGCACCAGATCCGCGAGGAAGATGAACGATCCCTTGAGCAGCCCCACGACCAGGAGATCATCTCCCGCCTCATAACTCTCGCTGATCTCGGCGCCCATGGCTCGGACACGCTCGCCGATCTCTTCCGTCGAGTAGACCACACGAGTGAGTTCACGGCCACCCAATTGTGCCAGGCCGCCGCTCACGACACCTCCGCGACTGCGATGCTCAATGCCGCCCCCCCCTCCGTCACTTCTGCCGTGCACGACCTCATCACTCCCGGAATCCAGAGCACAGATCCCCCTCCATCTACGAGAACAGGCCGGCGGATCCGCTCATGCGCGGGTACGCGTGCCTCGGCAAATACCTTCTTCAGCTTCTTGGACCCGTAAGGCAGCCGCATACGATCTCCGGGAGACCATTGCCGGAAGCTGGCCGGAAACTCCAGCTGCGACACCGAGAACCTCTCTACCCACCGACCCTCCGGCGGCTCGCCGACAGACCAATCCGCCGTCATGTGCCGCCCCCCGACCACGAACCCCCCACTCCCGGACCCCGGTTCCGGGATCTCCAGGGGGCGGTGCTCCTCACGCACCCCTTCAATCGAGAGAAGGAGCTCGTCGAACGACCTTCGGAGCACGAGAGCGCCTTGGAGCCGGAGGTTCCGCCCACTGGCGCCAGCCCTGGCAAACTCGAGCACGGCGCTTGTTCCAGCCTCGTCGAGCCTCACGCCGAAACGCTCGATCGCCGCCCGAAGCAGCCTAGCCTGGACCACCGAATGATAGGCCAGCAGCGCTGGGCGATCAACCGACAGCACCCCTTCATCACGGCTCTGGACGAGGCGATCCAGGAGCTCGGGAACGACGCACCGCCACCCCGCCTCCTCTCGATCCGCCAATCGCGCAAGCCGGACCAACGATGCCGTGACACCGGGTGCGATCCGCTTCTCGATGAGGGGGATGACCTGGTGCCGCAGAACGTTTCTGGCAAACCGAGGATCCAGGTTGCTCTCATCATCGCGCGTCACGAGCCGGTGCGTGGCCAGGTAGGTCTCGATCTCAGTGCGCCGGAACGGCAACAACGGACGGACGATCCCGGGCTCGCGGGTCTCGGGAATACCTGAGAGGCCGGCCAAACCCGTGCCTCGCGCGATCCTGAATAGCACGGTCTCGGCCTGATCGTCCTCGTGGTGGCCGGTGGCGATCTTGGAGGCCCCGGTTCGTGTCGCGACCGCCTCCAGAAACGCGTAGCGGGCATCTCGCGCCTGCTCTTCGCCCGTGAGGTCCACGCTCGCCTGGCCAGACCGGAACTCGATGCCCCAGGCAAGCGTGAGTCCGCGAAGCCAGGCCACATCACTCGCGCTCTCGCGGCGCATGCGATGATCGAAGTGCGCCGCCACGAACTCGAGATCCGGTAACCCCGGCGAGAAACGGAGCAAATGCAACAAGGCCGTCGAGTCCGCGCCGCCGGACACCGCCACGACCACCCGTTCGCCCGTGCTGAACAACCGGCGTGCGGCCACATGTTCGACAAACCGCCTGGACAGCCCCGCGTCGGCCTTGCTCATGGGTCCGCAGACGTCCAGATCGGCGGCGCCGGCCGGCCGGCTACGTCCATGAGCACACGCGCCAGCACATCGGGTCGGTCGGTTTGGATACCGTCCACTCCCCATTCGAGCAATCGCCTCATGTCGGCCTCCTCGTCCACGGTCCACACCTGAACCGGGATGTTACGCGCATGGGCCGCTCGGATGAAGCGAGGGCTCACTACGCGGATACCCCTCCACGACTCGGGCACCTGCAGCACATCGCCTGCCGGCGTGTACGCCCTCCAGGTCCCCGTTTGGACCGCCACCCAAAACGACATCACCTGGCGTCTGGACGTACCCCACGGTCCGGCATACCCCCTGACGGGCTGCCGGTCGCGATCGTACTCGGCCGCAACCAACACCCGCTGTTCCGCCCCGTGCACGCGGACCAGGTCGACAAGGGGTACCGCCACCTCGCGAGTCTTCGTCTCAACGTTGATACGGACGCGCGGAAACGCCTCGAGCACCTCAGCAAGGCTAGGCACCCTGACTCCCTCACCCCGAAACGAATGCCTACCGTCAAGGTCACGGAAATGGTAGCCGGCGTCGAGGCGTTGCACTTCCGCAAGCGACATGTCCCTCACGGGCCCGGCGCCATCGCACGTGCGGTCGACAGTGGCGTCGTGGATGAGGACGACCTCGCCGTCCCGGGTCAGGTGCGCGTCCGTCTCCAGCATGTCGACGCCCCAGTCCTCGACTGCCGACCGGAACGCTTCCATGGTGTTCTCGGGTGCAAGGCGGGACCCGCCGCGATGCGCGACGAACATCGGTGCGCCGGCGAGGCAGGCGCGGCCCGGCCTCAGGCCGTTCAGGATTCCCATCGTCCGCCCTATCGTCAGGAGGGGACGGTGGCGCCCCCCAGCCCCTCGACGTCCGCGGGATCGATCCCGTGCAACTCGAAGAGGACGAGGTCGATCAGCCGATCAGTCATCGACAGTTCTCCCGCAGTCCGGATGGGGTCTTCGTCGTCGTCCGCGTCCCGCTGCTCCTCGAGCTCGACTACCCTCGCCGCAAGGAACTCGAGCACCCCGGTCACGATCTCCGGCCGGGGATTCGCCGGTGCGAGGGAGTCGGGCATCACCTCCGTCAACAGCAACCCACGCACGAAGGCGAGGAATCCGGGAAACACCATCTCGGCAAGTGAACCCGACTCCATCCGTTCCTCGTCGGTGAGGTTCTCCCACGCCACCTCGTTCCAGTAGAGGTCGGTGGCGGCCTCATGGAGGTGTTCCCGCTCGGCGTCGGACAGGCCAGGCCCATCGGACGGGACCGGCGTTTCCATCGCCCGCCCGAGGGTGCTCTCGAGGCGCTGCCGGCGCCCTTCGAGAATGGTCTTGATGCGTTCGTTCATAGGAATCCGTGTCACCTCGCCTTTTCGCGGCTTACGCGACTTACAATCCAATCATACAGCCGTCTTGGAAAAATCTGTCCCACCCACACGAATGAGGCCAGGGGCCAAGGAAAGTGGTACCCCCGCGCCCTCTTGACGATCGCCCGGTGTATGCGGGCCACGGCATCGTCCAACTCCACGAGGAACGGCATGGAGTGTAGGTTTCTATCGGTCATCGGCGTCCGCACGTATCCGGGCGAGATGACCGTCACATCCACGCCCCTGCCCCGAAGGTCCACTCGCAGGCTTTCGAGAAAGTTGGTCACCGCCGCCTTCGCTGCGGAGTACCCGGCCGTACGCGGTAGGCCCCCGAATGCGGCCAGGCTGCTCACGCCCACGATGTGGCCTCGGCCCCGGTCGAGCATCCCCGGCAGCACCGCCTCTATGGCATACACGACGCCGAAGAAGTTGACCCCCATGAGCTGTTCGATCATGCCGGAGTCCAAGTCCTCGACCAGGGTCATCTCGCTCTGACCGGCGTTCGCCACGAGCAGATCGATGTCACCGAACTCCTGGCTGCACCGCTCCGTGGCAGCACGCACGTCCTCTTGAACCGAGACGTCGCACCGCAGCACGAGGGCCTCGCCACCGGAGGACCGGATTTCCGCCGCGAGTTCCTCCAACGGCTGCTCACGGCGAGCCGCGAGCCCTACCCGATACCCCTCGGCTGCCAGACGCAGGGCGAGGCCCCTCCCCATCCCCGACGAGGCCCCTGTGATCAGAGCGACCGGCCCGCCGCTCAAGACCCGCCGTCCGCAAGCGGCGGCTCACCGAGAGGGTGTCGCTCGTGCACTACGCGAGATAGGGCCAGTACGGCCTCCTCCCCGGACGGCGGCCCGACGATCTGCAAGCCGACTGGAAGACCCTCGGCATCGAGCCCGCAAGGAGCCGACCCGACCGGGAGGCCCGCCAGGCTGAGCACGAAGGTCGGCGCGATCCAATCCACGTACGTCTTCATGGGTCGGCCGGCCACGGTCTCCGGGTAGCTCTGCTCGACCGGGAACGGCGACACGGCCATGGCCGGAGTGACGAGGAAGTCGTAGCGCTCGAAAAAGCCCACGAAGTATTCCCAGATTCGACCGCGCACCTGTTCGGCCCACGCGTATTGCCGGGTGGTCACATCGAGCCCCGCCCTCACGTTCCCGGCTACGATGTCTCCTAATTCGTCGAGACGATCGAGGTGCGGGAACTGGTGTGCCACCATCCAATAGCCCCGCAAATGCAAGAACGCCTCTCGTCCTTCGGAGAAGTCGATGTCCACTTCGTCCACCCTCGCCCCGTCCTCCTCTAGGGCGAGAGCGGCCGCGCGGCATTGGGCCTCGATCGCTGGGTCGATCCCGATCCCGACCAGGTCCGGGCAATAGGCGATGCGTAGGCCCTGGGCGCTGGCATCTCGGACCGCGCCGACAAAATCCCGCCCCCGAGCCGGCCGGCCGACGGGGCTCAGGCGACTCGGGCCGGCGATTGCCTGGAGCATCATCGCCACGTCTTCGGCGTTGCGCGCCATAGGGCCGGTCACCTGAAGTTCGTCCCACAGGAAGTGCGAGGGGTAGGTGGGCACGAGTCCCGGACTGGGGCGCAGGCCGACCACCCCACAGAACGACGCCGGGATACGGAGCGACCCGCCCAGGTCGGTGCCTTCGGCCAGAGCGATCATGCCGGTGGCGAGCGCCGCCGCGCCACCACCCGTGGAGCCCCCCGCGCTCCGGTCGGTGTTCCACGGATTGCGCGTGCGGCCGAAGACCTCATTGAACGTGTTGCCTCCGGCGGCGAACTCCGGGCAGTTGGTCTTCCCCAGGATGACGGCTCCCGCTTTCCGGAGCCGGCGCACCACGACAGCATCATCGTCCGGCACATGGTCGGCATACATACGGGAGCCGAACGTCGTGCGGAGCCCCCGAACGGGCGTAACGTCCTTGATCCCCACCGGCAGACCAAATAGTGGTCCAAGCTCCTCCCCACGACTCCGAGCCTCCTCCAACGCGCCGGCATCCTCCAAGGCGCGCTCGTTCAAGGTGACAATGGCGTTTATCGCACCGCCGTAGCGGTCGACCCGGGCCAGCGAGGCTTCCACCACCTCCACCGGCGAGATCTCGCCCGCGCGAAGGCGGGACCCCAACTCGGACGCGCTTAGGCGCCCGAGCTCATCCACCAGAGATAGGCTCACGAATCATGGTCCACGAACGCCACGATTCTGGCGAAGGCCGCCTCACCGCCTTTGAACTTCCACGGGAAGACGCCGATGGTGAGCCGCTGGTCCTGTAGTTCGGGAAGGCCGATGTCGCCACCCAGGTTCTCCGCGTGCATGCAGTTGTGGGGGAACAGGGCGTTGTGAGCGATCTGGTAGTCACTATCCGGAAAGAGCTGGGCCACTCCGTCCTTGCCCCCGAACTTTTCCTCGCAGCGCGCGCGCACGCGATCGCAGTGCCCGTGCATGCCTTTTCCCAGGAAGCGCCCGATGGGGAGGTTCATGGGGTGGTCGGTCGAGATCGCGTCCACCGCCCAGATCTTGATCTCCTTCTCCAGGAGCCAGGGAATCATGTCCGGATGGGGGCCGGGGTGCCGGTGCACGTAGCGTTCCTCGTCGGCCTCGGCGCCGAACTGACCATAGCGGTGCCAGCCCGTGTGCAGCACCAGGATGTCCCCGGGCCGCACCTCCACGTGCTCCTCGATCATCTTGGGCGTGTACACGTCCAGATCATCGAGCTCCTCATCCAGATTCACGATCACCCCGGGGCCGTACAGCCAGTCCATCGGAATCTCGTCGATGGTCATGCCGGAGGTCACGAAATGCCGGGGTGCGTCCAGGTGCGTGCCCATGTGGTTCGAGGTCTGGATATACTGGGCGTTCACGCCGTGCTCCGACTTCCGCTTGATGTATTTCACCTCGAACGGCGGATAGTACGGCCACGAGAAGACGTCCTGGTTGAGCGGTTGAGAGAGGTCATATGGCTTCATGGAGAATCTCCCGGTTTCGTGTCACCACGCATTAGAATGAAGTATAGAAGGAACGCCACGATCGCGGCGGAGAACCAGGCGCCGTTGAAGAGAAAGGCCACGCTGGGATGCAGCGTTCCCACCAGCGCAACCGCAATCCCCGCGACCGTGGCCACCACCGCAGAGCGGTTCACACCGCTCTGGAACGTGTAGGCGCCGCCCTCGGTGTAAAGGTCCCGCAGCCGCAGCACGCCCCGCCGAACCACTACATAGTCGCACACCAGCACACCAGCCACGGCACCGAGGAGGCCCGAATAGCTGATCAGCCACGTCTGGTACATGTCGAGTAATCGCCAGGGGAAGATCAGGATGCCGATCACGCCCGCAATCATCCCGCCGGCCCGAAAGCTGATCCGTCGCGGGTCGAGGTTCGAGAACGAGTTCGCTGGCGCAACCACGTTAGCCGCGATGTTCGTGCTCAACGTCGCAACGACGATGGCTCCCATCGCAACCACCCCCAAGAGCCGACTCCCACCCTCCGCCGTGATGCGTGACACCAGGTCTATCGGATTCCAGATGGCCTCGCCGTAGAGGATCACCGTGGCGCTGGTGACCACGAGCCCCACGAACGCGAACAGCGGCATGGTCGTGAGCAGCCCGATCGCCTGGCCGACCATCTGGTCCTTCTGGCTGCGAGCATAGCGCGTGAAGTCCGGTATGTTGAGCGAGAGCGTGGCCCAATAGCCGACCATCGCCGTCACCCAGGGGAGGAACAACGTGAGCATGAATTGGGCAAAGGTGCGGTCGCTCTGCTCGCCAGCCAGCCGGTTCGACTCGGTCAGAAGCGTGCCCAGGCCGCCCACGCGGACGATCGCCCAGGCCAGCAGTGCTAGCGCCATGAGCACGAGGAACGGTGCGGAAATAGTCTCGAGCCACTTGATGGACTCGGTGCCCGCCCAGGCGAAGTGCATGTTCACCAACCAGAACATGAGGAAGCTCGCGTAGTACGACGCACCGTAGCCCATGAAAGACCAGGCGCCACCCAAATCGGCCCAGCCGGACCACAGGATGCCGATGGCCACATTGATGGCGAGTCCGCCGATCCAGGTCTGGATGCCGAACCACCCACACGCCACCACGGCCCGCAGCAGCGACGGAAAGTGGGCGCCGGTGAGCCCGTAGGAGGCTCTCGCAAAGACAGGGAACGGAATCCCATAGCGCGTGCCCGCGTGTGCAGTAACGACCAGGGGAACCAGCACGACCACGTTCCCGATCAGGATCGCCAGCATGCTCTGCCACCAATTCATGCCGGCTTCGATCATGGAAGCGGCGAGCATGTAAGTGGGGATGCTTACGCTCATCGCCACCCAGAGGGCGGCGATGTGCCACATGCTCCAGGTGCGTCCCGCTATGCCCGAGGGTGCGATGTCGGCGTTCGTGAACCGGTTTTGGGGGAGCGGGCGGTCCAACTCGACCATGCCCCTGATCATGAATCGCCGTCACCGACTATGCACCCAGCGCGCTCGAACGCGGTGCCGAGCGCTCTCCGGACGAGGACCGTGGCTAAATGCCGGCGATAGGCCACCGAGGCGTGCATGTCCGCCGGAGGGTCGATGTCCTGCGTCCCCGCCGCGTGACCGGCAGCGAGCACGGCCGCGCTGGAAGGACGCTCCCCGACCAGGCACGCCGACGCCCGCTCGGCGAGCGTGGGCCTGGAGCCGACGCTCAAGAGTGCGATACGGGCCAGCCTGCATTGTCCGGCCGCGTCACATGCTACCGAGACCGCCACACCCACCATCGCGTAGTCCCCCCGGCGGCGGGAAACCTCCAGAAACGCCTGTCCGCCACGCTCCGGGGCTGGAGGAAGGAGCACCTCACTCAGAAGCTCGCCCTCCTCCAAAGCCGTTCCGAAGAACCCGGAGAAAAAATCGCCGGCCCCGATCGAGCGATCCCCGTCCAGCCCTCGGACCCGGAGGGTCGCACCGAGGGCCAGCATCACCGCCGGGAGCTCCGACCGCGGGTCGGCGTGTGCCAGGTTGCCGCCGATCGTGCCGCGGTTGCGGATCTGAGAATGGGCCACGAAAGGCAGCGTCTCGGCCATGAGCGGAGCCCGCTCGACCACCAGCGCGCTCTTCTCCGCCGACGCCTGACGCACCATCGCCCCCAGGAGAAGACCGCCGTCATCCACCTCCGCGAGCCCGTCCAGACCCTCGACCCGGTTCAGGTCGATCAACACGGCAGGTTGGGCCAGCCTGAAGTTCATGGTGGGAATCAGGCTCTGCCCTCCCGCGAGCAACTTGGCTTCGTCTCCGTACTCAGCCAGCAGGTGGATCACTTCCTCAACTGTTTCGGGGCGCCGGTACTCGAAGGAAGCCGGCTTCATGACGCGGCCTCCGGGTCGGGCGGGGGTCCGTGCATCAGGTCGAACAACCGCCCAGGGCTCAACGGAATCTCGAGAAGTTCGACACACCCCTGCAGAGCGTCCTCCAGCGCCTGCGCGTACAGGGCACCCACGGGAATCGCCCCGGCCTCACCCACCCCTTTTACGCCCAGCGGATTCAAGGGCGACGGAGTCTCCACATGTGCGACCTCCATGTGTGGCACGTCGGTGGCCGTCGGCAACAAGTAGTCCATGAACGACGCGTTCAAGAGCTGCCCGTGGTCGTCGTAGACCAGCTCCTCGAAAAACGCGTTGCCGATGCCGTGGGCCACTCCGCCATGGATTTGGCCGTCCACGATGACCGGGTTGACCAGACGACCACAGTCGTGGACCACGACGTAGCGCTGGATCGACACTTCCGAGGTCTCCGGATCGATCTCGACGATCATGGCGTGCACCCCACTCGCGGTGGTCCCGCGGGCCGGTCCGAAGTACGACGTCGCCTCCAAGCCGGGTTCGGCACCCGGCGCGACCGCCCCGCGCAGAGGATTGGCACACCCGGCGCGTTCGCCGAGTGAGATCGAATGATCACAGCCC
>BTRA01000093.1:0-11655 GCA_036986155.1 Gemmatimonadota bacterium | reverse complement strand
GACCTGGTCGCGCTCGGCGGGACGTACGCCACGCTGCTTCGTCGCCAGATGTTGGAGCGCGACCTTGAATCAGGCCTGGTCGGCGCCGCGGGAGACTAGCGAGTTCAAACCCGATCGCCCGGGAGAGCCCGCGCGGCCATGACCGCTAGTTCTGGGTCATGCCGAATCCGCTGACCGTCAACTCTATTTCGCCGCCCACGCGGATCCCATAGACACCGTCCAGGGACTCGATCTTGTCCGCACCTACCACGTCGGCCTGCTGGAGCGACGCCACCTCAGTGCCGTTGACCACGCAGGAGGCCGTGCCACCTCGCACCCGCCACCCGATCTCGTTGCTCGCCTCACCGCTGGCGTCGGACTTGTTGACGGCGTCATGCGGCCCACGGGGCACGAGCGTGGTGACGTTCGCCCCGTGGAAAGTCTTGATGACGAAGTCGCCGTTGGCGTACACGATGCAGTACAGCAGCATCTCGGTGTCGGAGTCGAGATCCGATCCACCGATGAAGATCCCATACGGATGCGGATGCGCGTCCCGCATGGCGTGCTCCTGGAACGTCGCCTTCACCTCGTAGTCGCCGGAGGCGACATTGGCGTCGTTCCAGAATTCTCCCGAGGGTCCGATGGAGAGGCGGAAATCGTCACCCTCCATACCGAACTTGGAGTCGGTGACCGACTTGCCCTGGCTGATGGGCCGTCGATCGATTCGAGCCTTCCACCCATCGACCATTACTCCCCCGTCCTCGGCGCTGCGATCGGCATCCTGAGCCATCGCGGGCGTCCCTACCATCAAGGCTACGAAAGCCAGACAAATAAAGCGCACGGTCCCTCCTAAGTTGGGCGAACGGGAACAATGGCCGTGTGGAAGCCCGAATTCAAGTGACCGGTGGATTGCTCCCCCCATCGTCCTGACAATCGGCCCGGGTCTCGGCCCGTCAGACCCACAGCCCGTCTACACCGTCGATGCGCTGCTGGAACGTCTCATAGAACTGGCCGAGGTGCAGACCGTCCACCAGTGCATGATGCACCTCCACGGAGACCGGCATGACCTGCCGCCCACCCCGCTCGTGCCGCTTGCCGAACACCACCCTGGGAATCGAATCCTCGCGCCCACTTCGCGCTCGCGCGTGTTGGAACGAAGAGAAAGCGATCCAGGGGAGCGCGGTAAAGTAAACGAGGTCGTCGCGGTCGTGGCTCGGGTCGAGGTCCCGCGCGGATCCTACGCGCTCCAGTTCCTCGACCGTTGCGGATACGAAATCCCGAAGTGAGTCGGCGTATGCGTAGTACCCGAATCCGAACGTTCCATCTTCGCGCAGCACCGTCGACCCGCCATGAATCACGCTGTGCTCGATCACGCCGTTGCTGCGAAGCCTCAACCTGAAGGGTTCCAGCGCATTGATCGCACCGAGCGCCAACCCCAGGGTGGTCGCAAAAAATCTCGCCGAGGGGTCTCTCGCACGCAGCGCCTCCAGCGCGCTCACATCGACGTCCGCCGTAACGTTGAACGCCGGGTGCTCGTATTCGCGGAAGAACTCGTAGTGGGCGCGCCGGGGCCAGCGATCCAGATCGATAGTGTGCTCCATACCGTCAGGAGAACGGGTTGTGGTCGGCCATGCAAGGTGACCGTCGGAACCATGGGGGTGCGTGCCTGATTCTCGTACACAACCTGCGCATACGGAGATGGGGAATGAATACCACTAGCAAGACATGGCGGCGGCTTCTCTGGGTCGGGCTGCTGAGCGCGTCCGTGATCGGGTGCTCGGACTCGTCGACGGACCCTTCCGGAGACACCGACCTGGAAGAAATCGTGCTGCCCTTGAGGGTTCACCTGCTTCGCTCCTCACAGATCGAATCGCTCAACGCGCCACTCACGGTGGAGCAGGCTCAAATCCTGGTCCGCGACGTAAGCGAAGTCTGGGCGCAAGGCAATATTCGCTGGACCGTCGAGGTGTTGGTCGAGGAGGAGGCTGCGGTTACGCCGCACGTCTTGAGCGCGTTCACCGGAGCCGCCGCGGTCGACTTCCCTGTCCTCCTGGAGACGGTCGGGGGCGATCCCCAAGCGGGCGGGTGGGACGTGTACCTGGTACGCGACTTCGGGAACGCCGGATTCGCCGGCGTCTATTTCAGCGGAACCGGCATGCTCTTTGCGAAACTCGCCGACACGAACGACGTCGTCGACCTCGCCAACTTCGGAACGCGCGTCCTCTCGCATGAACTCGGGCACTCGCTAAGCCTGCCGCACGTGCCATGTCCCCAGGCGGGCAATCTCATGGCTCCGGGGTGCCCGGGAGAGGTTCGGACCCGGCTCACCGGCTCCCAGGTGATCGCGGCCCGCGAACAGGCTCGACGCGGACAGCCGTTCTAGTATCCCAACCTCTTCAACGGCCTTCTCGATCTAGATCCGACTCTGGATCCACTCCGGAGTGAAGCGCACGAGGTAGGCGCTCAGGATCGTAAACGACCCGGTCACGAGGAGGAGGCCAAGCAGAATGAGAAGCAGGCCTGAGACCTTCTCCACAATCGGCAGCACTGTGCGGAAGCGGCTGAACGCGTTCAGGAAAGCGTCCAGAGCCAGCGCCGACAACAGGAAAGGTATCGCGAGGCCCAGCGAGTAGACCGAAAGCAGTCCTACGCCCGCCCACACCGTGTCCTGCGTGCCCGCCAGCGTGAGGATCGCGCCCAACACCGGCCCGATACAGGGCGTCCAACCGGCGCCGAACGCGGCTCCGATGCCCACCGTGCCCAAATAACCGGCCGGCTTGTCACTCACGTGCAGGCGCCTCTCGCGGAGGAGAGGCGTAATGCGGAAGATCCCCAGGAGGTGGAGTCCGAGAATGATGATGACGACGCCACCGACCCGGGCGATCCACTCCTCGTAGTGCTTGAGGAAGACGCCCAGAAAGGACGCCGACGCGCCGAGCAGGATGAAGATGAGGCTGAAGCCGGCTACGAAGAGGAGCGAGTGGATGAGGGTAGCCCGTCGGTCCACTCCCTCCTGCAGATCTTCGAGCGACATACCCGTCACGAAGGACAGGTAGCTGGGCACGAGCGGAAGCACACACGGCGACAGGAAGGAGAGCACTCCCGCCACGAGCGCCACGCCCAGACTCACCGACGTCATGGCGTGTCTCCCGGCTCAGGCGAGCTCTCGATACGAGCGCGCCGGCGGTGAGCGATGGCACGCACGCCCGTCACCATTCCGATCCAGCCGAGGCCGACGGTCAACGCCCAGCCCATCGCCGTTGGGAAGAGCGCGGCGAGCACGGCAACCGCCAACATGATGACGGACACAGTACCGAGGATGGTGCGATCTTCTCGGCCGAGAGTTCGGCGCCCCGCGAGGGCCCCACCGAATGTGGTTCCCGCCCGAACCAACTGCGCCATGCGCAATGGCGCGACGCCGGTACCGGCCGCGATCATCGCCTCCAACCGGCTCGCGAGCGAGCCTTCGGGGTCGAGAGGCGTAAGCGAATCATGGGGCAAGAGCGCACCCACGCTCTCCGATTTTTGCAAGGATCGACTCCCTGGGAGCACAATTTCCACGGAAGAGGCCAAGTCGGCCATGAACAGCCCTTCGAGCTGCCCCGCCAACGACGCATCCATAACGCCCACATCGATCTCCCAGTTCCCCAGCAGACTGGCTGCGTTGAGGTTGCTGGACCCGACCCGGCACCACATTCCATCGGCGACCGAGGTTTTCGCGTGGATCATGGGCCCTTGCCACTCGAACAGCCTCACGCCGGCCTGGAGCAAGGGACGATACCCCCCCCTGGACAGGCTGCCCACGACCGGCCAGTTGTTGTTGGCGGGCAACAGCACCCTCACGTCCACACCCTGGCGGGCCGCGGCCGCCAGTGCGTCTGACAGTGAACGGGGAGCCACGAAGTAGGGATCGGTGATCCATAGACGCCGCCGGACACTGGCCGCGACGAACTGAAGCGTTCGCTGGACCCGCGCACGCCAGGGCTCACCCTCGATGAGCCACACGGAGCACTCGCCCGGGCCCTCGCCCGGCTCGGGGCGATCGGTGAGATCCTCGGGGATCGCGTCGCCTGTCTCGCTCCAAATCCGCTCGAATGCCGTGGCGGCCAGCGCCGCCGCGGGACCTCGCACCTCGAGGCCCGTATCACGCCATGGCGGCTGATCCCGCGTACCCGCCCACTCGATGCCTACGCAGAACCCGCCCACGAAGGCGACGGTACCGTCGACGCATACCAGCTTTCGGTGGTCTCTCTGCAGTACGCCCAGGGGATCGCGAAGGCTTGGCCGGTTGAAGGCCCGAACCTCAACGCCGGCCGCACGGAAAGACTTCCAGTACTTGCGTGGCGTAGCCCAACAGCCGACCCAATCGTACAGGACTCGGACCTGCACGCCCTCACTCGCCTTCTCGACCAACACGTCGCGGAACCGGCGCCCGACTCGGTCGTCACGCAGGACATAGTTCTCGAAGTGGACGAATCGCTGTGCCGCCTCGATTGCTTCGAGCCACGCGGAGAACGTCGACGGGCCGTCGAACTGAAGGCTTACGGCGTTGCTCCGGATCTCCGGAGAACCCGTGACCCGCTCGAGGGCGGCTCTCGAGAACTCACCGTCCGCCGGGTCGCCCGACGTGACGAGGGCAGACTTGGTCATCGGGAACGTGCCCGCCCGTGAGGGAGCTTCAGACCGAGTCGATCGGGCAGGTGAGGCCCTCTCGGGGGAGCGCGATGCCCGCCGAGTGGCACTCCCGGCAGAGTCCGTAGATCTCCAGCTTGTGCCGCGTCGGCTTGAAGCCGTGCTCGGCGGTCACCAACGCCTCGATCCGATGTACTCCAGAGTGCTGGAACTCAGTGACCGTGCCGCAGTGGAGACAGATGAGGTGCTCATGGATGGGCTCGCGAGAGAGGCGGTGCTCGTAACGCTTGAAGCCCTCCCCGAAGTCACGCTCTCCTACGAGGTTGCTCCTCACCAACAGGTCCAGCGTCCTGTAGATCGTGGCCTTGCCGATCCGCTCGCCCGCGGCGCGCACTTCGCGCTCGATGTCGTCGACCGACATATGCTCCCCCGACGAGAATACGACATCCGCCACGACCTCACGCTGATGCGTGACCGGCAGGCCCTGCTCCCGCAGAAAGCGGCTGAATAGCCTGATGTACGCCTCGGCCTCGGTCGTAGCACTCACGGTTCCTCTGTGGTCTCCAGCAGTATGGGATCGAACTCTTCCATCAATGCTTCAAATCTACCCGAGTCACCGCCGATCTCCACTACCTTGGGCTCGCCGAGGTCGACCTCGCTCCGACGCACGACGCCCTCCATAACATGGGGAAGCCGATCCGGAGGTGCGATTCCCTCCTCGGAAAGGCCCCTATCAACCCGAAGCCCGGCACCTGTTTGTTCCGCGGCGTACCTGGCCGTAATCAACCTTCTTCTTCCCTGCTCGGCAAAGCACCCGGCGGCGACCAACCCCCACTCCTTCCTCCCCTCGATGAGGGGTGGAAAGATCCAGAGCCGATCGATTTCTGAGGGGCCCAGGCGCCGGCCCAACTCCTGCAGGGTCCTGGGAAGGGCTTCAGGGACTCCAGGCCCAGGGTCGCTACTCAAGATACTTCACTCCTGGCTGTCGGTTCCGGTTGGTGGGCCGGTGGTCCCCACGGCCTGACGGGTGGCTTCGACGACCTCGGCCCGAACACTTTCGAGAGACCCTACAACGAGGGCGCCGGCCGCACGCGCGTGCCCGCCACCTCCGAATCGGTGGGCGAGCGCATTCACGTCCACGGGCCCATTGGAGCGGAACGACACCTTGGTCGTGTTCGCTTTGGTCTCTCGGAACAGAAGGGCCACCTTCACGCCTCTGATGGAGCGCGGATAATCCACGATGTTCTCGAGATCGTCGGGGACCGCTCCGAGCTCTTTGTACTCCTTCGCCGGGACAGTCACCCAGGCCACACCGGAGTCGTCGTCGACCTCGAGATTCGCCAGCGTGTGTCGCAGTAGTTGGAATCGGCGCAGCGGCACGTCCCCAAAAACCTCGCGGTGCATCAAGTCGGGCTCCACTCCTTTCTGGATCAGCTCGCCTACGACATGGTGACACAGCGCCGTGGCGTTGCTGAAGCGAAAGCCCCCCGTGTCCGTGAGAATCGCCACATACATCCCGCGGACCGCCTCCTCCGACCACGGACCGCCCGCCACCGACAGAATGTCGAACACCATCTCACCGGTGGCCGAGGCATCGACGGCCCGGAACACCACACCGTCGATGGGCCCGTCACCCTCCGGGTGGTGATCGATCACGATCGTTGGAAGTTTCTTGATGAGCGGTCGTGTGCGTCCGATGCGGTGCTTTTCTCCCGTGTCGAGCACCACCGCTACGTCCGCCTCCTCGCAGAGTTTCGCACTCTCCGGCCCAGCGGCATTGGCGATCCAGGAGGGATCGTCGAGTAGAAACCGGTAGCGGTCCGGGAACGGCGTGGGGTTGACGATCCAGGCCTCGATCCCGCGTCCCCTCAGCCACGAACCGAGGGCCACCTGGGATCCGGCGCCGTCGCCGTCGGCGTTCAGATGTGTGGTGAGGATGGCACGCTTCTTTCCCTCCAATGCCGCGAGCACGCTACCGATGGCCTCGAGCCGGTCTTCGGGGGTCCGGTAGGTCATGCGCGGGGGGTACTCCTTCCAGGAAAGATCGCCGGGTCGTTCGCGGCTGAAGTGTCCGTCATTTGGCTGCGGGTCGCAAGGCCCCGCAGGGCCTCAGGGAAGGCGCTTCCGGACCTTCGCCCAGGTAGAGGCCAGGTGGACGGTCCACGGAGTGGTCACGCCCCGCACTCGGGATCGGCCAAGCGCCTCGAGGAGGGCGGCAGGCTCGTTGGCGTGGGGAACGACCTCGACAAACGCGCCGGCGACCTCATCCACCGTATGGGCGTCGGATCCGGCGCAACGGGGTCGCCCCCAGCGCTCGGCCAACAGCTCGGCCGGATCGTTGAGCCTGCCGGGGTGGAGGCGCGAGTTGAACACCTCCACGATGTCCACGTCAGGCATGAGTTCCTCGGCGTGCTTGCCGGAGGCGCCCTTGCCGCTCGCGTACGGGTGGGGAAGGTAGACCAGCCCGCCCTGTGCCTTGATTAGTCTACAGGTCTCGGCAGCCGGCGTGGCTTTGGGGATTTCCCGACGAAGATAAAGGCCGATGACGTCGATCCCCTCGGCGGTCCTCACCTCCTCGCCGGCAATCACCTCGTCGGGATGCCGGGAAGCCATCGCCAATGCCACGTCCAGGCGATTGTGATCCGTGATCGCGATGCGCTGAACCCCACGCGCGCGGGCTCTGGAAAAAACTGCTTCGGGGTCTGAAAGGCAGTCGAATGAGGCAGCCGTGTGCATATGGAAGTCCATGCGCACACGGCCACCCGCGGGCTCGTGCAAACCCTTCTTCGGGCAGCCGGCACAAATCTCGTCGAGCAGGACGTGGGCACGCTCGGCGAGATCCTCCGGCGTGCCGTCATTCACGAGCACGCGGTCCGCTCGCCTGCGTTTTTCCTCGGAGGGTAGCTGGGCGGCCATCACTCGCCGAGCATCGCCCTCCGACATCCCGCGAAAGTGGGTCAGGCGGTGGAGCCGCACGTCATCGGGCGCGTCCACGACCACCGTAACGTGGAAGTCCCCCTCCAGACCCGCTTCGAACAACAACGGAACTTCCGACACCACCAAGTCCGCCCGTTTCTCATGCTGTGCCCGCATCCATCGATCGCGTAGCGTCCAGATCCGGGGGTGGAGTAGGCTCTCCAGGCGTTCCCTCGCTCCCTGGTTCCGAAAGATCACGGCGCGAAGCGCGTCACGGTCGAGGGAGCCGTCCGGAGCGAGCACCTCGGTGCCGAACGCCTCCACGACCTCCTCGAACCCCGTGGTCCCGGGAGCCACCGCGTCCCTGGCGAGCGCGTCGGCGCTGACCACGGGCAGCCCCTCCTTCCGCCACACATCCGCCACGGCGCTCTTGCCTGAAGCCACGTTTCCGGTGAGGCCGACCGAGATCATGGGGCCTGGTCCTCCGGCGCAGGCACGGCGCGTTGGGACAGAAGCTGCTCGACCCGCCACCCGAGGAGGAGCAGTCCGAGCACGAGAACGATGGCTATGCCCACGCCGAACGTCCTGCTCGCCCACTCCCATCCCACGTTGGTGACCACGGCCACCGCGAGCGCACCGATGGCCCACCCGATCACTCCAAGCACATCGAACAGAAGGAAGCGGCCGTAAGTGATTCTTGTCGAGCCGGCTACGAGCGGCATCAGCGTGCGTACGAACGGCACGAGGCGTGACATCGAGATCGCCAGACCCGGATATTTCTTCAGCAGGGCCCGCGCGCGTCCCTCTTGCCTGCGTCCAGCCCGTTCCAGGCGGCCCGGTCCCCGTAGAATCCGGCGACCACCCGTCCGGCCGATCCAGAAGCCTACGGAGTCACCCAGAAGGGCGCCGACCACCGTAGCCGCGACCAGCGTCCATAGGGGGAAGCTGCCCTGAAGGGCGAAGGCCATGGCGACGATGATTGTCGGTTCGGCGGGCACGACGAGGCCAACGATGAGCGCCGTCTCCGCAAAAGTCATCGCAAGGACCAGCCAGGCACCATACTGGACGACGATTTCGGCGATCCACGCAAGCACCGGTCTAGGCCCTTACCCGAGAGCGGGACTTTTGAGGATGGGGGACTGAGATGAGGTGTGCGACAACGTACGGGGCGTAGGGCCTAGCGTCGGCGCCAGCTCGTCCGCATCCGAACGAACCGGACGTCATCTTCGGTGCCCAGGTCCTTGTCCGGTCCATTCGAGGTGAGCGCAAGCGAGTCCGCCCAAAACCGGAATTGATAGACACTCCCCCATGGGTCGAGAGAACTCTCGCCGGGGAACTGGGCGTCGAGCCAGCGGAGCCATTCGCGGCGGCTCGGGAGCTCGCGGCCGATTCGGTCGTAACGGAGCAACTCATCGCTGATTCGGCGCATCTCGCTGTTGGCAGCACGCGTAAGAATGGGCGTGAGCACTGGCATCGCCCTGTCGATGATGGCTTGGCGGCTGTCCGGAAAGTACATGGCGGCGGCGAGACCAAGGATGACCATCAGGATTACCCGGCTCATAGTACCCTCTCCCCCCTGGAACCGTCACGCATCCGCGACGCCCAGCGCAAGTATCTCCCAAGTTCGTCGATAGGCGGCACGGTCGTAGGATCGCCGTACGCCGTTTCCATCCTCCATCTCATGTACGAGCGCGGGGGGATGGGAAGGAAGGGCGGTCGGCGGTACCAATCCCTTGCCCTGAAAGTCCATGCCATGCGAAGAAAACCGGGAAGTAGCGTGGGTCTCGATAACGCAACTCTCACAAGCCTTACGTACATACGCACCCACCGGTTTCCATCGGTTCGATCCGCGATAGACGGGCGGTAAACATTTGTATTCAACATAGGCCTTCGCCGTCTTATCCACAACGATTCCGTACGAGGAGCGGCGCATATTCTTGTCTCGTGGGTATCCGAGACTCCGCCGATACTACTCGGAGAACGCCCGTGGCCAACCGCCTCTCGACGGAATCGAGCCCCTATCTGCTGCAGCACGCCGACAACCCTGTGGATTGGTACCCATGGGGCGAAGAAGCCCTCGACCTCGCTCGCGATAGCGACCGGCCGATTCTCTTGTCCATAGGCTATTCCGCCTGTCACTGGTGCCACGTCATGGAGTCGGAATCCTTCGAGGACGAGGTTACGGCGTCACTCATGAACGAGGGATTCGTCAATATCAAGGTCGATCGAGAGGAACGCCCGGACCTCGACTCGATCTACATGCAGGCCGTACAGGCCATGGTTGGGCGGGGCGGTTGGCCCCTCACCGTCTTCCTCACACCCGCCGGAGTGCCGTTCTTCGGAGGCACCTACTTCCCTCCCGAGCCCCGGCACGGCATGCCCGCGTTCCGGCAAGTCCTCGCCGGCGTGCGGGACGCGTATGCTACGCGCCGGGAGGAGATCACCGAGGCAGGCATGGATGTCCTAGCGGGCCTTCGGGCTACATGGACCACACCCGAATCGGCGGCCTCGCGCTCGGGGGCCGTCGACCCCGCCGACGAATGGATGGAGACCCTCCACAAGGCTGCTCGCCACCTGGAGCGCACCGCCGACCCGAGGCATGGGGGCTTCGGAGGTGCACCGAAGTTTCCGCAGCCGGTCAACCTGGGCTTCCTGCTTCAATTGCACGCCTCCACTGGCCAGGCATCGACGCTGGCCGTGGTAACCGATTCGCTCCGACACATGGCCCGGGGGGGCATCCGAGACCACTTGGGAGGTGGATTCCACCGTTACTCGGTGGACGCCCACTGGCTGGTACCGCACTTCGAGAAGATGCTCTACGACAACGCCCTACTGGCCCGCCTCTACGTGAATGCGTTCCAGGTGACGGGAGATGAGGAGTTTCGATCGGTGGCGGAACACACGCTCGACTATGTGCTCCGTGACCTACGCTCACCGGCCGGTGCGTTCTACTCGGCCCGCGACGCAGACTCGGAGGGTGAGGAGGGCCGGTTCTACGTGTGGACACCGGCGGAGATCGAAGCGCTGCTCCCCGCCGAGAGCGCCCGGCTCTTCCAACGGTGCTACGCGGTCGATAGCACGGGGAACTTCGAGGGACGGAGCATTCTCTATCTGCCACACCGTCTCGAGGCCGTCGCCCGCTCCGAAGAGGTGCCGCTCGACGAGTTGGAGGCCGTGCTCACCGGCGCCCGACAGGTGCTGCTGGCCGCACGGAACAGGCGCGAGCAACCGTTGTTGGACGACAAGGTGTTGGCGAACTGGAACGGGTTGACCCTGCGAGCCCTCGCCGAGGCCGGCGGGGCGCTGATGCGAGAGGACTATACCTCGGCGGCGGGCGAGGGCCTCGGCTTCATCCTGAAGGAGATGCGTAGCGAGGGCACCCTATTCCATGTGTACGCAGGCGGGCGCACATACGTCCCGGGCTTCCTCGATGACTACGGTGCCGTCGGCAACGCCCTCCTCACGTTCTACGAGGCGACCCTGGAACCGTGCTGGCTGGACGAGATCCGCTGGGTGACGGAGCAGGTGATCGATCGCTTCTGGGACGAGGACGACGATGTGTTCTACGACTCTCAGGAGGCGGGCGAGTCACTGGTCATTCGGCCTCGGGACCCTACCGAGAGTGTGACGCCCTCGGGCCTTTCGCTGGCGGTGGAGTTGCTCCTCAGATCCGCCCACCTCTTCGACGATAGTCGCCTTCGAGACATCGCGCGTCGCGCCATGCGAACGGCGGCGGTCGGCGTGGATCGCTTCCCGTCAGCGTTCGGAGGCCTCCTGGCCGCGATGCACCGCTACGTTACGACGCCCGTCGAAGTCGCCATCATAGGCGATCGAGAGGCGCCGGCCACGCAGGCGCTGTTGCATGCGGTCCTAACTCGCTACCTGCCGAACAGATCTATCGCGGGCCGGGCTCCGGACGATGAGCTGCCGTCCGATATCGCCCTGCTCCACGCCCGCGTCCAGGTGGATGGCCAACCCACAGCGTACCTATGCGAAGGCTATGCGTGTCGGAGTCCAGTGACCGACCCGGATTCGCTGGTCGAACAACTCGATGGCCTCCGCGGATAGCCTCGGGTTGGCCGCCTCCCCCATCCCTGGCGATTTTTACTTGCTCCGCTCCCTCGGGCC
>BTRA01000092.1:0-11685 GCA_036986155.1 Gemmatimonadota bacterium | reverse complement strand
GAAGGAGGCCGTGATCGAGGGCGCCAGAGTCCGCTTCCGGCCCGAGCTCCTGAGCGCCGTCGTGGGCAGCCTGGCCCTCGTGCCTCTGCTCTTCTCGTCCGGCACCGGGGCGGAGGTCGAGAAGCCACTGGCCGCCGTCGTTATCGGCGGGCTCCTCAGCCGGCCGCTCCCGATCGTGATCCTGCCGGTTTTCTACTTTTGGGTCGAAAAGGGGAGGACATGGGCCGGGGGGGCGGAGTCCCAGTCGGGTCGAGTTCCCTAGGCACCCACGATCCGCAGGATGGACTCCTCGATGGTGACGCTCTAGATCTCCCCCACGCCGTCCTCCCCGAACCAAACGATGCTCTCGCCGGGACCGATTTGTGAGGTGTGATCCACCGGGTCGGTCGCTTGGCCGGTACTCAGCAGGAGCTCCGCACGAACCCCGAGCAAGAATCACCGTTGCTCCTGTTCGGGCCGAGTTGCCAGCGTCGCGTGCGAGGCGATACGCTTAACTATCGCTAGAGCACCTTCAACGCTCAGGATGTCCGATGGCAGCATGCATCTGTGTCGTGGACCTCAAGACAATCCGCCACACCGGCAAGTTCATCGGTGAGGACTGGCTGTACGTCATCGGCCTCAACGGGCGGCGGGGTACCATCCGCGGAAATGGCAAGGACCGCGTCTACCCGGTCGGCAAACGCCCTCGCTGGACCCTGGTGACACCTACCTGCGGGGAGCGTCTGACGCTCGACATCACGATTCGCGCCGTGGAGCAGGACCTGGTGTTCGACGATGAAAACCCTGAGGTGACGCGACTCCACACCAAGGTCGTGCGATGCCCCGGACCCGACTCGACGGAGCCCGCCAAACTCATCAACCAGATCATCCAGGTACCGGTGACCGAGGACTTCGGCATGTTCAAGGGGAAGACCAACCAGGTGAGCTTCGAGTTCGGCATCGTAGCACACTACCACCCCGACATCGACTCCGGTGCGGATTCCGAGGTAGCTGGACCCAATTGAGCTCATCCAAGCGGGAATTGACGGAAGAGGAAGCGCGCCGACTTTGGGAGCGCGCGACCGAGCTTCAGGCTGAGGCGGCCCCCCGGGGGCGACTGCCCGACGGGGATAGCGATGTGCCCGCCGATACCGCGAGCCCCGGCTATGCCGTGGACGTGGTGCGTCAGGCCGCGCTCGATGCGGGCATCGATCCGGAATTCGTGGACAAGGCGCTCGTCGAGGTGCACACCGAAGCCGAGGGTGGCCGCCTCGACCGGTGGGCCGATCGATTCCTGAAGGACGCCCCGAAATGGCTCACGGTGCGGCGCACTCTGGACGCTTCTCCTGAGGACACCTACGCCTCGCTTCAGCGTGTTTTCCCGAACTCACCCTACGGCTTCAACCTGATCGGCACCCGGGGCGCATCGCCGCTCGAGGGAGGCCGGTTGATATTCGAGGTACCGAACCAGGTCGGCGTCGCGACCTCGGGGAACAGCACGGTCTTCGACATCCGCCAGCATGCTGGCATCCTCGAGATCGAGGTATCGCTCCGAGCCGCCGGCGAGGACGCCACGCAGACCGAACTGGAGATCACGGCCCAGCTCGTCCGCGGTCGGCGCATAGCCTTCGTGGCGGCTCACCTGGTGGGTGGCCTCACCTCGGGGCTGGGGGCCCTGATCACCTTCTTCGTCTCCCTCGGATTCCTCGGCCCTGAGATGATGCCCCTTCTGGTTCTGGCCGCTGCAGGAGGGGGCGGCGGCTTTCTGGTTGGGACGCGCGCATTCAGGCCACTCTATCGGTGGGCGCTCCGCCGTGCTGAAAGGGCTTTCGAGCGCCTGATCGGCGCGATTGCGGTGGACGTGCGCACGGGTGGGGCCTTTGCGCCGCGCGGCGATCGGGGCGCGCTGCCCCCGGGCACGGGCTTCGACGAAGGTTAGGCATCACGCTCGGGGGCGCCCAAACGGAGATGAGCCGGCCCGCGGGGGTCCCTGGCGACGGCTGACCGCTCCAATCCGCTCCGTTGAGCCATCGCGGAGCGCCTCGATTTGTAGCGCACCAGCGGGCTGATTACTATGGGTATCGAGAGGGAGTCGTCCCAACCAAACAAGCACCCGAACCACCGGAACCCGTGAGCTTCGTCCACCTCCACTGCCACTCCGAATACTCCCTGCTCGACGGCGCGAATCGTATCACGGACCTGATCCGACAAGCCCAAGAGTTTGAGATGCCTGCGCTCGCTCTCACGGACCACGGGTGTCTGTTCGGAGCGTGGACCTTCCAAAAAGAGGCCAGTGCCGCCGGGCTCAAGCCTATCATCGGCATGGAGGCCTACGTGGCGCCGGGCGACCGCCGGGATCGCTCCAAAGCCGGCGAGGGAGAAAAGGCCTACTACCATCTCGTGATTCTTGCGCGGGACATCGAGGGCTACAAGAACCTGGTGAAGTTGTCCTCAATCGGATACACCGAGGGCTTCTACCGCCGCCCACGGGTGGACCGGGAAGTGCTGGCCCGCTACTCGGAAGGGTTGATCGTGAGTTCAGCCTGCATGGCGGGTGAGGTCGCACGCCACCTGACGGCAGACAATCCGGAGGGCGCCCGCGAAGCAGCGGCCTGGTACGCCGAGACCTTCAAGGACCGTTACTACCTGGAGGTGCAGGCGCACGACACCGACGGCCAAGCGCAATTGAACGAGCGGGTGTTCGGCCTCGCGGACGAGATGGGATTGCCCGTCGTCGCCACCAACGACTCGCACTTCCTCAGGAAGGAGGATCACGAAGCCCACGACGTGCTACTGTGCATCGGCCTGGGTAAGGATCGCAGTGACCCCAACCGAATGCGTTACGACGACGGCCTGTACTTCAAAAGCGCGCCGGAGATCGCCGAGCGCTTCCCCGACCGGCCCGACGTCCTCGAGAACACGCTGGCGATCGCCGATCAGGTCGATCTTTCGTTCGAGCGCACCTACCACCTACCGGCCTTCCCTCTCCCGGCAGACCGCACCGACGAGAACGCCTACCTGATCCATCTCGCCACGGAGGGAGCCAAAGGCCGTTACGGCGAGACGTTGACGCCGGAGATCCAGGAGCGACTGGACTACGAGCTGGGCGTGATCACGGACACCGGATACACCGGATATTTCCTGATCACGTGGGACTTCATCGACTGGGCGCGGCGGCATGGGATTCCGGTGGGACCGGGGCGCGGGTCCGCCGCCGGATCCATCGTAGCCTACTCACTCGGCATCACGAACATCGACCCGATGCGGTTCGACCTGCTCTTCGAGCGCTTCCTGAATCCAGAGCGGATCTCGATGCCCGACATCGATATCGACTTCTGCTATGAACGGCGCGGCGAGGTCATCGAGTATGTGAAGCAGAAGTACGGGCAGGACGCGGTCGGGCAGATCATCACGTTCGGCACCATGAAGAGCAGAGCGGTAATTCGGGACGTTGGGAGGACGCTCGGCTTCGAGCCCTCCGAGACCGACCGCATCGCCAAGATGATTCCGAACGCGCCCGGGCAGGCCTTTACCGTGGAGGAAGCGGTAACCGGACTAAAGGAGGTGAAGGAGCTCTACGAGGAGGGTGGACGGTACCAGCAGCTCTTCGATTACTCGATGACCCTCGAGGGGCTCTCACGCCATTCTTCCGTGCACGCCGCCGGCGTCGTGATCGCCCCCGGTCCCTTGGACGATTACGTGCCGATCTGCCTTCAGACCGGCAAGAACGGTGGAAGCGGGGGCGAGGCGATCTATGTCACTCAGTACGACATGAACTGCCTCGATGACGCGGGCATGCTCAAGATGGACTTCCTCGGCCTGAAGACTCTGACGGTGATCCACGACGCTGTCGAGGCGGTGAAGGCCCGAGTGGGCGCTCTCGAGCACCCGGAGACCGGCGAGACCTACGAGTCGATCGATGACGTGCCCCTGGACGACGGTGCGGTCTACCGGATGCTGGCGCGGGGCGGGAGCGCGGGTGTATTCCAGTTCGAGTCCAGCCTGGCGGTGGACAAGCTCCGCACCATGAAATGCGACCGCTTCGACGACCTCGTGGCGTTGAACGCGCTTATCCGGCCGGGTCCGCTGGATAGCGGGATGACCGACGCCTACATCCGGCGGAAGCTGGGACGCGAAGCGATCCAGTATGCCCACCCGGAACTCGAGGAGCTTCTGAAGCCGACCCACGGGATCATCGTCTATCAAGAGCAGGTGATGCGGATCACCAACGTCCTGGCGGGCTACAGCCTCGGCGAGGCCGACGTGTTCAGGAAGGCGATGGGAAAAAAGGACGCCGGTCTCATTCGAGCGGAGCTGGACCGGTTCACCGAGCGATGCGTGGAGCGCGGCGTAGAGAGGCGCACGGCGGCGGAGCTCGCCGACCAGATCGAGACGTTCGGACGCTACGGGTTCAACAAGTCACACTCCGCGGCGTACTCCCTGCTGTCCTACCACACGGCGTGGCTCAAGGCCCACTACCCCGCCGAGTTCATGGCCGCCATGCTATCGGCAGTGGTGTCCAGCACGGACGACGTGGTCAAGTATATCGCGGAGTGCCGCGACATCATGCGTTGCCTGCCTCACATGGACGACGCCCTCGAGGTGCTCGCTCCCGATGTGAACGAGTCCGGCTGGAAGTTCACCCCAGTCGGAAAGATGCAGATCCGATTCGGTCTGGGGGCCGTCAAGGGAGTCGGCGCTTCGGCAGTGAAGTCGATTCTCGAGGCCCGTGACAGCGGGAGCTTCGGATCGCTGTTCGACTTTCTCGAGCGCGTCGATCTGCGTGCCCTCAACAAGAGGGCGACCGAGGCACTCATCGCGGCGGGCGCCCTCGACTCTTTCGGACATCGCTCTCAACTGCTCGCCGGGCTCGACACGGCCTATTCCGAGATCCAGGCTCGCAAGGCCGACGAGGAGGCCGGCCAGGGCTCCTTGTTCGATGGAGGCGATACAGTCCTCCAGGCGAAAGACCCCGAGTTGCCCGGCGTTCCGGAGTGGTCCGAGCAGGAACGCCTCGTACGGGAGAAAGAAGCGCTCGGCTTCTTCATCTCAGGCCATCCGCTCGACCGGCACCGTGAGGTGGTGCGTGCGTTCGCTCACGTGAATACCTCCAGCCTCAAGGATCGGGCAGGACAGGCGGTCGAGGTGGCGTGCGTCGTGATCAAGGTGCAGCGCCAGATTTCACGTCGAGACAACTCCGAGTGGGGTAAAGTCGTCGTGGAGGACTTTCACGGGACCGCTACGGTGCTTGCATTCAAGGAGAACTGGCAGAGCTACAAGGACGTTCTTCAGCAGGATGCTGTAGTCCTGATAAGCGGGAAGGTCAGCGGACGCGAGCGCGACGAGGAGAACCCGCCCATTTTCCTGGACGAGGCGGTGTCCCTGGACGGCGTGCCGAACAGCGGCCAACTCGCCCTCGAGATCGAACTGCCCGAGGACTCGGAATGGGTAGCCTCCGTGTTTCACGACGCGAAGGAGGTGCTCGCCGCCCACCCCGGCGACGCCCCGGTCGAGCTCCGCGTCGGCACCGACAACGGAGTGGAAGCCTCACGATTCCGGTCGCGGAGCCTGAAGGTGGATCCGAGCAACGAGACGCTCTCCGATCTGCGGGAGATGTTCGGCAAGGGCCACGTACGGCTCATCCGCCTCCGCTCCACACCTCCCGCCACCTAGAAGGCTGTTGACGCGGTACGCCGTCCTGTCCATCACGGTCGGACTCGCGACGCTGTCGGTCATTCCACAAATCGGAGCCTGGTGGCCGGCGGCCGGGTCGCTCGTGGCGCTACTCGCGGTTCGAGGCAGCCTACAGGAGACCCCCCTGGTATGGCGGACCGTCTTGCTCGCGGCCATGGTCGGGGGTGGCCTCGGAGCCCTGGCGCAACCCACGGGGCTCGCACCCCTGCCCGGTTGGGCCGGATACGCCGGCTGGCTCCTCGAAAGATTCGTACGCTACGGCCTGGTGGCCGGGATCGGTGTGGGCGGCGGGATCGGTCTGTTCTCGGAGGCTCGCACGCACTCCCTGCGGGAGGTATCGGCCTCTCCGGATTACCCCCGGCTCGTCCCTTGGCTCGTGGCCGCGACGATCGTGTTCTCCGGTGTCTCGAACCCCATTTGGACGCGGACGGAGCTCGCGGCAGACGCTTATCAGGCCGCGGCCTGGTCCGATCTCGTCGCGCTCGTGCAGGCTCAGGAACGCGCCCGGATTCGCTCGGCGACCTTTTCGACCGATCTCAGGTCCATCAGTTTCTTCCCGTCCTTCGGTGTATCCGTGGTCGTCGACCATGCGGACTCCACGAGCTTTTCGGCCCGGGCCAGCCATATTCGGGGTACCGCAGAGTGCCTGGTGGTATTGGATCGTGCACGGGCAAGGCAAATGGACCTCACCTGCGACCGTAGAGAACGGCGATTCTGATGCGACCCACAGCTACGACCCGCTCGCTGACCCCCTGGATCTTGGCAAGCCTGCTGGTGATGGTGGCGTGTGTTCCCGCCCGGCCGTATTACGCGGCGCGCGCTACGCAACCGGCCACCCACCCCGTACCCCAGAACGTGCGGCAACGCATCGTGCTGTTGGGTGACGCGGGCGCGCCGGCCGAGGGAGGCGAACCGGTGCTCGAGGCGCTCAGCGACACGGTGGCCTCGGTGCCCGACCGAACCTTGGTCGTCTTCCTGGGCGACAATATCTACGAGCGAGGACTTCCGCCCGAGGGCCCCGGTAGGGCCGAGGCCGAGCGTCGGCTCAGCACCCTGATCGCGACGTTGGGCGATAGAGCGCGCGGCCTGTTCGTGCCTGGAAACCATGACTGGGATGAATCGGGGCCGGACGGTTATCAGGCCGTAATGCGCCAGGCTCGCCTTGTCACAGATTCCGATCCAGACCGGCTGTCTTGGCTTCCGGAGGCCGGATGCCCGGGACCGGCCCTCGTTTCGGATCTCGCAGGCGTGTCGGTCGTGGCCCTGGACACCGAGTGGTGGTTCCACGAATACGCCAAGCCCACGACGGCCTGCGCGGCCGGCGACGAGGCAGCCGTCGCCCGCAGCTTGGAGTCGATGCTCGCGGAAGCCGCCGGGAACGTAGTGGTCGTGGCCCACCACCCCCTCCAGACCACGGGCCGGCACGCGGACGACGCCTCGTGGAAGGACCACCTGTTCCCGCTCCGCAATGCCCGCGGACGGACCTGGTTTCCGCTGCCCGTATTGGGCTCGCTCTACTACTGGATCTACAAGCCGCTCACGCGCACCGAACAGAGTCTCCAGCACTCCGAGAATCGGGAGATGAGGAGCATGCTCGACGCGGCCATGGCGGCCAGCCGTCCGCTTGTATATGCGGGTGGGCACGACCATTCGCTCCAGGTCTTCGAGGGTGCCGGATCCGCGCGGTACGTGCTTGTCAGCGGAGCCGGGTCGGCCTCGAAGCTGACACCCGTGGACAAAGACGACCAAACCCTGTTCGCCGACGCCCGCCCAGGCTTCATGGTGCTCGACTTCATGACCGACGATTCCGTGCTCCTCAGGGTCGTGCAGCCGGACCGGGGGGTGGTGTTCTCGCGCTGGCTCCGGCCGCCGTCGTCCTAAAATCCTAGCGATGCGGCCACATCCGCCTTAGGCTGCGGGCATGAGCGCATCCGTACGAGCGACACGCACCGCTGACGTTCCCCTCCACTACAACCTTGTGGAGATCCTGGAGCGAAACCTGCACGACTCCGCCGACCGCGTCGCACTGCTCTCTCCCGATCGCGAGCTGACCTTTGCCGAGGTCTCCTCCGAGGCCAACAGGGTCACCAACGCACTCCGCTCGATCGGCCTGAGGGCGGGAGATACGGTGGCCATTTTTTCTCCGGATTGTGCGGAATGGGCAACGTGCTTCTTCGGAACGCTCAAGGCCGGGGGCATAGCACTCGGAGCGAACACGCTGTTCACTCCCGAGGGACTTCGCTTCGTGCTTCACGACGGGCGGGCGGGCGTAGCGATCGTGCATGAGGCTCTGCTCGAGACGTTCGAGCAGATAAGGGAGGAACTTCCCCACCTCGAGACCGTGGTGGTGATCGGGAACCCCACCCGCGAAGGCGACCACAGTTACAGCGAGTGGATAGCGGATCAACCGGAGACCGCCGAGGCCGCGCTCACACACCGCGACGACTTCGCCATCCTCAACTACTCGAGTGGGACCACCGGAGAGCCCAAGGGAATCCTCCACGCGCACAAGGACCCCCTGCTCGCCGCCGAGCTCTGGGGCGTGAACGTGCTGGGCATCGAGTCCAGCGACCGCACGCTGTCCGTGCCCCGGCTGTTCTTCACGTTCGGGCTCGGAGGCAACCTGATCTTCCCGTGGTACGTGGGTGCGCAGACCGTACTGTTTCCCGAAAGCCCACGAGCAGCGAGCACCGTCCTCGCTCTGATCGTCCGGTTTCGGCCGTCCATCCTCTTCAGCGCGCCTACCGGCTA
The DNA here is from genome assembly GCA_036986155.1 of Gemmatimonadota bacterium. Classification (GTDB taxonomy): domain Bacteria; phylum Gemmatimonadota; class Gemmatimonadetes; order Longimicrobiales; family Gaopeijiaceae; genus JACZXQ01. The sequence goes on along the minus strand of BTRA01000092.1, from coordinate 3,261 downwards.
CGCGACGGCACTCGCCGTGGAAGGCCTCACCACCAAGTACGACCTTTCCTCGCTACGGGTGTGCGTATCCGCGGGCGAGGCCCTTCCGGCCGTACTCTGGCACCGCTGGCAAGGCACCGTCGGCGTGGACATCATCGACGGAATCGGATCGACGGAAAACTTCCACATCTTCTTGTCGAACCGCCCCGGCCGGATCCGGCCGGGCAGCAGCGGCCGGGAGATGGAGGGCTATGAGCTCGCGATCGTAGACGAGTCGGGTAGCCCCGTCGAACAGGGTCAGGTGGGCAACCTGATGGTGAAGGGCGAGACCGCCGCGCTCTTCTACCTGCATGACTCGGCGAAAAGTCGAAGAAACTTCCAGGGCGAGTGGCTCCACACGGGCGACAAGTACTACAGAGACGCCGACGGGTATTACTGGCATGCCGGCCGCTCGGACGACATGCTCAAGGTCGGAGGGATCTGGGTATCGCCCGTCGAGGTGGAGAGCACGCTCATCGCGCACGATGCGGTGCTCGAGTGCGCGGTCGTGGGCGTCGGCGACCGGGCAAGCCTCATCAAGCCGAAGGCCTACGTGGTGTTGAGCCCCGGGTACGACGCCTCCGACGACCTGGCCGCGGAGCTGACGCAGCACTGTGTCAGCGCGATGGAGGCCTACAAGCGGCCGCGGTGGATCGAGTTCGTCGACGACCTTCCCAAGACGGCTACCGGCAAGATCCAGCGGTTCAAGCTGCGGTAGGGCGAGGCCTTCCGTCAGGCTCTCTTGCTCGTACCGGCCCGTGGGGCGATGGACACGAGCCCGCCATCGCCATTTTCCGCCTTTAGATACGCATTGGGGTCGTGCTGCAGGGCGCCCTTCGGCAGCCACGGCAAGAGCGAGCCGAGATCCTGTTCCACTTTTTCCCGGAAGAACGCCGGTAACACGTCGCTTTCGCCCTCGACATACCGGCGGAACCCGCGATCGGTGTCCAGCCTCTGCCGGTAGCTCGTGTAGTACTTGATTCGCCCAAACCCCTCCGAAGACACCGCACGCACGACGTTCATCCACTTTGGGATCTGACCCTTCGATGCAAGGAACCGGCGCCCGATCATCCGCCAGGAGAATGCGTGCTTCGACAGACTGATCACCTGGTCATAGAACTCAGGCCACTCGTAGTTGGCGGGCTTCACGTTCATCGCGTGATTGTTGTTCAGGAAGTGGAAGGGGAACGGGAGCACGCGCCCCTCCCTCTGATATTCGAGGTTGAGCGGGGCCGCGCGCCCGAACGCCGTCAGCAGTGAGAACGCCGGAAAGGACACCGGCGAAAGATCCAGAAACTTCTTCGTCAACTCGAACGGCTCCGGCCCCTCGTCCATGTCGAGCCCCATCACGAAGTTGGTCTGAACGTAAGGAATGTACTCTTTGATGAGGTTGATGTGCTCGACGACGTGCCTGAGCTTCTCCTCTCCCTGCTTCTTGCCGGTCTTCGACTTGTTTCCAAGGTCGAACCACGATTCGATCCCGGGAAGAATGCCGCGGAATCCGTTTCGCTGGAGGCGGCGCAAGTGGGGCTCGCTAAGCAGCGAGAGGCTGCTCTCCGCAATGAAATCGATCCCGCCCTTGGGGAGGGCATCTTCAATCGCATCCATGCACTCGTCGAACCGGATGCCGAAGTTCGGGTCGTGCCACGCCACGATCGGCCGCTTGAATTTCGTCAGCAGGAAGCGGAGATCGCCCTTCATCACGTCGTAGTCGAGGGGCCGATAGGGGACGGTGGAGTCGATGCAGAAACTGCAAGTATAGGGGCAGCCCAAGCTAGCCATCATCGGGACCATCTTGATCGTGGGCGCCTTGGCGAGAGTCTGCTCGATGTATTTCCAGCGTTCCCGGACGCCGGGAAGATCGCTTGGCTGTCCCTCGGCGCTGAGGCTCACGCCCATCGGACGGTGCTGCTCGCAGTCCTGGAGCACATCGCGGATGGTCTCGCGGTGGGTGAAGCCCAGGACGTAGTCGAAGTACTTCTGCGCGTCTTCCGGATAGCACCGGGCATGCGGACCTCCGAGGACGGTCACCGCGCCACGCGACCGGCAGAGCGCGCTCAAGGCGTAGGCGAGTTGCGCCGCCTGAGTGAAAGCCCCGATAAACACGAGGTCACACTTGTCGGGGAGCTCCTCGGCAATGTCCTCGAAGCCGGTAAAACAGACGAAAGTGACTTCGTGGCCCTCCTCTTCGCACCACCCCGCAACGACCTGCGGCATTATGCTGGCGAGGTTGGCGTTCATCACCCGCGCGTACAGGCGCCTGGTCGGCCGTCTCGCGACGAGGTCGATGATTCCGATTCGGAGTTTGCGCACGCAGGGGCCCCCAGTGGTGTCCTATTGAGAGACGCTCCGCCGGGCGGGGTCTGAAACCGAGCGATTCGGTCGGGGCGAAGCGAGCAGCGACGTTGGGCTTCACGACGTCCCACGTCAAGGATGACGGTCCCCGGATGGCGATCGCCTCATCCCTCCCCGGCTCGTCCGGACACGCGAATACGAACGTGCGACCAACCGACCCGCCCCGATCGTCATTCCATGCGCAGGGCCGACATCGGGTCGATTCTCGCGGCTCGCCAAGCCGGCACATAGTTGGCGATCAGCGCAACGGTACCCAGAATGACCGGCACGCCGATGAACGTGACCGGGTCCGTCGCGCTGATCCCGGTCCCGACGACGACACCAGCGATCAATCTGCTGAGCCCGAACGCACCGACCAGGCCCACGGCGATGCCGAGCAACAGCATCTTCGCCCCTTGCAGTAAGACCATCCTGCTCACGTCGTTGGCCTCCGCTCCCAGCGCACGCCGAATGCTGATCTCGGCGGACCTCTGCGACACCGAGTAGGACATGACCCCGTAGATGCCGACTGCCGCCATGACCAGCGCAAAGACGGCGAACGTGCTGAACAGCATGACCAAGGCGTAGTTGCCGGACTGCCTCTGGTAGATCGCTTCGTTCAGAGTGCGCATTTCATCCACCGGCTGCTGTGGGTCGACGGCCCACACGGCCCGTCTCAGGTCTGGACCGACACTCTCCGGATCCCCCGCCGTGCGCGCGAGCACGATCATCGCGGCCTGCGGGTTCTGAGCGAAGGGGATGTAGATCTGGGGGTCGCCCTCCTCGGCCTCGCGCGGACTACGCACGTCGCCGACTACGCCGATGATCTGGATCCACTCCTCCGCCTCTGCGCGCACGATCCTGAAGCGTGCTCCCACCACGTTCTCACCGGGCCAGAACCGATTCGCC
>BTRA01000091.1:0-11729 GCA_036986155.1 Gemmatimonadota bacterium | reverse complement strand
ACGCACAGCCCTGAACTTCCTCGGCAGACTCTCGGGTATCGCCACGCTTACTCGAGCCTTCGTGGCTCGTGTGCAGGGCACGGGTGCCCGTATCGTGGATACACGGAAGACCACGCCGGGATGGCGCGTGCTCGAGAAGATGGCGGTACGCGCCGGCGGAGGCTCCAATCACCGCATGGGCCTCGACGACATGGTCCTCGTCAAGGACAACCACATCGCGGCGGCGGGGGGACTCACCGCCGCCTTCGAGCGGATTCGGAGTCGCAACACCGGACTTCCCGTTGAAGTGGAGGTGCACACGGGAGACGAGCTTGAAGAGGCGCTCGCGGCCGGAGTGGAGCGCATCCTCCTGGACAACATGAGTCCGGACAGGCTTCGAGAGGCGGTCTCGGTCGTGCGGGACAGGACCGGCGATAGCGTGAGCTTGGAGGCCTCCGGGAACATCACGTTGGACACGGTGCGCGACGTGGCCGAGACCGGCGTCGACCTCATTAGCGTGGGTGCGCTCACGCACTCGGCCCCGGCGGCGGATTTTTCACTTCAGCTGGTCTCCTGATGGGCGGACGGCCCGGTTTGGCGGTGTGGGAAGGCGAGGAGGTCGAGGTGTGGGAGCGAGCCTGGGGGATCCCCCGATTAGAGGCGTACGGAAGTCTGGCCTCCACCAATGACCGCTGCAGAGAACTGGCCGATCTGGGTGCGCCCGCCTTCACGTCTGTGATCTCGCGGGAACAGACCGCAGGCCGGGGGAGGGAGGGGCGATGGTGGAGTTCCCCGGCGGGGCTCGGCTTGTGGATGTCTGTCCTCATTCGCCCCGAATCGCACGAGTCGCACGGCCTGCTTCCCATTCTCGTTGGCGTGGCGGTATGTCGTGCGATTCGAACGCTCCGACCCGAGGCCGAGCCGACTTTGAAATGGCCGAACGATGTGCAGCTTGGTGGGCGCAAGGTGTGTGGGATTCTGTGTGAAGGCGTCAGTGGTGGTGGAGTCGTCCTAGGGATCGGCGTCAACGTCCGGCAGCGCCCAGAGGACTTTCCGATGGCGCTCCGCGACAACGTAATCTCCATCGAACTGGCCCTGCACGGTGACGTGAGCCTCTCGGAGCTGGCGGGGAGGGTTCTGCAGGAGTTGCGGTGTTTGGCTGCACCTGTTCCGCACATCTTGGAGGGTGACTTGGCTGAGGAGGTGGCAAGCCTGGATGCGCTTCGTGGTGTCCGGGTTCGGGACGTTTCGGGCGCCGAGGGCACCGCTTTGGGAGTAGCGCCCGACGGAGCCCTCATCGTCGGTGGGGAAGGGATGCCGGAGCGCAGACTCCTGGCCGGGGGCGTTACCATTGTAGACCGGTCATGACGATCGAGCAGAGTGTAGCGGGAGTCGCACGCATGGACCTGGTGGTTGACGTAGGCAACAGTGAGACCGTCTTGGGACTGGTTCCTCGCGAGGGTGCCCTTGAGGTCGCATCGCACTGGAGGCTCGCTACAGGCGTGCCGAGAACGGCCGATGAGTACGAGCTCCTTCTGCGATCGCTACTCGAGCGCGCCGGCAAGTCGGGCGAGGGTTTAGGCCGCGCCGTGATTGGTTCCGTCGTGCCCGCCCAGACGCCGGTATTGCACTCCGCGCTTTCGCGAATGGTTGCGGAGGACACATGGGTCCTCTCCGGTGAGAAGGATCTCCCGATCCGCCTCGACGTAGACGAGCCCCAGACGGTGGGGGCGGACCGAATCGCGAACACTCTGGCGGCCAGCATGATTTACGGGCGCGACACTATCGCCGTCGATCTCGGGACAGCGACTACCTACGACTGTATCACAGCGGACGGCACGTTCATCGGAGGCGTGATCTCGCAGGGGATCCAAGCCGGCCTGGATTGGCTGGGGAGCAAAACGGCCAAGTTGCCGACGGTCGAACTCGAACGGCCGGAACGCGTCATCGGGCGCCGGACCGAGACGTGCATCCGGAGCGGGGTGTTCTACTCGGCCATCGACGCCGTCGACGGCGTGGTGGGCCGGATCCGAGATGAGTGGGGAAGGCCCGATGTTTTGGTTGTGGCGACTGGAGGGTACTCGGAGATCGTTGGTCCTCACTGCGCCACCGTCGACCGGGTCGAGCCGTTTCTCACCCTCTACGGTTTGGCGCTCGCGGGTCGCCATCTCGCCGGAGAGATCTGAATTCGCGACCTGGAGAGAGGTCGCGACATCCTATCAGGGGAGCTTCCCTAGAGCGTCGTGTTGGTGCGCCGAGGCAGTGTCTCGCCGATGAGCTCCCTCGCCTCGTCCGCCGGCACCGCCTGTCCGAAATAGAAGCCCTGGCCCGATTCGCAGTTCATCTCGGCCAGCTTCTGCGCTTGGCCCAGGTTTTCGATACCCTCCGCCACGACGCGCATCCCCAGATCGTGGGCGAGATCGATGATGGTGCGGACGATACCGCTCGGCTCGTCTAGGTCCATGCTTGCCACGAAGGACCGGTCCAGCTTGACGCTCTGTGTGGGAATCCGGTTGAGGTAGGTGAGAGACGAATAGCCGGCGCCAAAATCGTCGATGGACAACTGCAGACCTAGTTCCTTCAGTCGGTGCAGCGTGCGGATCGCCGCCTCGGCTTTTTCCATGATGATGCCCTCGGTCAACTCGAGGTTGAGCCGGTGCCCGGGCACCTCGTACTTCCCGAGCATGTCGCGCAGGCCCGGGATGAGGTCGCCCTGGGTCAACTGCAGCCCGGAAAGGTTGACATGCACGGTGAGACCGTCGTGGACCTTGAATTCTTTATCCCACTCCGCGACCTGGCGAATCGTCTCTTCCAGAGCCCACCATCCCAGAGGAATGATGATTTGGGTTTCCTCGGCCACCGAGATGAAGTCCTTCGGAAACAGCAGGCCACGCTCTGGATGTTCCCATCGCAGGAGTGCCTCGAAGCTGGTGACGACGTTGGTGTCCAGGGCTACGATGGGTTGGTAGAAGAGCCGGAACTCCTGACCTTCGATCGCCTTCCTCAACTCGCTTTCGAGGCGCAGCACCGCCATCGCGTCGGCGTGCATGGAATCATCGAACACGACGTGGCGGTCCTTGCCGAGGGACTTCGCGCGATACATGGCGAGATCCGCGTCCCTGAGAAGCTCTTCGGCGGATTCGTAGGAAAGGGAGCCTGGGGCGATTCCGATGCTCACCGCGGTGAAGACCTCATGCCCTTCGAGGATGATCGGCTGCCGCATCGCTTCGTGCACACGATTGGCGATGCGCGTAGCCTCTTCCTCGTCGTGCGTGCCATCCAGCACCATGGTGAACTCGTCCCCACCCAGCCTGGCCACCGTGTCGCCCGGTCTAAGGCAGGCGTCGAGCCGGCGCGCCACCGAGATCAGCATCTGATCTCCGATCATATGGCCGAGACTGTCGTTGATGACCTTGAAGCGGTCCAAGTCCAGGAACAGGACGGAGAAGCTCGCTTTTCCGGTACGCTTCGAGCGGGCCAGCATCTGATTCAAGCGGTCGAGCAGCAGCGCGCGATTGGGGAGCCCTGTGAGCTTGTCGTGAAAGGCATCATGAAGGAGGCGCTCCTCGGCCTCCCGTCGAACCGTGGCGTCTCGCGCGTTGATGACGACGCCCCGCACGACTGGATCGTCGAGAAGGTTGCGCCCGACCGCTTCCATATAGCGCCAACTTCCATCCATGTGATGGAAGCGCACCTTCACGTCGCTGCTCTCGCCTGGCGTCGCCATGATCGCGGCCAGCGCCTTGACTGCGTCTCCACGATCCTCCGGGTGGATGTAGTCGAATACATGTTTGCCGACGAGTTCGCCTGGATCGTATCCAAGCACGCGCTGTACGGAAGGGCTCTGGTAGCGGATCACAGCGTCACGGTCGAGGATCGTAATCGTGTCGAGCGCGTTCTCAATAAGAGAACGGAAGTACAGCTCGCTCGATCTCAGCGCGATCTGGGCACGTTTCCGGTCACTGATATCGTCGAGAATGCCCTGGTATCCGATGAGTTGGCCGTGGGCGTCATATTGCGCCGTCGTCGTGAGAAGGCAGTCCAACTCGCCTCCGTCCAACCGCTTGAGCCGACCTTCGAAGTTGCGTACGGTCCCTGTGTGCTCAAGGGCCTTACGGAAACGGGCGCGTTCGTCCGGGTTAGTCCAGAAGTCACGCGCGTGCATGCCGAAGAGTTCGTCCCGAGTGCACCCCATGATGTCCAATGCGGCCTCATTCACGTCGATGAAGACTCCGGTCGGGTCCGTGACGTAGATGGCCTGCCTCGAGTTGTGGAACAGCTTGCGGTAGCGCTCCTCTCCCTCCCTCAGCGCCTCCTGGTAGTGGATCTGCTCGGTCACGTCCCGGAAACTCCATACCCTCCCCACGATCTCGGTCCCGACCTTCTGCGGCCGGGAATAGTGCTCGATGGTCCGGCCGTCCTTGAGCTCCAAACGACCCGAGGCTTTCCGTTTGGGGTTATCCGTCAGGGTCCGCAAAGTCGCGCGCAGGTCTTCGGGATCAACCAAACGCTCGAGAATGAATTCCATGGGCTCGGTGTCCTCCGCCTCTCGGGCCTCCGGCGGTGGCGTATCCCAGATCTTGGAGAGCCTCTTGTTGAAGTTCGTGATCCGGCCCTCTTGGTCTACCACCAGCAGGCCGTCCGCCGTGGAATCGAGGGTCGCTTGAACGAGTGAAACGGACTGATCGAGTTCATGTTCCACCTGGGGACGGAACGAGATATGCCGGAGGAGGAGGACCCACAGCGGATCGCCACCTTCGGGACCTACGGCGGCGAACGCCGAGACATCCAGAGATAGGCTCCGCCCCGTAGCCGTCCCGCACACCACGGACCCTCGGTGGCCACCCGTGTCGGCGAGATCGTTTCGGATCACTTCGAAGTGATCTTTGCCCATGTAGGTGGCCGGACCACGCTCGGCCAGGGTCTCGTCCGTGTATCCCAGCGCTGCGCGGTGTGCAGTGTTCTGGCGTAGGAACCTCCCCCGCCCGTCGAGCAGGATGGCAGGGATGGGCAGGTGGTCTGCCAGCTGGCGAAAGAATGGCGAAGCCTGGGTCGGCTCGGAGTCCGACGAGTCGACGGGGTCCTCAGTCGATGGCGGCTGAGGCGCCGCCTCAGGGGGTTCAGCGTGCATTCGTCCCAGTGTCGGACCTGCGGGGGGATGATCCCAAAACGTTACCAGACCCGAGCGCGAGGTGCAAGGAAATGAAAGGCCCGGGTACCGGGGCCGTAGGCGGTTGACAGACCCAATCCTGGATCTAGATTTCAGAGCGCACCCATAAGCACTCACTACCCGAGAGTGCTAACGATTTCGCTAACTCATTGTGTGCAAACAATTAACGAAGGAGTCCGATCTTATGGCGACGAAGGCTGCCACCAAGATTCAACCGCTGGCCGACCGTGTAGTGGTCAGGGCGCTCGACGAGGCCGAGGAGATGCGAGGCGGCCTCTACATTCCCGACACCGCCAAGGAGAAGCCTCAGCAGGGAGAGATCCTAGCGGTGGGCCCGGGCAAGCTCTCGGACGAAGGTGCTCGCATCACACCCGACGTCGAAGTCGGACAGAAGGTGTTGTACGGCAAGTACAGCGGCACCGAGGTGACAGTGGACGGGGAGGAGCTGCTCATTCTCCGGGAGAGCGACATCCTCGCGATCATCTAGTTGACAGTAGGCTTTCGTAGTTCGATAAACGCATTAAGGAGCTAATCAAATGGCAGCAAAGGAGCTCGGGTTCGACGTAGAGGCGCGTAGCCGCCTGAAGGCTGGCGTCGACAAGCTTGCCCAGGCCGTGAAGGTCACCCTAGGCCCGAAGGGCCGAAACGTCATTCTGGACCGCAAGTTCGGGTCTCCCACCGTAACCAAGGACGGCGTGTCCGTGGCCAAGGAGGTGGAGCTCGAAGATCCCGTGGAGAACATGGGAGCTCAGATGGTCAAGGAAGTCGCGACCAAGACATCCGACGTGGCCGGTGACGGCACCACGACGGCCACCGTCCTGGCCCAGGCGATCTTTGCCCAGGGCCTGAAGAACGTCACGGCCGGCACAAACCCCATGGGGATCCGCCGGGGCATCGACAAGGGGGTGGACGTGGTCGTCGACTCCCTCCACAGCATCTCCATGGAGACCAAGGGGAAAAAGGAGATCTCTCAGGTCGGATCGATCTCGGCCAACAACGATCCCGAGGTGGGTGAGTTGATTGCCGACGCGATGGAGAAGGTCGGCAAGGACGGAGTGATTACGGTCGAGGAGGCCCGTGGCCTCGAGACCACGCTCGAGACGGTCGAGGGAATGCAGTTCGACCGCGGATACCTGTCTCCGTACTTCGTGACAGACCCGGAGCGCATGGAGGCCATCCTCGAGGATCCCATGATCCTCGTCCACGACAAGAAGATTTCCTCCATGAAGGACCTTCTTCCCATCCTGGAGAAGGTCGCCCAACTCGGCAAGCCGCTCCTGATCATCGCCGAGGATGTCGATGGTGAGGCGCTTGCAACGCTGGTGGTGAACAAGCTGCGCGGCACGCTCAAGGTCTGCGCTGTGAAGGCGCCGGGCTTCGGCGACCGTCGCAAGGCCATGCTCCAGGACATCTCGGTTCTCACAGGCGGTCAGGTGATCTCGGAGGAAGTCGGCTTCAAGCTGGAGAACGCGGTCACCAGTGACCTCGGCTCGGCCAAGCGCGTAGTCATCGACAAGGACGACACAACGATCGTCGACGGCGCGGGTGAGAAGACCAAGATTCAGGGTCGTATCGAGGAGATCAAGGTAGCGGTCGACAAGTCCTCGTCGGACTATGATCGCGAGAAGCTCCAAGAGCGCCTTGCCAAGCTCTCCGGCGGTGTCGCGGTGATCAACGTGGGTGCCGCCACCGAGACGGAGATGAAGGAGAAGAAGGCTCTCGTGGAGGACGCGCTGCATGCGACGCGCGCTGCCGTCGAAGAGGGCATCGTGCCGGGTGGCGGTGTCGCGTTGCTACGCGCCCAGTCCGCGTTGGACGACTTGAAGGTGGACCGGGAAGACGAGCAGATCGGCGTCAACATTCTTCGACGGGCTCTCGAGGAGCCCATCCGTCAGATCGTTGAGAACGCGGGTGTCGAGGGATCCATCGTGGTCGAGAAGGTGCGTCAGTCCAAGGAGACGTCGTTCGGCTACAACGCGCAGACGGACGTTTTCGAGGACCTGGTCAAGGCAGGCGTCATGGATCCGACGAAGGTGGTTCGGACGGCCCTGCAGAACGCCGCGTCGATTGCTGGTCTGCTGTTGACCACCGAAGCGGTTGTGGTGGAGATGCCGGAGGATGACAAGGCGCCTCCGATGCCGGGCGGTGGCATGGGCGGGATGTACTAACCCAATCGCTCGACAGGCAGCAGTGGAGGCCCGGAAGATTCGTCTTCCGGGCCTCTTGCGTATTGTCGGCTCTGGGGGCCGGTATATGGCACGTACCACGAGAGGGATTACCTTGCTGGCCTGAGACCGGATTTTGGCACGGCTCACAAGAACATGGAAGTGGAATGTCTGACCAGATGATCAACGTCACCCTGCCCGATGACTCCGTCCTCGAGATGGCTTTGGGATCCACGGTGGGAGATGTGGCCGCCCAAATCGGGCCCGGCCTCGCAAAGGCCGCGATCGCCGGGCAGGTCGACGGCGAGACCGTCGACCTTACATACGCCCTGGAGCAAAGTGCTGCCGTGCGGATTCTCACCGCGCGTGACGGGGAGGCGTTGGCCGTGCTGCGGCATTCTGCTGCTCACGTGCTCGCCACTGCGGTACGAGAGCTCAAGCCGGATGCTGCCATCGGGTTCGGTCCGGCGATCGACGATGGTTTCTATTACGACTTCGAGGTGGATGAGCCGTTTACCCCAGATGACTTGGAGGCCTTTCAGGCGAGAATGGCCGACGTGGTCGAGGCCGACCACGCATTCGAGCGGAGGCGGGTCACCAAGGAGGAGGCCCGAGAGCTATTCTCCGATGATCCGCTCAAGCTGGAGCGCCTGGAGGAATTCGACGACACCGAGGTCATCACGGTCTACAGGGACGGGCCCTTCCTGGATCTCTGCCGGGGTCCGCATGTGCCTTCGACGGGGCACGTGACGCATTTCAAGCTGCTCAGCGCGGCGGGCGCGTATTGGAGGGGTGATGAAAACCGGCAAATGCTCCAGCGCATCTACGGCACAGCCTTCTTCAAGAAAGCGGACCTGGATGAGCACCTAGAGCGCCTCGAAGAGGCCAAGCGGCGAGATCATCGCCACCTGGGCAAGCAGTTGGGCCTGTTTTCTACGGATTCACGCGTGGGGCCGGGATTGATTCTATGGCACCCCAAAGGCGCCGCGATCCGCACCGAAATCGAACGCTTCGAGCTGGAGTTGGTGCAACGGCACGGTTACGACATCGTCTACACGCCTCACATTGCGAGCGAGAAGCTGTTCGAGATCTCCGGGCACCTCGAGAATTTCGCCGAGAGCATGTTTGGAGCGATGGAGGTGGAGGGTGCCGCCTACCGCCTCAAGCCCATGAATTGCCCCGGGCACATCGCCATTTTCCAGGGTACACCCCATTCCTACCGGGACCTTCCGATTCGGTATGCTGAATTCGGGACCTGTTACCGGTACGAGCGCAGCGGCGTATTACATGGCATGCTCCGGGTGCGCGGTTTCACCCAGGACGACGCGCACATCTTCTGCACGCGAGAGCAGGTTCCGGAGGAGATCGAGAGACTCCTCGATCTCGTCGATGAGATGCTTCGGGCATTCGGATATCCCTACACCATCGAGTTGGCTACCAAACCACCCAAGGCTTTGGGGGCGGACGAGGACTGGGAGCACGCGGAGGGCGTTCTCGCGACCGTCTTGTCCGCTCGTGGATTGGACTATGCCATCGACGAGGGTGGTGGTGCGTTTTACGGCCCCAAGCTGGACTTCAAGCTGATCGATGCGATAGGCAGGAAGTGGCAGGGCCCCACCGTGCAGCTCGACTTCAACCTCCCAGAGCGCTTCGGACTCGAGTACGTCGGGGAGGACAATGAGCGACACCGTCCGTTCATGCTGCATCGCGTGCTCGTGGGCTCGATGGAACGCTTCGTAGGTGGGTTGATCGAGCACTATGCGGGCGCCTTTCCGGTTTGGCTGGCTCCGGAGCAGGTGCGAGTCCTGCCAATCTCAGAACAGTGGGAAGCCAGCGCCCGAGAGTTCGTCTCGCAACTCGAGGCCGCGCGTGTGCGCGTGAAGCTCGATGCACGTGACACGTTGAGCGCTCGCATACGGAACGGGGAGCTCTTCAAGGTTCCCTACATGGCCGTGATCGGCGAGCGTGAGGCAGAGGCCGGGACGGTCGCGATCCGAATGCGGGGCCGCGGTAACAAGCAGGAAGTGCTGGAGCGTGGAGCGTTCGTTGATCGCCTCAGAGCCGAGATCGAATCACGCGCCGGAACCGAGGGCTAATGGCCCGTGGTTATTGCGGGTTGACGGCGACCGGGACTCCGACGATCTTCGGTGTGCCCGTCTGAGGTGTTGTTTGAGAGGGGTGAACAAAAACTGTGAAGTGAGCCGGTCGACCTCCGGTTCCACCTTTGTTGGTGCGCGCCCTAGGCGCGGCGAGCCGACAGGGTCGAAGTGGTCGCGGTACGCAAGGGCGTGAGGCCTTTGGGAACGTGACCCTTGTGGCCCGGAGGAATCCGGGCTTTTTTTGTCTGGAGCCGTCTTCGGCCGGCACCAACATTCGTTTCCCACTGCGGAGGCATACAGATCAAGGAACAACGGATCCGCGTCAACGAACAGATTCGAATCAGCCCAGTTCGCATGATCGATGACGAGGGCGGACAGATCGGGATCATCTCGATCGACGAAGCCCGCGCCATCGCCACCGAGAGGGGCCTGGATTTGGTTGAGATCGCGCCCGAGGCCCGTCCCCCCGTCGTCAAGTTGATGGACTACGGGAAATTCAAGTACGAGCAGCAGCGCGCGGCGAAGGAAGCGAAGAAGAAACAGCATCACGTGCAGGTGAAGGAAGTGAAGTTCAGGCCTGGCATCGAGGACCACGACTACGAGTTCAAGGTGCGTCACGCGCGCCGGTTCCTCGATGAAGGAAACAAGGTGAAGCTCACGATGATGTTCCGGGGGAGGCAGGTGACCCACCCGGAACTCGGCAGGGAGGTCCTCGCGCGGGTTACGACCGACCTCGAGGATGTGGCGAAAATTGAGATGCACCCGGTGTTCGAGCGACGGACCATGTCCATGGTCCTGGCTCCGCTCAAGCACCCCTGACCAGAAGGGCGCGCCGGTGGGCGTTGAGGAGATTAGATGCCGAAGATGAAGACCAATCGGGGTGCCGCGAAGCGCCTGAAGAGAACGGGGACGGGCAAGCTCCGTCGTCGCCGGGCGTACAAGAGCCACATCCTCACGAAGAAGTCCCCGAAGCGGAAGCGGCGGTTGCGGCAGGGTACTGCGGTGTCCCCGGGTGATACTAAGCGAATGAACCGACTCCTTGGTGGGTCGTAGGCGAAGGAGTCTATCATGCCAAGAGGCACCTCAGCGGGAGCCCGCAACAAGCGGAAAAAGAAAATCTTCAAGGTCGCGAAGGGATATTTTGGCGGCCGGAAGAATCTGTACCGAACCGCCAAGGATGCGGTGGAGAAGGGTTGGGAGCACGCGTACCGGGACCGGAAAAAGAAAAAGCGGAATTTCCGGAGGCTCTGGATCACCCGTATCAACGCTGCGGCCCGTGAAAACGATATCTCGTATTCAAGGCTCATCAACGGCCTGAAAACGGCGGGCGTGGAGTTGGATCGCAAGGCACTCGCCGATCTCGCCGTTCGGAGTCCGGACGCGTTTACGGCGCTGGCGGAGCGAGCCAAGGAGGCCATCGGCGCTGCGAGTTGATCGACCGGTCTCGGGTTCGATCCGCGGGGGGCTCGGCGACGTTGTCGCGGGGCCCCTTGCCGTTTCCGATCGTTGGCGAGGACATCTTCGACGTGTGACGGGCTGAGACAGCATGAGCAATGACAACCCCCTGGTCCTTCGACTGAAGGAACTCGAGGCCGAGGCCCTGGCCGCCGTGGCCGAGGCTGGTGACGGTGAAGCTCTCGAGCGCGCGAGGGTCATCTACCTCGGGCGGAAGGATGGTCGGATCTCCGCGATCCTACGTCAGTTGGGAGGCGTCGATCCTTCAGATCGCCCGGCCGTCGGCGCAGAGGCGAACCGGGTGAAGGAGACGCTCACCCGGGCGCTCGAGGCTCGAGGTGCGGAGGTGTCCGACGAGACGGACTCCGACGCCGAGGTCGCCGACCTCACGTTGCCCGGACGCGGGACCTGGGTGGGCGGCGCCCATCCAGTGAATCAGGTGGTGGATGAAATCTGGCAGATCTTCCGGGGCATGGGCTTCACTCGTGCACGAGGTCCGGAAGCGGATACCGAGTGGTACAATTTCGAAGCGCTGAACACTCCATTGGACCATCCGGCCGCCGACGAGCAGGATACGCTCTACCTGAAGGACTCGGTATTGCTCAGGAGCCACACCTCTCCAGTCCAGATTCGGACCATGGAGACACACGACCCACCGATACGCATTCTCGCTCCCGGCATGGTGTACCGGCGTGACACCTACGACGCGACGCACACGCCCGCATTCGCCCAGATCGAGGGGCTCGTGGTCGACGAAGGCATCACGTTCGTGGACTTCAAGGCCACACTCGCCGAGTTCGCCCGCAGGTTCTGGGGTCCAGGAACGAAGATTCGTCTGCGTCCGTCGTTCTTCCCGTTCAC
>BTRA01000090.1:0-11735 GCA_036986155.1 Gemmatimonadota bacterium | reverse complement strand
GGAACAGTTCGGCCGGCCCATAGGTGACTTCCAGGGCATACAGTTCCAACTTGCCGAGATGGCCACGAACGTCGAGGCTGCCCGACTCCTCGTCTACAACGCGGCGCGCCTCAAGGACGCCGGGGAGGACTTCCTCACACCAGCCGCCATGGCGAAGTTTTTCGCCTCTCGCATGGCTCAGCAGGTCTCATCGCTGTGCGTCGATCTCCACGGGGGCTACGGGTTCACGCGGGAATATCCGGTGGAGAAGCTTTACCGGGATTCCAAAATAGGCACGATCTACGAAGGGACAACGAACATGCAACTCCAGACCATCGCCAACGCACTGCTCCGCTGATGTTCGGGCTAGGGGTTACCGAACTCGTCTTAATCCTCCTGATCCTGGTGTTCTTTTTCGGCGCCAAGAAGCTCCCGCTGATAGCACGCGGGCTCGGTGGGGCCATACGGAACTTCAAGGGCGAGTTGCGGGACGATGCGCTCGAGGATAACAGCGGGGACGATCCCAAGATTCCTCCGGGAGATGGGGAACCCTGACCAACCCACTCGACAACGTAGTCATCGTCCTCAACGAGCCACAGAATGTAGTCAATGTAGCCGGAGTGATTCGGGCGATGATGAACATGGGCCTGTCGAGGCTACGCCTAGTGCGCCCGGCCGAATTCGACGCCTACCGCATCGCGGGCATCGCCCACCGCAGTGAGGATCTGGTGGCGGCCACAAAGATCTTCGACTCGCTGGAGGAAGCCGTCGCGGACACGACGTTCGTCGCGGGCACAACGGCGAGAGCGCGAACGGCACAGCGGAACTACGTGCGACCCCGAGAGCTCGCGCCACTCATCATCGAGCGGGCACTCGCGGGCGAGGTCGCGGTGCTCTTCGGCCGGGAGGATCGCGGCCTTGGGAACGAGGCACTGGATCTGTGCCATTCAGTGGCTATCGTCCCCACCGACGCTGTCTACTCGAGCCTGAACCTTGCCCAGGCCTGCCTGCTCACCTGTTATGAGATCTTCTTGGCCTCCCAGGACGGCGGGGAGCCCCTGCCCACGGGCCGCCGCGCGGAGGGACCGGCCACACAGGCCGACCTCGAGGAGACCTACGCGGCCCTTCAAACCGGCCTGCATAGCATTCAGTTCTTCAAAGGCACAAGATCACCCGAGTCTGTGATGCGCACCTTGCGTACGCTTATCTCCCGAGCCGAACCCGACCTGCACGAGGCTCGGCTGGTCAGAGCGGTCGGGTTCGAGGTCGGGCACTGCGTCGCACGCCTCGAGGGCGCCATTGAAACCGAGGGGGACCAACCGTCTGCCGAAGATCCGGACGGCTGATGTGAAGGCTCGGGACGGGCGCAATTGTATTGAACCGGCGTCATCAACGGTCTATGTTGTGGGCGAAACGGCCCCCCGGCTTCCTCAGCCGAATGACAGACAGGTGTGTCCCCATGTCCTCCACCGAGACGGGCGCTCCACCCAGCGTCGCTGAGCGATATCGTGTCCTGCTCGATATCGCGCGCACCCTTTCGGGTACGCTCAGCTTGGATGGATTGTACCAGGCCGTCTACCAGGAAACCGTCCGAGTCGTTCATGCGGAGGGCTTCTACATCGCCCTTTACGACCAGGCGAAGGACCTGGCAACCGTGGTCTACTTCGCCGACAAAGGTGAAGAGAGCCAGTGCGACATCACCTACCGCGGATCCGATAGCGAAGTAATCCGGACCGGACGTGCGACCATCATCGAGGATCGACTCGACAGCCAATCTCTGATGCTTCTCGGGGATGCCGAGTCGGACGTCACCCGCTCAGCCATGTCCGCGCCCCTTACGCTCAAGGGCCGGGTAACCGGCGTCCTCAGCACACAAAGCTACGAGCCTCGTTCATACGATGAGCAGGACCTCGAGTTGCTCCAGGAGATTGCTGATGTCGCGGCCGTGGCGATCGAGAACGCCAGGTACGTAGATGAGCTCACGCGCCGCCGGATCGAAGCTGAGCAGATCGAGGAGATCGGGCGCCTCCTGGTATCGTCGTTGGACTTCGACGAAGTACTGGAGAAGGTAGCGGCAGCGGTGCTCGAGCAATCACGCGCAGACACCGCAGCCGTCTGGATGATCGAGGGCACCACTGCTTCAGTCCGCGCATCGGCGGGGAAGCATCCTCCTCCCGTTGGAACCCAGTGGGACATCAAGGGCGATCTCTTCGACCGACTCGTGCGAGATCGCGAGCATGCGACGCTCGAGGATCTCGGAAATAGCGAGCTGGTGCCACAGCACCTGCGCGAGACGCTCACCTGTGGGACGGGCCTCGCGGTTCCGCTGCTCATCGGTGACCGGGTGGGCGGCTTCCTGGCGGTCGGGAGTCAGGAACCGCGGCCGTTCGAGGACGACGGCATACGGGTCTTGGGCAGAATCGCAGACCAGGCGTCCGTGGCCCTGGACAATGCGGAGATATATGCGGGCCTGCAGGCACTATCCCTGACCGATCCGCTCACGGGTCTGCCGAATCGGCGGCATCTCCAGATTCATTTGGAACGCGAGGTGGCCGCGGCCCGAAGAGGGCGCGAGCTGTGCCTTATCCTGTTCGATCTCGACGACTTCAAGCGCTACAACGATACGCTGGGGCATGTGGTGGGGGATCAGATTCTCAAGGCCTTCGCCCGAGTCCTGGACGAGGAGAACCGTGCGATGAACCTTGTGGCCCGCTACGGAGGGGACGAGTTCGTAACGGTGCTGTCGGAGAGCGACGTGGCTGGCGCCGAACACTACATTGAGCGGATCCGCGCGCGGCTCCGAAAAGATCGTATCTTGGCGCCGCAGGGCGTTACGGTCAGCTCAGGACTCGCCACGTTCAAGAGCGATCAGATGGTCGGCATGGAAGAACTCATCCAGTCGGCCGACCGAGATATGTACGACAACAAGGAAAAGGGCGGAGGCACCCGCCACTGATCAACAGCCTTCTAGGCTACACCAGCGCTCTGACCAACCAGTTCGGCATCTACCATCTCCGGGTCCGGCTTCGGCTGCCAGAGTTGCATCACTGGGAACGTCGCGTAGAACCAACGCAGCGACCCGATGAACAGCCCCAGGAACATCAGTCCGATGAGAGGCCACCAGAGCGAGACTGCCGGTCCGTCATGGTACAGCGCCGGAGCAACCATCAGGTACTTCTCGAGCCACAGTCCGGCCAAAGTCACGAACCCGATACCCTGCACCATCAAAGGGTTCATCTTAGCCTTGCGGCCAATGAGGCCCGCGAAGGGGATCACGAAGCACAAGATGATCAAGAGCAGGGACCACGCGCCGAACGGAGGTGCGGAGCGGCGGATGATCCAGGCCTGCTCCGTCGGCAGCTTCCCGTACCAGATCACCAGGTACTGGGCAAAGAACAGGTAGGCCCAAAAGACGGTAAACGCGAAGGTCAGCTTGCCGAGATCATGAAGCTGGCTCCGTCCCATCGCCCTGTCGAAATCCTTCTCCGACGTCTTCAGAAAGGTGACAGACATGGCGGTGGCGGTGATGCCACCCCAGAAGGCTCCCATGAAGAACCACGGGCCCATCATGGTGGAGTACCAGTGCGGCTCGAGCGACATCACCCAGTCGAACGAGATAATGCTCAGCACCACGGCGTACACGATCACGAAAACTGGCGCCATGCGGGTCATCCGCCGGTAGCTTCGGTCCTCCTCCGCATCCTGACCCAGCCAACCCTCGCTCAAGCGCTCGTGCCAGCGGGTTCGGCTCTCTTTGGCGTGGTCCCGCCCCGCGGCCTTGGCGTGCTCCATGTCCGGCCGGAGGGCCAGGTAAGCAAAATAGAGACTCATCCCGAACAGCACGATCACTCCGACCAGGTTCCTGGTCACCAGGAACGGCCTGTTCAGATAGGCAGCCTTCTTCTGCAGGATGGGGTCCTGCGCCATCTCCGCGATCCACGGAAAGAACGACTCTCCGAGGCCGAGCATCGGAAGCATCAGAACAAACGAGACCGGCAGGAAGGCAACGAAGGCCAGGCTCACGCGCCGCACCGACCAGTTCCACTTCGCCTTCGTGATCCACGTAGCCACCGTGAGAATCATGGCCCCCATGGCTGTGGCCGTGAAAAACAACCAGTTGGATACGTAGGCCTGCCACGCACGATCGGGGTCCTGCTTCAACGCCAAGATGAACGAGGCGAGGCCAACCACGATCATGCCGACCACGATGTTGTCCCAGGCCTTCGAGCGCTGGAAGTACCGGATCGGGATCTCGGAGGGGATATGCACGTGCGCCATGTCTACCGAACCCCCCCGGCAGTTGCCGGCGAGTTGCCGGCTCGCCGCTGGAGTTCACGCACGTAGTTCACGATGTGCCACCGGTCGATGTGAGTGACCTGATGGGCATACGCGGGCATGATAGGGCCGCCCACACGAATCTTTCCGTAGATGAAACCGTCGGTGTAGGCCGCGATCCTCGCGTCAGAGAGGTTGTAAGCCACGAGCATCGGATGCTTGTCGGCGATGAACGCCTGCGCTCCCACGCCGGTCTCCCCATGGCAGACAGCGCACACCCGCAGGTACATCTGTTCCCCGCGGGCGAGTGACGCAGAATCCGGCGGCACCGGATTGGCGAGCTCCGTCACGAGCGGCGTGAATAGATCCAGTTGCGTGAAGGGTGCCGGCATGTCGCCCATCTCAGGCTGTCCGGTGTTGATCCGGCCTGGGGTGGTAGTGTAGTTCCCGGCCGCAAACGGCACGGTATTCTCCGGCGGCATCAACGTAAACTCGTACGGGTCGAACGAAGGCTGGTCACGCATGCTGCGACCGAACACAGCCACCATGACATCGTCCAGAGGCGAGCATCCACCAGCTACCGCCACCAGGCCGAGAACGGCGACCGCTCGCCAGCTAAGACGCATGGGCCACGCCCTCCGGGTTCTCCAGAATCTCGGCCGGTTCGTGGCTCTCCAGGATCCGGCGGACCTCGCCGATGCGCTCCTCGGACGCCGTTACGTACAGTCCGAACCGTCCCGCGCTGAACTCCGGATCATAGACGATCATCGGCTTCACATAGGGTAGACGGCTGTTGATGAACATACCGATCACGGTGGCCAGGGCGCCGAACAGAACAGCGGTCTCGAACGCGATGATCACGTATGCGGGCATGGAAAGTATCGGCTTCCCGCCGGTAACGAGTGGCCAGTCCAACGACGTGAACGAGGCCAGGGCGAAGCCGGCAGCCGCTCCCGTCATACCACCCACCAGCGCGAATACTCGAACCGGACTCTGATCGTACCCGAGCGCCTCCTCGATGAGGTGCTCCGGATAGGGCGAATATGCCGTGATTGCCTTCAGGCCAGACTTCCGGAGCTCGGAGATCGCATCGACCGTCGAGTCCACGTAGTCGAACGAAGCGAGCAGCCCGGTCATGACGGACCCCCCTCACTCGCAGCGGCCTCGGCGGTACGATCGCCCTTCATCGGAGTGAGCAAGACCTCCTTCAGCTCGGCGATCGCCACCGGAGGAATGAGCCTGGTGAATAGCAGGAACCAGAACCCGAACCAGGCGAAGCTCCCGGCCAGGACGCCCATCTCGACGAGCGAGGGCCGGTACACACCCCATGCGAAGGGCTCGTATTCATGCGATAGCGAGGTGACCACGATCACGAAGCGCTCGAACCACATTCCGATGTTGACGAAGATGGAGATGACGAACAGAGCCGCAATCGAGCGGCGGATTCGCTTGAACCACAGCATGGTCGGCACGAGCCCGTTGCAGATCAACATGATCCACGTGGCCCACCAATAGTTGCCGAAGAGCCGGTACCAGAACGCCTGTCGCTCCGCGGGCTCGCCGCTGTACCACGCCATGAAGAACTCGGTCAGGTAGGCGTACAGCACGATCATCGACGTGAGCAGAAGGAGCTTGGCCAACGCGTCGAAATGCTTGGTGGTCAGGTAGGCCTCGAACCCGAAGAACTTCCTGAGCGGCACGGCCAGGCTGATCACCATGGCCACGCCCGAGTAGATCGCGCCCGCCACGAAGTAAGGGGCGAAGATGGTCGCGTGCCATCCGGGAACGATCCCTGCGGCGAAGTCCCAGGAAACCACCGAGTGCACCGAGAGCACCAGCGGCGTCGCGAGCGCGGCCAAAAAGATGTAGGCCTTGCTGAAGTGGTGCCACTCGCGGTCCGTCCCCCTCCACCCCAAGGAAACCATCTTGTAGAATTTCTTCCTCAGACCGGTCGCCCGGTCCCTGGCAGCCGCCAGATCGGGGATCGTGCCAAGGTAGAAGAAGACCGCCGACACCGTGAAGTAGGTGGTGACCGCAAAGACGTCCCAAAGCAGCGGCGAGCGGAAGTTGGGCCAAAGGAACCGCGAATTGGGATATGGAATCAGCCAGTACGCATGCCACACTCGCCCCAGATGGATCAGCGGGAACATGCCGGCAGTCATGACCGCGAACACGGTCATGGCCTCGGCCATGCGATAAATGGACTGCCGCCAGGGAGCCCTGAACAGGAAAAGGATCGCCGAGATCAGCGTGCCGGAGTGCGCGATACCGACCCAGAACACGAAGGTCGTGATGTACACGCCCCAGCCGACAGGTCCATTCAGGCCGCTGACCCCGATGCCCTTTACGATCTGGTATCCCCAGGACGTGAAGAACAACCCGACGCCGGCAGTGGCCAGGGCGAAGAGCATCCACCAACCCAAACCCGGACGCCCGAGAGGTCTCAGAACGTCCTGATTGACCTCGGCCAGGGACTGGATATCCGGATGGGCCAGGGCACCCCTGCGGCGGTCGGCGACCATCAAGACTCCCCGGATTCCACTTCGTGGAACGTCACCTTTTTCAGATAGGTCACCGCGGGCTGCGTGTTCACGGTCGAATCGAGCACTCGGTAGGTCCGCTCGTTCTGGGTAATCTGGGCGACGCGGGAACCCTTGTCGCGCACGTCACCAAAGACGATCGCTTCGGCTGGACAGCTCTGCTGGCAGGCTGGAACGACCTCACCGTCGCTCATCTCACGACCCTCTACGGCGATCCGGTTCTGGACCTCCCTGATGCGCTGTATGCAGAAGGAGCACTTCTCCATGACGCCATTGTCCCGAACCGTCACGTCCGGGTTGAACTGCATGTTCATGGGCTCCGGAATCTGGCTCGTGTAGCCGTACCAGTTGAACACCCGGAGCTTGTACGGGCAGTTATTGGCGCAGTAGCGAGTGCCTACGCACCGGTTGTACACCTGCACGTTGAGTCCCTCGGGATTGTGGTACGTCGCGTACACCGGGCAGACCGGCTCGCATGGCGCGTTACCACATTGCTGGCAGAGCATGGGCAAGAAACGGATGTCCACCGGACCGGCCTCATCGGCACGGACCGTCTCGTAGTAGCGCTCGATGCGTATCCAGTGCATCTCGCGGCCCATGATTATCTGACTCTCGCCCACCCACGGCACGTTGTTCTCGGACTGGCAGGCAGTCACACAGGCGCTACAACCCGTACACTTGTCGAGGTCGATGGCCATGCCCCAACGGGGGCCGTCGTGCGCATTCTCGTACACACCATATTCGGCGCCGGGCAGGGGGAAGTCCTCGGGCTCGCCGTCTGTCTCGACCGGCACGAAGCCACCGACGCCCTGAAGCTCTCGGCGTCGGCCGTGCGCATCCCCTTCGGCCTCGCCCTCCTCCTCGAGGCCGAGCTCCGCGATCGCCACGGCCGGAGCGATGCCGCGCTCGTGCTGCTCGGTGGCCCCGACAATCGTGGCCAGGTGGCGGCGTTCGCCGGTGGGAGTGATCGAGACCCGGGTCGCCAGATTGACCAGGGCACCCGACGGCTCCTCCGTATCGGCCGGAAGCAGCGCCATCGCGTTCACCCCGTTGCCGTCCACGAATCGCCCCGCACCCGTGTGGCCACTCCCCATGGCGAGCGCCACCACGTCCTCCCGAATGCCCGGATACGTCCAGACCGGTACCTCGACCGAGCCATGCTCCGACGCGAGGGTCACCACATCGCCGTCACGAAGACCCAAGCGTTCGGCGGCATTCGGGTTCATCTCGACCCAGGAGTGCCATGTGAGCTTGCTCACCGGATCCGGCAACTCGAGTAACCAGGGTCGGTTTCCGTTCAGGGCGCCGTCGCCGAACTGGGCAGACGGGTGCACCATCAAGTGGAAGTCGCCATCCCCGTCGAAAGCCGGCACATCGAACACCAACGCTGCGTCCGGCGAGCGTAGGGAAGCAGAGCTGCCCGAGGGCGCTCCCGTCTCCAGCACGCCGTTCTTGAGGGCCTCGCGCCAGGCGGTCTCGAAACTCCCGGAGCCACCGAGCAGCCCCCTCCAACTCGCTCGCAGATAGTCGTAGAAGGTGGACGCACCGAGATCGCTGCCCATGAGAGTCGCGACCGAAAGCAGTACGTCAGCGCTCTGCTTCGAGTCGAAGTTGGGCACCGGCTGCATGGCGGGCTGACTCAGGGCGTGCAGCCCGGGACGCGGGTTGGAGTCACCCCACGACTCGAGGAAGTTGCGGTCCGGGAGGACCAGGTCGGCCATCTCGGCCGTCTCGTTCATGGAGCTGGCGAAAACGACCCTGAATGGCACCGCCTCGAACGCAGCCACGAATCCGCTCGAAGCAGGAAGCGAGTGAGCTGGATTGCACCCGTGCACTAGCACCGCCTGGGTCCCACCACCCGCCATGGTCCGGATTGCCGTCTCCATGTCCCGGTACGGAGCGGAAGAGGAACCGAGGTCCGCGTCGTTCAAGCTGACCGTCCGGCCGACGTTTCCGGCCACGAAGTTCAACACGAGGACGGCGAGGTTCGACGCGGTGGCGTTCCTGTGCTGCCCGCTGAAGCCCGGACCCAGCGCTAGGCTCGGCCCGGCCGCCGCGAACCGCTCTGCCAATTCGGTGATCTTATCGGCAGAGACCCCAGTCTCCTGCGCGACGCTCCGTGGCGTATACGCCCTTACAATCTCGGCATACGGGCCGGCGTCGTTGCGACCCCCGGAGATCACATTGGCCATTGCCAGAGCAACCAGCGCCTCCGATCCGGGGGTGATGGGCAGCCAGTCATCGGCGTTCTGGCCCGTGAGGGACAATCTCGGCCCCACCAAGACGAGACGGCCCTTCCTGCCATCTCCGTCGACGGAACTCATGCGGGCGAGGCCCCGGCCGTGTGCTACGGGCGAGAGCCAACTCGTCAAGAAATCCGCCCCGAACGAGACGATCAGACGGGCAGCCTCGAGATCGTAGGAGGGCACCACGTTGCGCCCGAACGCGAGCCGCGTGGCCTCCCGAAGCGGTGCCTCGGAGAGTGCGTCGTACTCGACACGCGTGCCGCCCGTGGCCGAGACAAACCCATCGAGGAGGCTGCCGAACGTGGGTCCGGTGCTGCCCGTGAGGAACAGGTAGTCACCGTCACCAAGCCGGTCGGCAAGCAACTGCTCTGCCTCGTCCCAGGAGATCTGCCGCATACCGGTCGCATCCCTGACCATGGGCCCGGCGAAGCGATCGGGATTATAGAGTCCCTGAAGCGAAGCATGCCCCTTCGAACAAAGAGCTCCCGAGGATATCGGATGCCGCGGATTGCCCTCGACCTTCACCACGCGACCCTCTCGCGTACGCACCCACATCCCACACCCGGCCGGGCATTCGCCGCAGACGGTCGTGTACCAGGTAGCTACACCGGGCGTGATCTCTTCGGGAGGGACGACATAGGGTAGGAGGCGCTCGATTTTCTGCGTCGAGCACCCAGCCACGCCGGCACCGGCGCCGGTGACGCCGACTACCTTGAGGAAACCTCTTCTATCGATGCCTGAGGCACCTTCGCTCATGAAAGTCGTCTCGATACGGTCAGTAGTGACACACTGCACAGTCGCGCGAAACTTCCCGCTCCTTATGGCACGACACACACCACCCCATACTCAATTTCTGGACCGGCTTCTCGATAACCTGCACCATCTCCGCGACCTGGCCGTGGCACTCGGTGCAATCCACCTGCGCAGCCACGTGCCTCAGGTGTGGGAACCTCACATGGTCGGATACCTTATAGACGCGAACCCACGGGATGGCCTCCTTCCGCTCCCAGTAGCCCACCACCTTCGAGATCTCCGCCTGCTGCTGGACGGTCGTCCCTCGGATCACCTGGTGACATCCCCAACAGGTGGCTACGGGCGGGATTCCAGCGTCCACCGAACGCTCGGCGGAAAAATGGCAGTACTGGCAGTCGATCTTGTCTTGGCCAGCGTGGACACTGTGGGGGAACGCGATGGGCTGGGTGGTCGCCGGAACCGCCGGAGCGGCAACGTCCGGCGCCTCCTCTTGACTATTCCCGCCTGCTTGAACAAGAGCCAGGGTGACCAGAGCCGCGGCCCCGACGGCAGGAATTACGATCCATCGCTTCGTCATAGGCTATGGAGAGGAGGTTTCTTGGCGACTCATCCCTGAGTGTAAGCGGCCGGAAGGTATCTGCCCCCCCCCAGCGTGTCAACGCCGCCACCGGCTCCCCGGAGAACCTTTTTTCAGCAACGGGTGTTTAATTTTTCCCGCTTCAACCATGGGAAAAACGCGGAGGGAGAACGCAGCCTTGGCTGACACGGCAGCCCTGCAGGAAACACGACCGAGCCTCGATCTTCTCAACCGGTTGATCGCTGAAGTCGAGGTCGTCTTCCACGGAAAGAAAGAGGTCATCCGCTTTGCTGTCGCGGCTCTCCTCGCGAGGGGTCACATCCTATTCGAGGACGTTCCTGGCGTCGGAAAGACGACGCTCGCGCATGCCTTGGCCACCGCGCTCGGGCTGTCATTCAAGAGAATCCAGTTCACGAGCGACCTCTTGCCGTCCGATGTGCTCGGTGTGTCGATCTACAACCCTCGCACTTCCGAATTCGAGACGAGGCCGGGGCCGATCTTCACGAATCTGGTCCTCGCCGACGAGATCAACCGCGCTCCACCCCGGACCCAGAGCGGACTCTTGCAGGCCATGCAGGAAGGCAAGGTCAGCATAGACGACGAGACGCGCGACCTGCCGATGCCCTTCATGGTCATGGCGACCCAAAACCCGCTCGAGCACCACGGCACCTACCCCCTTCCCGAGAGCCAGGTGGACCGGTTCCTGATGAGACTGGCGATCGGATATCCGGATGCGGAAGCCGAACGGCGCATTCTGCTCGAGTCCACCGTGGAGGATACGTGGGGCGAGAGGATCCAGGCGGTGCTGACGCCACCCCAGGTCCTCGCCCTTCAGCAAGAGGTGCAGGAAGTCGAGGCCGCGCCTGCCCTGGTGGACTACTTGATGGAGATCGTGCATCGGACTCGCAAGGAACCCCGCTTGCGCATGGGCGCCAGCCCCAGGGGAGCGATCGCTCTGTTCCGCGCGGCGCGCGCCCTGGCGCTGCTCGATGGCCGGTCCTTTCTGGTGCCCAGCGACATCCATCGGCTGGTCGTTCCTTGTCTGGCGCACCGGCTGCTGCCTGTCGGCGCAACTGCTGCCACGCATGAAGCGCACGAGGAGTCTGCAGCCATTCTGGAGGACATCCTGGAAAGCCTCCCAGTACCGGTTTGAGCGTCTGGGGCTTCATCGATAGGGCTCGCGCGACCTGGCGCCGTCTGAGAGCCTGGCGCCGGATCAGCTTCACCACTGGCGGAACTCTCTTTTGCGTCGGTGCCCTTGCAGTTGGAGCGGCCGCTGCAACCACCGGGAACAACCTCCTCTATTTGCTGCTCGGCTCCATGCTCGGCTTTATCGCGCTCAGTGGTTGGCTATCCGAGCGCACC
>BTRA01000089.1:0-11869 GCA_036986155.1 Gemmatimonadota bacterium | reverse complement strand
GGCTCGTGGTCGACGAAGGCATCACGTTCGTGGACTTCAAGGCCACACTCGCCGAGTTCGCCCGCAGGTTCTGGGGTCCAGGAACGAAGATTCGTCTGCGTCCGTCGTTCTTCCCGTTCACTGAACCGAGCGCAGAGGTGGACGTGAAGCGGCTGCTCACGCTCAAGGATGGCACCCGGGTGGAGTCGGATTGGATCGAGATCATGGGGGCGGGCATGGTCGATCCTGCCGTGCTCGAGAACGTCGGATACGATTCGGAGCGTTACACAGGATTCGCGTTTGGAATGGGACCGGCACGCATTGCCTTGCTGAAGTACGGTGTGCCGGATCTGAGGCTCTTCTTCGAGAACGATATCCGGTTCTTGGGCCAGTTCGCCCGGGGGGTGGGGTCATGAATGGATCGTACCGATGGCTTTGTGATCTCATGCCGGGAACCTCTCTGAGCGTGGACGAGATCGTGGAACGCCTCACGCTGCGTGGCGCGCCCGTGGAGGATCAGGTCTCGCTTGGGGCGGGCCTCGAGGACATCGTGGTTGCGCGTGTCGAATCCGTGGTGAAGCACCCCGATGCGGATCGCCTGTCTCTGTGTCAGGTGGAGGCCGGCGAAGGGGTGGTGCAGGTCGTGTGCGGGGCCCCGGTCATTCATGAGGGTGGCTACTATCCTTTTGCCGGCCCCGGCGTAACCATCCCAGCGGGGTTCACGCTGGAGCGGCGCAAGATCAGGGGAGAGTACTCCAACGGAATGCTCTGTTCCGAGAAGGAGCTGGACCTGGGCCGAGACCAATCCGGCATCATGCAGTTGGAAGGTGAGCTTACTCCGGGCCAGTCCCTGATCGAGGCACTGGACCTGGATGACCACAGACTGGATATCGAGGTCGAATCGAACAGGGGTGACCTCCTGTCACACATGGGCATTGCCCGGGAGTTGGCCTCCGAGGGCATCCGTGGCGTCGAGCTGCCCGCGATACCCGACGGGTATGGCGTGCAGGCCGACTTGGTGACTCATCCGGATCGTGTCGAGGCTGGCGGCGTGAGCATCCGTATCGACGACCCGGACCTGTGTTACCGATACCTCGGCGCGGTGATTCGGGGTGTGTCGATCGGTCCGTCGCCCGACTGGCTGCTGCGTCGCCTCCGCGCGGTGGGCGCCCAGCCGATCAACAACGTGGTAGACGCCACCAACTACGTCCTACTCGAGATGGGGCAACCGCTTCATGCGTTCGACCTCAACGAGTTGAGGGATTCCTCCGTGGTCGTCAGACGAGCGACGACGGGCGAGCGCATGACGACGCTCGACGATGTGGACCGGGTGTTGGACGCGGATATGCTCATGATCTGCGACGAGAGCCGACCGATCGCGATCGGTGGGGTCATGGGCGGCGCCATGTCCGAGGTCTCCGAAAGCACCTCGAACGTGCTGCTCGAGTGCGCTCTCTTCAATCCGAAATCGATCCGCAAGACACGAAGAGCGCTTGGAATGTCGACGGACGCGAGCTACCGATTCGAGCGGGGGGTCGATCCGGAGGGCATGGTGCCGGCCTTGATGCGGGCGGTCGAGATTATCCTGGCTACGGCCGGAGGATCGCTCGACGGACCGGTCTTGGATGTATGCCCCCGAGACTGGAAGCGGCAGACCGTGCCGCTTCGTATGTCGAGAGTGGAACGGGTACTGGGGATCCCCTTCGAGATCGATCAGGTCGAGTCGTTGCTCGATCCCCTTGGACTCGTCACCGAGAAGCAGGAGTCGGGAGACCTGGTCGTCACGGTCCCGGGCTTCCGCAGCTACGACGTCACCAGGGAGATCGATCTAATCGAGGAGATCGCCCGGACCTATGGGTACGATGCTTTTCCGGAAGAGCTGGGCGCGGCGCGGCCGAGCTCAGTACCGGACCATCCCTTGTTTCAACTGGAGGATGCCCTCCGGGCAGACCTCATCGCACGCGGACTGCTGGAAGCGTCGAACCCGGCCTTCGCGCTGGAGGGGGAAGGTGATGTGGAGCTCGTCAACCCCGTGTCGAGCGAAGAAGCCTGGCTGCGCTGGGATCTGCTCCCCGGTCTCCTGAGGAACGTGGAGTACAACTTCGCTCGCGGTGCCCGCAGCATTCGCCTCTTCGAGATGGGGACTGTGTTCCGTGCTGCCGGCGTGGGTAACCCCCCAGACGAGGAATCACGCCTCGCACTTGTGCTGACCGGACTGGATCGTCCCCCCCACTGGGACGGTGACGACAGGCCGGTGGACGTGTGGACCCTCAAGGAGATCGTTACCGCCGTACTCTCGAGGGCCCGTGCCGCCGGGGCAACCATGGCTCTGCTCGAGGGGGCGGATCGGTTCGTGGCGGAGGGGACTGGCTTCAGACTCCTTTCGGCCGATGGCGAGACGATTGGCCGGGCCGGCCGAGTGAGGGACAGTCTGGTCGATGCGCCCGCATGGGCTGGGCCGGTCTGGTGTTTGGAGGTCACCCTTCCGGCCGAACCCGAGTCGAGGGCGCCGGTGGAGTATCGTCCGATCCATCAACATCCGGGGGTGGAGCGCGATCTCGCCCTTTTGTTGCCTGTGTCGGTGACGGCCGCTTCGGCGATGTCCACGCTCCGAGATGCGGGTGGCGAATTGTTGACCAACGTGCGCATCTTTGATCTGTATCGTGGCGAGGGGATTCCCGATGGAGCCCGCTCGGTAGCGTACCGCCTCCATCTGCAGGCGGTCGACCGAACCCTCACCGACGAGGAAGCCGACGATGTCGTTGGCCGGGTCGTGCAGCGTCTTCAGAAGGAACTTGGTGTTGAGCAGAGAATCTAAGAAGAATGGTGCCGCCTTCAGGGATCTGAGCGAAGCCGTCGAGCAAGCGTTGGGGGAGCTCAAGCGCCTCCGGGAGAAGGCGTCGCGGGTCGAGATCAAGAACAGCGAGCTCGAGGAGTTGCTCAAGGGCATCGCCGGAGGCACACAGAGCCCCGCCGAGATGGCCCATGACGTGAAGACGCTTTCGCACGAGAACCAGGATCTCCGTGCGCGCTTGGACCAGGGGCGGGAATCTGTGGAGCGGCTCCTGACCAGAATCCGATTTCTCGAGGAGCAGCGGTGAGCGAAGAGGAGAGGCATTCCGTCACGGTCCGAATAGCGGGCGAGGAGCACACGATTCGGTCCAATGCGGATCCAGACTACACCAAGCGGTGCGCCCGCTACGTGGATGACCGCATCCACGAAATCAGAAAACAGGCCGGTCTGTTGGAGAGCCACAAGGCAGCCATTCTCGCGGCGCTCTCGATTGCGGATGAGTGCTTCCAGGCCCGCGACGAGGCCGCGCGCACCCGAGAGCAGGCTGAGAGTGGCGCCCGGAAGCTCACCGATCGCCTGCTGCAGGAGATCGAGAAGGGCGCGGAGGCCGCGACCGACTAAGGGAGTTGAGGGACCCGGTAGGCATGATTCTCCCGGGACCATGCCCGCCGGCATGCTCTCTACTACCTCGCCCAGCGTCCGCCCCACCTCGGCCAGAGCCACTCCGTCCTAGTCCTCTCCGACACCCGGTCCGAGCCGGAGGCCCAGTGTCAACCGATGGGTGTCGACGTTCTTCGAGGCAACGAGGCTCTGCGAACCACACCGGACGCCACTGAAGGTCTAGCTCCTTCTTCGCTGTTGAGAAATCGTACTCAGTCTTCATCGTGCCTCACTTCAATCGGATCTCGTATTCCCGTGTCTCCAGGCGGGCACCGTGTGTTAGGCGCCGCGACCCCTGAGATTGTGCCCCTTCACCGTTCTCGGGTAGTATCCGTCTCCCTCAAGAAGATCCGCACTGCGTCCAGGTTGGCTTGAGGATTGTCCCATGTGGTAACGTGGGCCGCCCCAGGAATCACAACCATCCGGGCGCCCGGCGTCGCATCGGCGAATCGCTTCACCATGTCGGGATTCGCTTCGTCGAACTCGCCCACCGTAAAGAGCACCGGGACCCGCACCTGGGGCAATAACGGCGTGGCGTCGTACTGCCTTAGGGTTCCCGTGATCGTGAATTCGCTGGGGCCCTGCATGTAGTTGTAGATACCCTCGTTCACGGTGGCGAAGGTGCTGTCGAGATCGGCTTCAACCGGGTGCCGCCACACGTACAGCCCGTAGAAGGCCATGAGGGCCGCTTGGTAGTCCGGGGCGTCGAATTCGCCGGACGCCTCACGGATCTCGATTGCCCGCTGCATACTATCCGGGAGCGTCTTGACGAGCTCCCGGGCATTCGCCTCCCACGCCGGCATGTCGAGGGCCGGGCTGGCCAGGACCATAGCGTTCACCCGCTCCGGGTGGGCGCGGTAGTACTCCACGGCCAGGATCGCGCCCCAGGAGTGCCCATAGAGGTCAACCCTCTCGAGGCCGAGATGAGCGCGAAGGGAGTCCAGTTCTTGCACGAAGTGGGGGATCGTGAACTTTGTGGTATCCTCGGTGTGGTCCGACTTCCCGCCACCGAGTTGGTCGTAGCGAACCACGAGACGGTCGTCTCCCAGCGCCTCGAGCGATTTCAGGTAGTAGCTCGAAAACCCGGGACCCCCGTGTAGCAGGATCACCGGAGTACCGCCCCCGCTGCCGGTCACGCGATACCAGATCTCGCCACCATCAACGGCGAGCCGACTACTGTCGGTTAGCGCTACCCTGGTGATCACAGAACGGTCAAACCGACCTTCCCCACAGGCGACCAGCACCATCGCGGCCGCAAAGCCGATGAGGATCTTGCTTCCCATATCACCCTCCTCAGAACTGAAATCGAGGGAGCAGCGGTCTACTGCTCGTCACATTGTTGACACTGCCTGGACCAAAGACATCCAAGTTAGCCGTAGGCCAAGCGCCCGGCCTCGCCCACCTGTCTCACTCGCGATCCCACTCCAGCGGCCCGCATTGCCGAGGCACTGGGTCACGCGGCTCTTGCACGTCTGATGGCAAGGGTCAGCGAACCGAGTAGGCCGCCAGGAATGATCTGAATGAGGGATCCATAGAAGAGTTGCCCGACGAGCGCCTGATCCCAGCTGTCAAAGATGTCGTAGTGGGTACCCAGCCCCCACGTCGTCGTAATCCACCAGAGCAGGAAAACCGGAACCCTTGAAGGGGGCGAAAAGAACGCGAGACTCAACCAAAGGAGCCTGTAGGGATGCGTTTCGGTAGATAGTCTGACTCCCCAGTAGACAGAGACCCCCAGGGACAACCAGAGCAGTCCGAAAAGGAAGACGTACACGGTCGGGACGCCTGCCAGTTCGAGGAAGAAGCGAACCGGCGTGATGAACATGGCAATCAACACCGGCACGGCGGCGAGCCTCAGGGCACGTCGGATCAGCGTCGGTTCACCATCGAGTCGGACGGGGGCCCGGTCCACGGGGGGATGCATCAGGTAGCCTCTCCAGGAAGCGGTGTCATAATGTGACGCATAGGACCTACGATGTCGCTCTCACTTCCCTTCGTGACCTCTCCCCAGGCCGCTGTCTGGCCTGAATCGGGATGGGGCCATTCTTGTTCAATCGTCGCCCCCACGCCCGACCCCAATCCAAGCTTGGCTTACGGCAACCGTCCTGTTATCTGATGGCGCTTCCCGGCTGGTCACGGCGCCAGCCCTTATTCGCCAGTCGACCCGACGTCGCGCGGCTAACGTCTGGCGATTTCTGTCGCACTTCAAACTTGATGCTAAGTGGCCCTCACACCCGCGCATCCGCCGCGCTGCGAAGCTAGCGAGCCGGCTCTTCCCTGAGGTCCTCGAAGACGAAGTAGTCTCGGATGCTGAATTGCCAAGGCGGGTCCCAAGAGTAGGTTGTGCGAAAACCCAGCTCGACCGCCTGCTCCAATTCCGACAGCGCCTCACTGTGGCGCCCGCGGCGCATCTGCCAGCGTGCCTCGGTGAGATAGTTCCAGCCGGTCCATTCCAGCTGAGTTGTGCTCAAACGACCTTGCATGCTCTCAAAGTCCAAACGATCAGCCAGTGCGTCGGCCTCAGCCGTCCTACCGGCCCTCTTGTACACGTCCTGCAGGGCGATCGCGTACGAGATGTCGGCATCGGGACGGGCGAATCCCACGAAAGTCTGTACGGGTCCAGCCACGAATTCTGCTAGTCTGTCGTCATAGCGGAGCAAGAATCGCTCGGCCTCATCTAGGGCGCCTCGTTCGATCATGTCTGCGACGACGATCTGCATCAGCATCTGGTCGATGTGAGGCGCACCCTGGGCATCGAACTCCCGGAGCGCCAATTCGAGCGCTTCTTCCTCTTGGCCGTTCAAGAGAAGATACCAAGCCTCAAACCTGATGTTGACGGAACCGCCGCGGCTCACGGCTTCGTCCAGCCACGTTCTGGCGGCCTCCAGATCCCCGACTTGCTGCGTCACGACTCCCTTGTACACCCAGGCCAGGGGATTGGCCGGCGCGATTTCGATCGCCCTTTCGATCTCGCGGAGCCCCTCGGTGGGAAGCCCGCGTCCCGTCAGGTAGTTGGCGAATACGTAGCGTTGCTCGACATCGAGAGGCGCCAGTTCGACAGACTTTCGAAAAATCGGCAGGGATTCCGGCATCCGACCCCTCGCCTCGAGCGCACGAGCGTACTGATAGGCGACATACGGATCCCCCGGGGACAGCTCGTATGCCTTCTCGCGTAGCTCCAGCGTCAGAGGTTCCCTCCCCCGACCCTCGGCCTCATCGATCATGCTCAGCACCGTATAGGACAAGCCAATGGTGGGGTCGAGTCGAATGGCCTCATCGGCTGCCTCTCGCGCCGCAGGGAACTCAGCGCGACCCACGCGACCCAGCTCCCGGAGGGCCCGCGAGAGCCGAGCGTAGGCGACCGCGTAGGTCGGTTCCAGGGCAATGGCCTGCTCGAAGTAGGACCGCGCCGAGCGGTACGCGACGGTCGTACCCAATTCAAACGCACTGAGTCCTCTGAGATAGAGGTCGTACGCTTCGGCGCTCACGACCTGGCTCTCTCGGACCGATGGCGCGGTTTCGAGTTCCATGGCGGACACGAGCGCCTCTACGATCAAGGCCGCGATCTCATCCATGACCGGGAAGACATCGGATAGCTCCGGTTCCCGGTCGAAGCGCTCCGACCACAAATGCCTGTCCGTGGCGGCCTCGATCAACTGCGCTGTGATGCGAACCCGGCTGCCTATTTTCTGCACGCTGTCTTCCAGCACGTGCGCGACCCCGAGACTAGCGGCGATCTCCGGAATCTCGATCGCTTGCCCCTTGAACGAGAAGGCCGATGAACGAGAGGTCACGTGCAGATCCGAGATCTGGGAAAGCACGTTTAGGATCTCTTCCGCCAAACCGTCGGAGAAGTAGTCCTGTTCGGGATCGGAAGACATGTTCACGAAGGGAAGCACTGCGATCGAGGCGCGCGGGATGACGCTCTCCGGAGCGGCGTCGGCGACGATCTCGCTCACACTCGAGCCATCTGGCGAGTCGTCGGTTGGCCTCCACAGGACCGGCAGGAGAACGGCGCTCAGGGCGAAGATCCCACCGATCATCAGCAGCTCGGGTCCGCTCACCCGCTGCCGGCCTTTCTCCCCGTGATACCAGGCCAGAACAAGCGTGACGAAGAACCCGACGATCAGCATCAGGTCGAGCGCCCGCCCAAGTCCCTGCGTGAGCCCCCACCGATCGCCCATCACGTCCATCACCTGCCATACGAGCCAGGCACCGGCCAAGTAGGCTAGAGCCCACTGGCCCAAATGGTGGTTCTTAAGATCGGCCCAATGGGACACGGCTGAGACTCAATTTCAGCGGGAGAGACACTCGTACGCCAACATGCGTGGTCAAGGCTCCGCATTCTACTGCTTCCGTCCCACTTCTGCGCTTTCAGCTAACGTTCAGGGCCTCCGAACCGGCCCTCCACTTCGTTTCATGCTTCTGCTTCCTTCGTTCTATCACCTCTGCTGACCAACGCCCGCCCGATTGGGCCGGTTGGGTCGAGGGCCGCCTATGGCGGCCCGAGCCGGAGGCCCAGTGTTAGACGCCGACTGCCCACGGTCACCCAACCTTCTCTGTCCCATCATCACCCGCCCTTTGGCTGATCGGGGCACCACACCTGGACATAGTAGCACACTCGTGCTATTGTCCTCTCAGGTTCCACCCTTGGCCCCTTCATCCCTGCGAGGTACCTATGGTCCGCACTGTTACGCTCCGCAAGATGGGCGGCTCCATTGGGGCCACTCTCCCCAAGGATCTGGCTGACCGTCTGCATCTCGATGTAGGCGACCAGGTTTTCGTCGTGGCCACCGAAAAGGGCCTCCTCATCACCCCTTACGATCCGTCCTTTGATAAGGCGATGGTTGTTTACCGCCGTGGGGCGAAGAAGTACAAGAACGCCCTTCGTGAACTCGCAAAGTAGCCGTCTCCCTTGCCAACCGAACCCACCTGGCTCGACCGTCCAATTATCGAGACCCTTCATACTGACCAGATCCTGGAGCATGGAGGCAGCCTCGGCATTCGCGACGAGGGGCTGCTCGAGTCCGCCCTGGCCCGGCCCCAGCAAAAGTGGCACTACGAACCCGGCACGGACCTAGCGACTCTTGCAGCCGCGTACGCCTTCGGTGTCGCAAAGAACCACCCCTTTATCGACGGGAACAAGCGGGCTGCTCTCGTCGCCGCCTATACCTTTCTTGCGATCAACGACTTTGAACTCGAAGCGCCCGAGCCCGAAGCCGTCAGCGTAATCCTCGGCACAGCAGATGGATCACTCTCCGAGGAGGATCTCGCGTCGTGGATCCGATCCCATCTCATTCCCTGGGTAGACTGAATCCGCAACGTCGTTCAGTTGGCGTCTAACGTTCAGGGCCTCCGAACCGGCCCACCTTCGTTCTTCGCTTCAATTCCTTCGAGCTAGCACCCCCGCTCGACCGTCCTAGCCTGGTCGCGGCCGGTTGGGTCGAGGGTCGCCGCCGGAGGCCCGTTGTTATTGGATGTGGCGCCTCCGCGAAGCCTCCTTGATCCAACCCGGATCTTCAGACCTTTACCGGGTCCCTCTCTGCATCGAGATCCTCGAAGAGCTGAATACGCACCTTCCCGTCCGGAAAGCTTGCGCTGATCTCCAACTCTCCACCCATCGCCTCCACGAATCGCCTTAGCGAACTCAGGTACATATCCGTCCGGCGCTCCAGCTTCGACACCGTCGCCTGGTTCAGTCCTAGGACCTCTGCAAGCTCTTGCTGGGACAGCGCCCGCGCCTGCCGTAGTTCTTGAAGCGGGAGCTCTACCAGGAGTTCCTCTGTCCGCTCCCGGATCCGCTCCTGCCGCTCCGGGTCCATCTTCTCACGGATCGTGCGCCACTTCGTTGCCATTAGATCAGACCCTCCTCTCCAAGGAGTTCGAGGTGCTCGTCGTACAGGTCATCGGCCCGGGGCACGAACACCTCGTACCACCGATCGTCTCCCGTCTTGTCTCCTGCGATCAGCAGAATCGCCACCCGTCTCGGATCGAACGCA
This sequence comes from Gemmatimonadota bacterium, assembly GCA_036986155.1. GTDB lineage: Bacteria > Gemmatimonadota > Gemmatimonadetes > Longimicrobiales > Gaopeijiaceae > JACZXQ01. Next base: position 2,440 of record BTRA01000089.1, on the reverse strand, counting down.
TACAGCGTCCGATACGGACGTCCATGCACCTGTGTTCTGAGTTCCCTCATGTGGGAATGTCTCGACGACGCCACCCCACTGCTGTAGGGGAAGGGCGGATGGGGTCCCTGGCCCTCCAAGAGTCCAATCGTCGCTGCGATCTCCTCTTGTTCCGACTACTCGCCCTCTTCATCGCTAGAGCGCCATTTCCAATAGCGTTCAGGGCCTCCGAACCGGCCCCCGCTCTCGTTCTTTGGTTCAGCTCCAAATCCGCTACCACTTCCGCCGGCCAGAGCCGGAGGCCCAGTGTTAGCTGACGGCGTCGCCTGAGACGGACCTCCAGGCACCAGGCCCCCACGGCCTCAATCGTCTCTCCCGCCGACGAAGCAACTCGGCAGTCATATATATATGACCCTCAATCCCGGGCCTGACTCGGTCGAGCCGGTTCCTCCTATCCGAGACACCGGGGTCTGATTACGGATCGGATTTCTGGGGCCGCACGATGGCGTTCTATCGCGTCGTAGCGGGGTCAAACCGGCCCAAAGGACAGCGGCAAATCCTTGCTAGGCCGCTGCACCTTCTCTATCCCGGCACCAACGCCAGGCACGCCCCAACCGGATCCTGAACCACCGCATATGCATACCCCCCATCGGTTCCCCGTGTCGCCTTGATGATCTTTCCCCCTCCCTCCCGCACGCGACGGAGACTCTCGGCGACGTCGCCAACGGGAAGGTAGATCATCCAGACATGCGGCAGACCCAGGTTCGCACCGCGCGCATGACAGACTCCCGCAGCCGGGCTCCCATCATCGCCGAACATGTTGTAGTCGGCGTAGCGCCCGCTTGCGTCCTCCATTTCGACGTCCTGCACCGACCAGCCAACGACTTGTCGATAGAAGTCACGGGTTGCCGAGGCGTCGGAGGCCGTCAGGTCGACCCAGGAGATGCAACCCACACTCGCCACGGCTTCGCGCGATGCGTCGCCCTCAGTTTGGGGGATCGCTTCCGAAGAGACTACTGGGATGATCCCGAACGCCGCCCCATTGGGATCGAGCAGTACCGCCCACTGGCTCTTTCCGTCGTCATCTTTGGCATGCATGAGCTCACTCCCGTGCAGATCGAGCGCACGCTCCACACTGGCCGCGACATCGGCGACCTGAATGTGCGGCATCCACTGGAGCGGAAGGTGAGCATACTCCGCGCTGCGCGCGCCCAAGCCGATGATTGGCATGCCGCGGTTATTCATCAGGTCCTCGCGCCAAAGCGGATTCTCGCCGGTGCTAAGTACGCGTGAGTAGAACCGCACTTCACGTTCGTGTTCGGGAACCGCGATGTCGGCGCTTAGGATTCCGCCGACTCGCGGGACAGAGAGGTCATTCATAGTTCCCGTCCTGGTACTGCAGATCGCTTCACGCTGTCAGCTAACGTTCAGGGCCTCCGAACCGGCCCACTTTCGTTCGTTACTTCTGCCCTCTTCGATCTAACATTTCCGCTTCCCGACTTCCTCCCGGTCGTGGCCGGTTGGGTCGAGGGGCGCCTTCAGCGCCCCGAGCCGGAGGCCCAGTGTTATGAGATGTTGCGGCCCATGGGGCCTTCTTACCCCCCCTCCTCCCCCTCCGTCCCAGCTACCTGAGCGCGAGCATCCGCCCACTCCGACTGAAGGCCCAACTCTGTGACCCACTTCTCAACGTAGGCCCGGTCGATCTGTTCCCAGGTCCGTTCGAGGAGCTGTAGCACGTCTCGTCGCTGCAATGCGGAGTCTCCGAGGCGGCTCCACTCGAGTTTCGCGATCAGGACATCCTCCAGGCTCGCGATCTCCACCTCAACATCCAGGATGGTGATGCGCTCCCGCCGACCAAACTCGACTCGGCTGTAGACCCGGTCCTTCCGCACGATCAGATCAGCCTTCCACCCGGACGTTGGATCGATCGCATTGAACTGACCGTGCGTGCGATGGGCCTCCAGTGCGGCTTCGCGGTCTACGTAGCACCCGGCATCGCTTAGACCCTGAACAATCTGGTCAACCGCGGGCTCTTCGGCCTCGATCACAACATCGAGATCCTGAGTGGCTCTTGGCACTGCGTAGTAGGCCGCAGCGAGGGAGCCGGTCAGCATGTAGGGCACACCAGCCTCGTCGAGGATCTCGACAACCTTGCGGAGAAACGCCGTCAGGCTCACGGCGACGTGGGAAGGGTGACCCCGTAGTCCTCCGAGACTAACCGGGCAACGACCTCCCGCTGAGTCAGTTCCGGATGACGTGCGCGAATCCCCGCAAGGCGCACCTCGCGCACCGCGTCACTCAATTCGACCGCGGCGCACAGCCGCGCCGGTCCGTCCATCCGGTCCAGTACGGCGTTGTACTCGGTCCAACTGGCGGGAGCGGTATCAAGAGGGCGTGAAATCATGTGCCGCATCTACGCCTCGCTTCGGTAGTCTGCACCGCTCATGCAATTTCTCATACC
>BTRA01000088.1:0-11960 GCA_036986155.1 Gemmatimonadota bacterium | reverse complement strand
CATGTCGAAGCCGGACTCCTCGAGCTTGGACGCGTGCTCGGCACGCTTCACATCCTCTTCGTCGACCACCTGGCCGTCGAACAGGTGTACGGTACGATCCGCCACATGGGCGTACCGAGGATCGTGCGTCACCATGCAGATCGTCGCTCCCTCGTCGTGCAACTCTTTGAGCAGGCCGATCACCGCGTTGCCGTTCTTCGAGTCCAGGTTACCTGTCGGCTCATCGGCAAGCAGGATCAAGGGACGCCCCACGATGGCACGGGCCACAGCCACGCGCTGCTGCTGACCGCCCGAAAGCTGGCTCGGGTAGTGGCTCATGCGGTGGGCCATGCCCACGCGCTCCAGTGCCCCATGCGTGCGCTCCTTGCGCTCGCTGCCCGGCATGCCTCGGTACGTCAGCGGAAGCTCCACGTTCTCGTACACCGTAAGATCGCCGATCAGGTTGAACGCCTGGAAGATGAACCCGATCGCCTGGTTTCGGATCTTCGCACGCTGCGAAGCCGTCAGGTTCTCTACCGGCTCACCGTCGAGCAGATAAAGGCCGCCGGTCGGCGAATCCAGGAGACCGAGGATCGACAACATCGTCGTCTTCCCACAACCCGAGGGCCCCGCAATCGACACGAACTCCCCACTCTTGACGTCCAAATGGATCTCGGACAGAGCGTGAGTCTCGACTTCTTCGGTGTAGAAGACCTTGGTAAGGCCATTCAGGTGGATGAGCGAGTGCCCATTCGTGGTCTCGTTTTCCATTCTTCCCTTCCCTCTCCGTACCGTTTGACTTCAATGGGAACCATCCATCGCCGAGCGCCCCTACGTGGGCCCTACAGCCTGAGTTTCAAGATCTCGTCAACCGCCTTTGAGCTTCACTCGGTCGAATCCGTCCCACTGGGACATATCGGACAGGATCACGATGTCCCCTGGTTGCAGTCCTTCTCGCACTTCGATTTCGTTGACGGAACTCGCTCCGAGCAGCACGTTCACGCGCTCGGCGAACCCGTCTTCAGTGATCCTGAACATCCCGACCCTCTGGTTGGCCTGCCCGTAGGCCGGACGCCCGACGTAGGTAACGTCGTCCAGGCGCTGGATCACCACGTTCCCGTCGACGCTCAGGTCGGGCCGCGCACTCCTCGGAAGCTCCGCCGGGAGGGCCACATCGATTGTTACCGTGCCTTGCTGTACAGACGGATCGATTCTGACGACAATCCCGATAATCGTATCGTTGCGGGTATCGATGAAGGCTGTCTGCCCAACCGCGATATCCTGAGCCTGCGTCTGGGGAATGCGAATCTCCGCCTTGAGCCGCCCTGGCTGTACCACACGTGCGAGCGTTCCACCGGACTGGACCCACTGACCCTCGTCGAGGGGGAGCTCGGCCAATACGCCCGACACGCCCGCCGTCACCTCGAGGGAGGCGACGCGGGCCTGGTTGAATTCCACGATAGCCCTCAGGCGATCAATCTGGTCCGCCTGCGCAAGGATCTGTTCTTCCCTGGAGGCTTCCTGCACGGCGAGGCGTTCTCCCTCGAGGTCCAAACGCTCCTCGAACTCCGCGACCAGATCCCGTGTTCTAGCCAACTCGGTGCCGGCCACTAGCTCGGGATTGGTGTCGTATAGGCGCTGGTTCGTTTGATGCTCTCGAAGGGCGTTTCGGTACTGGGTGCGGACTTGGGCGACGAGGCCCGCCTGTGTCAGCCTTTGCGTCTCGAGGGTAGCACGCAGTTGGATGAGCGTACCCTCGGCGATGGAGAGTTGCTGCTGAGCCTGCAGGAGCTGCACCTCCACGTCGGGATTACTCATCCGGATGATGACCGTGTTGGCTTCGATCTCGGTACCGGGCAGGATGTTGATCCGCTCGACGCGACCGGCCGTCAGCGCCGTGATCCACCGCATCTGCTCAGGTACCAGCGTACCGGGTCCACGCACCTGCCGAATCATGGTGCCGTGCTGGACCGTGTCCCTCCAGACCGTCGCCGCGTCCACGGACGGGGCAGCCGGCTTCAGATTCCTTAGTACACCGGTGATCACAATGAGCGTGATCGCGGCAACGCTCCATTGGATGATCCGCTTGCGTTTCTTCGGTTTCTGGTCCCGAGGAATGTCCATGTGCTTCTTAAGGATCGACTCACCGCTGCGCGGAGTGTCCACAGTGTTCTACCTCTCTATTGGTCTAGTCCTCGAATTCGCCGGATTGGGGCTCGGGCCCCGGTCGTAGGTTTCGGCCCACAGCCACCTCGAGGGCCACCAGAGAACTGTGGAACGTATAGACTGCATCCAGATAGGCACGCTCCGCGTCGGCCATCACGCGCTCGGCCTCCAGGAGCGTGAAGAAGTTATCGGCCCCGAGGCGGTATCTCGCGCGGGCCAGCTCGAGTTGCTCTGCCGCGACTTCACGGTTCCGCACCTCGATGCCCACGATCTCGTGCGCGGTTTCAAGCGCGTCGTTGGCCGAGGTCACCGCCGTAAGAAGCCGCAACTCCTCGGAGCGGCGCAGATGGCGTGCGTCCTCGAATTGGGCGGAGGCCTGCGACACCTGCCGCTCCCGACTGAATCCCTGGAAGACCGGCAAGCTCACCTGCAGGGAAACCTGGAAGGGGATCGTCTGGAAGCTGAACGGAAATTGGTTGTTCGACGCCAAGATCGACGCTTCGGTCTCCGGCGTCAGGGTAGGAGCGCCGCAGTTCCGCGGGAAGCCGGACAACGGCTGGGACAGACCGGAGGAGATGTCGTTGAACAGTCGGCAATTCGAGACGCTATTGGCGACACCCCGTTGAGCCTGGGCCACTAGAAACTCGCCGTTCTCGATCTCCTGAGTGAAGCCCGACCACTGACCCGTCACCGTAATGCTCGGGAAGTATGATGCACGCGCCTGGCGCACCTCTGCCTTTCTCGCGTTCTCGGAGGCCACGAACGCCTTCAGCTGTGGGTGATCGTCGAGCGCCATGCCGATCAAGTCGGATACGATCCACTTGGGCTCGAATACCTCGAACTCACTCGCCAGAGTGACGTCACTCCGAATGGCGAGCCCCAGTCCTTCCATGAGCCGGAACTTCTCCACCCTGAGCGAGCTCTCGGCCTGCAGGAGGGTCACCTGATCGCGTCCGAACTGCACTTCGGCTTGCTTCTGGTCGGTGATGATCACCGCCTGAGCCGCGACACGCGCCTGGGCGATTTCCAGATTTTCTTGCGAGCGCTCCCGCGCCCGACGAGCCACCTCGACTTGATCGCCAGCCCTGAGTACAGCCATGTACTGGATCGTGACCGCCGACTCCATCGTAAACTCGGCCGCTTTCGTGCGAGCCCGCGTGGCACTCCTGTCGGCGCTCGCCGAGGCACGCCGAAACCACCGCGTGCCGTTGAACTGCCAGTTCAGGTTCAGCGAATAGAACGAGGTGAACAGGGCACCCTGATCGACACCACCCGTGTTGATCGTCCCGATGCGCTGCACTCCGGGTGCACGGTATTGCACTTGGCTGAAGAATGTGAGATCCGGCACGAAGAGGCGGGAATAGGCCTCCCGCACCGCCCAACTTGCAGCAGCCTCATCGTTCTGCGTGCTCAAGAAGGTCGGGTTGTTCTTCCGAGCCAGCTCAATCGCCTCGGCCAGCGTGAGCACTTGCGGTTCCTGGGCCAGGGCCATGGAGGCCGTAAGCATCGACGCAAGAAAGGCCAGAATGACGATCCTGGCCTGGTGTGTCATGTCGAGGGTCGCAGCCTTGCTCACTTTCCTCATCCCTTCGAGATTCGCCCACGTTGTTCCAGAAAAGCGGGAGGGGCCCCGACCGGACCCGGCTAACCGAGCCAACCGAACACCCCGCACCACAATCACCTCACGCCTCCGATCGGACACCCACTCCCGCATCTACACGGCCTAATAGGAAGCTTCGTGCCAGGAATTGATATTTGTTAAGTTATTGTAATACAGTGTCTTAGATGACAAGACACATCGTCGTGGTAGGAGGTCTATGCCCGCCTACGGGACCGGTCGTCCCAATACCGGACACCCATAGAGGCGGCCCGCGGACCCGAACATCACCGGGGGGCGGGCCGTTCGAGAAGCTCGAAACCCGTACCTCGCCCCTGGCCCGTCTTACGGCCTCACCGCATATCCCAGCTTGAGGAACAGGCTCCGATTGGCCTGAGTGAGGCCGATCTCCCGGAACTGGAAGTCCGTAAACGCGTTCCGATTGTCGGAATACCCGAGGAAGAGCACGGTCTGAGGATTCACCTTGTATGAGAACAAGAACTGCGTGAAGAGCGCAGTTCGGGACCGGTCGATCCGGCTATTCTCGAACTGTTCCGGATTCCGGTTGGTGTCGCGGTACTGAACGATCACCCGGACGAAACTGCGAGGGCTGAAGTTGTACACGGCACGAACCTGCGTGAGGGTGGCCCGGAGCGTCCTTACGCCCTCGTTGGAGAGGCGCTGGAACGTATGGCTGAACCGCAGGTCGACACGGCGCCCGATACGAACGTTGAGATTCGGCGACAGCCGGACCTCGTCGGCCTTGCGCGCGTTGTTGAAGTCGATGGCACCGCCGACCTGCCCGCTGAAGCCCAACGTAAGATTCCCGTTCGGCGTAATGCTCGCCCCAAACCACATCTGCCTGAACTCGTGCTCTTCGGTGCCGAAGAACTGCCGACGGAAGTTGGGATTGATCCAAAGCCTCGTCTGCTTGGGTCCGTTGTAGGAGAAGTTCGCCCAGAAGCCCTCACCGATTAGCCGGCCACCCTGATTCTGGCTATGCCAGAAGCCCGAAGAGGCGACCAGGCTCGTGAACCACGACTGCCCGTTCGCCCAAAACACCCTATTGAGCCAAGCGTTGGTACCCCTCACGTCAACCTGCGGAGTGAACCCGGCGTCGGTGCGAAATCCAGCACCGAGACTGCGGGCATCCCACTGTGCGGACCATTTGCGGGTCCGGTAGGTCAGCCGCACCGTCGCGGCATCACCGCTGAATCGGCCGCGGGGTTGACCACTCGTACCTGCGATCTCGGCCCCGTACTTGGTTTCCGAATGCAAGTACTGCACCTGCGCGGTCAGCGCCGGACGGAGGCGGAAGAATCCATCCACGCCTCCGACGCGGTTGAAGTACCCGTTCGCCTCCCGTCCTGCATAGAGCCCGCCCACCGTGGAGGATCCACCCACGTCCCTCCGAAACCGGCCCACGGTAGTTATCACGGACTGGTCGATCGAGGCCCCTGAAGAGGAGATATCGCCTGGAAAAAGCAGGTTGTTCACTTCATCCTGCGCGACGATCAGTCCCGCGGCGTTTTGCCCCCTCTTGCCGGTCAGCTTGGTCCCGAAGGTCGGATCTGCAATGGTCCTGGTGAATACAGCGCTCAGCGGCGTCTGGAAGAAGTCGGCTCCCTCGAGAAAGAACGGCCGCTTTTCCGGAAAAAAGAGGGCGAAGCGGCTATTCACCCCGAGCTGAGCCACGTCCGCCTCGACCTGAGAAAAGTCGGGGTTCACGGTTGCATTCAACGTCAGGTCGGTGGTGACACCCCATACCGCGTCGAGGCCGATGTCGCGACTGAGATCGCCATTCACGATCTTCCCGCTGGGAAAGTCCTCACGCGAGTCCGTACGCCCACTCGTGAGTGTCGGGGTGAACTGCAGGTTGCGACCCGGCGCGATGTCGTGAAAACCTGTAAGCAGGTTGGCCTGGCACAACACGCAGCTATCGCTACGGTCCCAGAACATCGATCGGGTCTCGACGCTCTCGCTTCGGGGCCAAGCCCGACGCACGTAGAACCCCCAGCTCTGAATACCATCGTGGCTCGGGAATCGAAGCGACTTGAACGGGATCGAGGCCTCTACTACGTAGCCCGTTTCCGTGATACGACCCGCCGATGCCCAGATGGCATCCCAGGACGCATCGCTCTGAGCGCCGCCGCCGTTCTGGCCCCCGCCCTGCGAGAAAACCGCGTCGGATTGCACACCGAGAGCGGAAACACCGAACTCGAAGGCCCGGCGCGCGTCGTTGAACGGGTCGATGGCGAATACCACGCGGTCGTGGCCGCCGATGTCGTCTCGGTCGGTGATGTACGCGCGGATGCCACTGGGATCCGAGTCGTCTGCCTCGCAAGCCAGATAAAGGTTGCGGTCGTCGAACGACACCATGCAGGCGGTGGAAACGGGCGCTGCGGTATTGTCTCCGGGATTCGACTCGTATGGAAGCTCGATGACTTGTGCGTGGAGCCATGCGGCATCGTCCAGGATGCCGTCCACCTTCACCGCATCGCCCACGGAGACGTCGTACTCGAAGCGGCCGTCCGAGGTAATCCGATAGGGGGGCGACGCGGTCGTCGTAGTGGAGCCCGTCGTGCCGCCCCGGACCTGGGCGGCGAGGGGAGCAGCCCCAAACCACAAGACCACAGCCAGGGCCCACGTGATGGTGGTTCTTGGTGGCGCCCCCTGAAGCACCCCGCCCGAGTTGGTCACGCACCCACTCCACATCCCCGTCATCCCCACCTCCCCGTTATCTACTATAATTCTAGTAGAACCTACACCACGGTCCCGGTCCCGTCAACTCGCCTGAAGAACCGACGAGCCGATCGCCTAGTTCCTTAGGACGCCGAGATCACGGGAATAGTTGGAACGGTGGGACCCGCCCCTACCCTACCTCAGGACCGCCAGTCCAGTTCGGCGGGGGCTTGGCGAGAAGCCGGCGTGGCTTCCCTGTCCGTACGCGCACACAGCATTTCCCCGGTCGCCCATGCGTCCATCGACGGCGGCCTGGGCATGAATCCAGCCGTGAGCAGGACCAGCGCCAAAACCACCAGCATGCCACCAGCCCGAAGAGCGCGCCGGCCACCCGACCGGGCTGTCATTTGTAGGATCCGATGCTCCAGCAGAGAGCGCGCCCACGAGAACCCGGGCCCTGCATAGACCACGCCGCTCTTTCGTCGACCCACTTCGACGAGAAGCGAGCCGTAGGTCTGCACGTCGCAGCGATCCTCACGCAGCACACGCCGGTCACAGTCTACTTCGATGGCCAGGCGTAGACGCTTCGCCATGAACCAGACAGGGGCGTTCCACGGCATTAGGGAAAGCACGATCGATCGTAATAGCACGAAATGCGGGTCACCGGCCGCAACGTGCTGTTGCTCGTGGCGGAGCATCAAACGGCGGGCAGTCGAGTCGAACTCGAGCGCCCACCGGGGGATGACGACGCGGATGGAGAGGGCGCCTATCACGGCCGGCCCGACGTCCTCGGAGACGAGGACCGAGACTCCGTCGACTTCCCTCGAGTCCCAGGCCCGACTCGCCAACCGGACCCGGATTGCGCTTATCAGAAAGCCCAACGTCACCACACCGGAGGAGATCACCCAAGCTAGGGCGAGAGACCCATCAACGGCGTCCAAGAAAGGGTCCAGAGCCCGGAGGAACCACACCCCTGGGAACATGGCAACCTGCGCGGCGGTGCCTGCTCCGCCTTCGGATCGTCCGTAGAGAACGAATGCGAAGGCCGGGACGAGCGCAGACATCAGAATGGCCGCGGCCCACACGCGTCGTGTCGGGCCTCCGTAGAGGCGGACCACCGCCTCGATCAAGAACGCACCCGCCGAGATCAGGATTCCGAGTGTAAGACCGTAAACCATCCAAGTCGCCAGCATCCCTACCCCCCCAGTCGTTCACTCAAGAGCTCACGGAGCCTCTCCGCCTCGGCATCCGACAGCTCCCGGTCGGAGACCAGATGTGTGAGCAGCAGCTCGGTCGAGCCGGAAAAGAGTTTCTGCGTAATGCGGTCGAGCGCGCTCTCTTGCGCCCGCTGGCGCTCGACGAGGGGGCGGTACCTGTGGGCCCGTCCCTCGGACTCATGCCCAACGTGCCCCTTCTCCTCCAGCGTTCTCAGGATCGTCAATACCGTGGTATACGCCAAATCGTCCGACAATCTGTCACGAACCTCGGCCACGGTGCCCGATCCCAGGTCCCAAAGCACGGCCATGAGATCGAGTTCGCGGGCCGTAAAGATCACTTCCTTCACCTTTCACGCTCCATCTACGAGATGAATAGTAGGATGGTAGCCCTCACCGTCGCCCGCGTCAACGATAGTCGTAGTAGTTCACGTGCCGTCCCCTCTTCCCGAGCAATGCTCGCCACACTCCAGCGGCAGGGTGGGTCGGTTGCGGCTGATCCATGTGTAGATCCGGTTCGCGATCGGTCGCGCGAACGGTATTCGGTAAAGCCAACCGACACGCCGCCCGGCTGGAAGGATGGCGCACAGTCGCTCCACGGCCGCAGCTCCCTCGGTGGTGTAGCCGTCGGGCTCGACGACTTGAAGCGCCCTCGCACACGCCTCTGGACTGATCCAGGGGAATCGCTCTCGGAGTCCGGGTGCCTGTGACTCGACCAACTCGAGGACGCCCCTCTCGTCTAGTCGGCGGAGCACGCCGATGGAACGGCGGCACAGTCCGCACTCGCCGTCATAGATGACCGTGGTCGTGCCGCTCAAGTCAGTACCTACCGTCCCTTGGGCTCCAACCATTCACGCCGGAACCGTTCGACTTCCTCGCTAACCACCAAGCCGGCATCCTCGAACGTAACGACTTCGAGGCGCGGGTCGGATGTGAGCCGGAGGGTGGCCGTGCGGGTCGAGCCGCGTGAGTCGTATTCCACCCGCAGCTCGTCCCCCGGATGCTTGCCCTCCAGGGCCGCCATCCAGGTCTCTCGTGAAGTGATACGGCGCCCGTCCACCCTGATGATTCGATCTCTGCGGTCGAGTCCGGCCTCGAAAAGGGGCGAGCCTCGCCGCGTATTCGCGTTGATGGTGGCTCCCCCTTCGTGGAAGCCGAGACTCACCGACCCGGGCCAGGCACCGGCGGGATTCGCAGGGCGCAGCAGCATGCCACCTGCCGCGAGGAGTGACTCGAAATCGGGTACTTCACCGCCATTCACGAACCGCCCGAAGAAGTCGCTCGCGAACGACGGGTCGCTCGTGTAGGCGGCCAGCACCGTTTCGAGATCGTCGACCGTGTACGGCACGTCGGTGCCACCGTGGCGTCTCCAGACGGCCCGCATGTAGCCATCCAGGCTGAGGCCCCCTCCGCGACTGCGGAGGGCCAGATCCAGGCCCGCACCCACCACCGACCCCCACGTGTAGTACGAGATGAACGTGTTGGCCCGGTTTGTCGGGTCGGCTGAGGACGCTCTGTCCGTAAAGGGCGCCTGCATGCTCATCTCGACAGGACTGAAGTACTGCCGCCCCGGGCTGTTCACGACGGAATTGATGCTCCCGCCCAGCCGCCGGGCGAAAGACTCCCTGTCGATCAGTTCACTGCGGATGAGCAACAGGTCGTCGATATAGCTCGTGAAGCCCTCCGCAAACCAAAGACCCCTCGACATGTTCGCCTCTTCGAAGTCGAACGGCTGGAGGTCATCCGGCCGAATGCGCTCGACATTCCATGCGTGGATGAATTCATGCGCCACCGTTCCCCATAGACCGAGTACGTTACGCTCGATACTCGCCGTGCTGGTCAGCATCGTGGAGTTGCGGTGCTCCATACCGTCCCCGGCGACCCACGGTAGGTAGGTCGCGAGGAAGGTGTAGGTACCGTAGTCGAACCTGGGGAATCCGCCAAAAAAGGCACCGGCCTCCCGCACGATCGCTTTGACTCCATCGGCATACCGTTCCGCGTCTTCGCCGTCCCCCTGGTGAAGCAGCGCAATCCGGACCGTCTGTGACTCGGCACCCCCGCCCACCTCCCACTCCATCTGCTGGAAATCGGCCACGACCGTGGGGCTATCCATGAAGTATTGGAGGCCTGGCGCCTCGAACGTGAACGGATCGGCCGTGGGTGCGAGTTGTGTCGCCACACGCCAGCCACTCCCGTCGGGTGGAATGAACGTGACCCGCACCGGGCGGTCTTCAAGGCCACGAGCCCACACGAAGGTGGCGGGCATATTCAAGTGAGCATGTGTACGGTCGATTCCGGCATAGGTGCCATCCGCTCGATCTCCGTAGAGGGTGTAGCTCATGCGCACGTAGCCCGAATGTCCGGACACGTTCCACTGATGCGGATCGGGACGCTTGATCTCCAGAGGCGCTCCATCGCGATCCGACGCGCTCACACCGTAGACGTTCTTCGCAAACTCATGCAGCGAGTAGCGTCCGGGTGAGCTACGGCTCATGCGGACCTCGAGCGTGCCCGGCACGAGGCCGTCGAATACCACGGTGACCTCAGCCTCGTGGTGCGCCCTGTTCGGGAACGCGATCTCATAACGGATCGGCGGCCGAACCTGGGAGACCGCCCCTTCCTGGGCGGCAAGGAATCGAGGCGCGGAGGCGAGTAGGACGGCGAGAAGGGGAAGGACGCGGCGCATGACAGTTCCGTGGCGTTGTGATTCTGCAAGACATCTCGGATAGCCCGCCGGGCGGGCGCCTGAGAACTACTCCGATCGCGGCAGCAGGATCCCCCCCCTGGCCCGCTTCCTGCTATTCCATTCAGAGCATATGTTTGCGCCCGGCGAGCCACATCATAACCGAACGGAGGCTCACTCCCGATGACCGACACCAGTACGCCCACCCTCGAAGAGCTTTTCGAGCGGCTAGGAAGCGACCGCATCGGCCGGCATGTGCCACTGGCACCGATGACGACGTTCAAGGTGGGCGGTCCAGCGGACCTACTCTACCACGCGCGGACCGCCGATGAATTGACCGCGGCCGTAAGGGCCGCTAGGGATACCGGCACCCCATACTTCCTGCTCGGGCGCGGCGCGAACATCCTCGTGGGAGACGGTGGCTTTCGGGGTCTGATCATACACTCCGCGGTAGAAAGCATCGAGTTCCTCGACGGCGATCGGGTGCGCTCAGGCGCGGGTGTTGACATGTATCCCGATCTCATCGAGGCCACGGTGAGCCGAGGGCTCGGCGGCCTCCATCACTTCGTGGGTATTCCAAGCTCGGTGGGCGGCGCGCTATGGCAAAACCTCCACTTCTTGGCGCCCGCTCCCGAACGCGAGCGCACGGTCTTCATCGCAGAGGCGCTCGCGACGGCGAGGATTCTGACCCAGGAAGGCCAGTTGCGCACGGTCGACGGGGGTTACTTCGAGTTCGGATACGACTACAGTATCCTTCATGTGCGCGACGACATCGTGCTCGAGGCTGTGTTTCAACTCACCGTCCAGCCGGAGGATGAGCTCCGGAGGGTCATGGAGGAGAACCTCGAGTGGCGATCCGAGCGGCATCCAGATCTCGATCGCTTCCCCTGCGCGGGCTCGATCTTCCAGAAGATCGAGGGCCTGGGCGCCGGCCGGCTCATCGACGAGTGTGGGCTCAAGGGCCATCGGTATGGAAGCGCTGAGATTTTCAGGGGACATGCCAACATCATCGTCAACCTTGGGGGCGCCACCGCTGCCGAGGTGCGCCACTTGATCGATCTGGCACAATCCACCGTCGCGACCGAGTTGGGCTACGAATTGGTACCCGAGATTACGTTCGTCGGAGATTTCTAGAACGCCGACACGTCCGCGGCGATGTCACTCAGAACTCCACCGTCGATCTCGTGCCCGCCTTTGAATCTCCGCGTACGGTAGCTCACTCCCAAGGCTTCCAAGCGCGCCTCCTCACCCTCGCGACTTTGTTCAGTCCAGTAACGGTCCGAGGTTCCGGCCACAAGCAGAAGCCGGGTCGAGCCGAGGTGTCGCGCGGCTTCGGCAGGGGGAAGGTCGGGTGGCGGGTAGGCGCCCCACAGAATCAGGGCAGCGGGGCGCACCTTCCCGAGCGTGACCCACCGGCTCACGGTGTGCACTCCCTGAGAGAAGCCTAGCACCACGACGGATGGGGCGACGCCGTCGAGCTCGGACATGACCCTATCATGGACCCGATCGAGATACAGCACATAATCCTGAATCTCGGAGTCGCGATCCTCCCGAGTCATCCAGGTAGCCCCAACCGAATCCTCGGGGCCGTGGGCCCTCTCCTCCGGATCAACGTAGAAACGGGAGAGCCCTTCGGGAG
>BTRA01000087.1:0-12404 GCA_036986155.1 Gemmatimonadota bacterium | reverse complement strand
CGATGATGGCCCCGGCCTCCCAGTTGACGCGGTCGTCGTTCGGGTCCGGTCGCTCGAAACCCGCGTCGGTCCATGCGTCCACCGCCGCGATGCACCCGTAGCGGTGGCTCGAGTTCATGGCGAACAGCTCGTCCTGGGCGAAGTACTCCTGGGCTATCTCGTCCACGCCCTGGGGCATGCCTCCCACCGTGCAGCCGAACTTGAGCTCCTCGAGCTGCGGGAAATGCCGGATGCCCGACCGTCCCTCGCGAAGCGCGATCTCGTAGGCCTCCAGGCCCACACCGTTGGGCGCGACGACGCCCATCCCGGTGATCACGACACGGCGGCTCACCGGGGCACTCCTATCCCCGAAATCGTGGCCGCACACACCACGCTGCCGTCGTCGAGCGTCATCTCCGCCTTGGAGCGGAGCTTGCCACGCCGGAAGAACACCTTGGTGGCCGAGATGGTAACCGCATCGCCCGGCTTCACGATGCCCGAGAAGTCGACCTCTGCGTCGGTGAACAGCGAGATGGTGCGCTCGACCTCGGCCCTGCCCCTATCCTGCGCGATCAGGAAGATGCCCAGGGCCACAACCCCGACTTGGGCGATCGCTTCGAGAAGGATCACGCCCGGCGTCATGGGGTTGCCCGGAAAGTGCCCGCGATAGAACTCCGACTCGGGCCGGAACCGATAGCGTGCCTTGATATGCTCTTCATCGACCTCGATGATCTCGTCCACGAACCGAAAGGGCTCCTGCTGGGGCAACAACTCCAGCACCTCGTCGGGGCGGAGCACCACTCCACCCGAGTCGGACCCCGTCATTCTCCCATCCTGCCACCCCTGGAATGCAGGGACGGCCAGGGGTAATCAGGATAATCGATGTCGCGGAAGACCCCAACCCTCGCCCGGCGGATGTCGTAGATCTGCTCGCCATCCACCAGCACACGGGCGTCACCGATGGCCACCGCCGAACCCGATTTCGGGAGATCCTGGTAGCGTACAATGTCGATTTCGAAGCGAACGACGTTGTCGTGGGGCCTGATCTGGCCGGAGAACTCCACCTCTCCGCATCCCAACGCGCGGCCGGTCCCCACGGCGCCGTTCCAGGCGCAGAAGAAGCCCATGAGCTGCCACACGGCGTCCACACCCAGGCAGCCCGGCTGCACGGGATCTCCCAGGAAGTGGCACTGGAAGAACCAGTCGTCACGCCGGATATCTCGCTCGGCGACGACGCGGCCGCGACGGCCGTCGCGGCTCATCTCCACCACTCGGTCGACCATCAACATTGGGGGGGTGGGAAGTCGCGCTCTGAATCCGTCGGGAGGGTCATCGATCAGGCGTCCGTGGGCCAGGGCGAGCAGTTCGTCCTGGTTGAAGTGACTCCGCTCCCTGAACTCGTCGTACTTCACGGTGCCTCCCCGAATCGGAGCACGTATCCAGACCACGAAAGGCCTGCGCCGACACCGACGATCCCGATGTCGTCAAGGTCGGTCCACCGGTCCCAGTTCATTGAGACCACCGACGGAGAACCCGCCGATCCCGTGTTGCCATAGTCGACGACGTTGAAGTGGTGGTGGTCGTCGTCGACGCCGGCCCTCAGGCAGACGGTCTCGAGCATCCGAAGGTTCGCCTGGTGGCCGATGAAGTGGAATTCACGCTCCTCCTGGTGGTGGTCTGCCCGGAGTCGCTTGAGTCCCCTTATGGTCCGCTTGATTGCGAACATCTGAACCGTACGGCCTTCCTGCCTGAAATGGCCAAAGTGGGGCACGACCACCTTGCCCGCGCCCGCTGGACTCGAGTCGAACGTATTCCCCAGGATCTGCATGCGTGAGGGCACCTTGGTCGACACGACTGCGGCGGAGGTCGCATCGCCCCACAGTACCGAAGCGGACCGGTCGGAATAGTCGACTGTTGTGGTGAGGCTCTCCGGGGTGACGAGCAGGACAAACTCCGGGAGGGCCTCGGGCCTCATCCCGGCGAGCATGAAGAGCGCTACGTTGAAGCTCGTGCACGCCGAGTTGATGTCGAAGGCGGGCACCTCCATGCCGAGCGCTTCGGCGATGTTGCACGCGTCCGCGGGCGAGAGCGTGCCGGGCCGGCTGGAGCCGGCGATGACCAGGCCGACGTCCTCCTTGGCTAGCCCGGCCCGCTCGAGCGCCATCTCGGCCGCGAGCCTGCCCGTCATGGAGTGCGGGAAGAGGGTCGCCTCCGCCGCCCCGGACGGGTCAAGGTTGCGGGTTTCGCGGATGTAGTCGAGCGACATCACGGTGCGCCTACTCTCAATCCCGACGCGCTCCATGATCCACTCGTCGTTCGTGCCGATGTCGAGGTCGGTCAGGAACTGGTTCGTGATCTCCGTGTCGGGATGAAAATGCCCCAATCCGTGCAGGTACAACGTCATCGTGACACCCCGGAGATACGCTCACCGCCGTCTACGCGGATGATGGTCCCGTTTATCCAAGCCGCCTCGGGCAGCGAGAGGAGGTAGATCGCGTTCGCCACATCGACCGGCTCGGTAAGCCGCCCGAACGGGTTGCGCGTGCGTGCCTGTGCCTTCAGGTGGGCACTGCCCGGGATCATGCGTAGGGCCGGTGTATCCGTGACACCCGCCTGGACGATGTTGGAGCGGATACCGTGGGGGGCCATCTCGACCGCAATCGACCTGGACACCGACTCGAGGGCCACTTTGGCAGCCGCCACAGCCGCGTAACCCTTCCACGCCACCTCGTTCCCCTCGCTAGTGAGCCCCATCACACGGGCGTCCGAGGCGAATAGGCCTCGCGAAAGCAGTTCCTGGGTCCACGAGAGCAGGCTGGTGCCCATCGCGTAGATGGTACGCACCATATCCTCGTCCTCGAGGAAGGCGGACGAAGAATACTCCGGGGCGGAGGCAATTCCCTGCAGGCCGTCCACTCCCTCCTCGAACAGCCCGTCCACCGCCTCCGCGAGCGCGATTTCGTCTGTCCCGAGGGCCTCGGCCAGGCGCATGCGAGCCTCGTCACCGGGTGGGGACTCGGGTGCCACCAGCTTCAGATTGCCGAACGCAATCGAGTGGAGGACGACCCGGATTCTCCCCTCTGACCCCATCGCCTCGGCGAGCTCATCGAGTATCTCGCCCCGGATCTCGGTGCTCAGAGCGTCCTTGTTGAAGGTGAGCACCTTGATGCCGTGGCTCTTGATGCGCTCGAACTCTGGCTCGATGCGGCCCATGGCTCCGCGCCGGTCCCGGTGCACGATACACAGGTTGAGGCCGTGCTGAGCGAGCTTGTGGGCCGTGGCGAGCCCGAAGCCGCTCGAGCCCCCGAGAATCAGGCCCCACTCGTTCGCTCCGAAGTCTCGAGACGACGTCGTCAACTGTTATCCTTCCCCCTGCATCTCGGCGGCGACTTTTTCCGCCTCACGCCACACGCGGAGCGTATTGCCGCCCCACAGCTTCCTGATGTCGTCTTCGGTGTACCCGCGACGCACGAGTTCGACGGTCAAGTTGAGGCTCTCGCTGGCGTCTCTCCAGCCAACGATACCCCCACCCCCATCGAAGTCTGAACTGATGCCCACATAGTCGATGCCGATCAAGTCCACCGCATAATCGATGTGGTTCACATAGTCCTGGAGGTTAGCCGGAGGCCAGACTTCGTCGAGCTCCCCAACGCGCCGATCGTACTCGGTCCGCCGCTCCGGGTCGAGGCGCATCACTCCCTCGCGGCCGTCGCTGATATCCATCTCCTCACGGATGGCTCGCACCGCCTCATCATACTCCGGTGGCTGCACCTTCACGAAGCTGCCAAGCGCGACGGTCTGCATGACGCCACCGTTTTCCTTGAGCGCCATCAGTTGCTCATCGTCCAGGTTGCGGGACACATCTGCCAAGGCCTTGGTGCTCGAATGCGACGCGATGACCGCCGCACGCGACACCCGCATGGCCTGTAGGCTGGCATCCTTGGAAATGTGCGATATGTCGACCAGGATGCCTAGGCGGTTCATCTCGGCCACGACCTGCTCGCCGAACTCGCTGAGCCCACCGTGCTCCTCCGTGGCGTCGCCCAGATCCGGGCGTGGGTTACCGGAGTCCGAGATGTCGTTGTGCCCGTTGTGCGCCAGCGTGATGTAGCGCCCACCCAACTCGTGGTACCTCTCGAGCAGCGAGAGATCCTTGCCGATTGCGTATCCGTTCTCGATGCCGATGGCAGCCACGAGCTTGCCCGCCGCGTGGATGCGCTCGACGTCGTCAGCGCTATAGGCGATTTCGATCTGATCCGGGTACATCTCGTCGGCCATGCGGTGGACTGCCTCGAACTTGGTCATCGCGTCTGCCTTGGCCTGCTCGTAGTTCCCCGGCGTGCGCTCCGTCTGACCCACATAGACGGCGAAAAACGCCGTGTTGAGCCCGCCCTCCCGCATCTTCTCGAGCGTCACCTGCCGGTCCGCATTGAGCGGGTCCACCTCGTCCGTGGCAAAGTTCGATTCGATGTCGACGTGGGTGTCGATGGTGATTACCCGCTCGTGGATTGCTCGCGCGCGTTCCACGAGTTCAGTGTCGGATTCCTCGCCCTGGTCCGGGCCGGCACAACTGGCGACGGCAAGGGCAATAGTCAGGCACGAAAGAGGCCTGATCACTTGGCGCATGGTGTCCTCCCAAAATGGTGCGATTCGAGCCCGTACCTTGGGGGCAAACTCGGTGGTCGCGCAATGGGCCGGCCGCGTGTAAGAACACGCAGAAGCACTGTGAGGGCGTCGCGACCTTCACTGGATCGACCAGAGTCCTTGCGACGAGTCTCCTCTCCGCGCAATCGTAGATTCATCCTGCCGAGTTCACTCTCCCACCCATCCCCTGAGTCCCTCCCCCTCCAGGCGGCTCTTGCGGGAAGTGTCTTGGGCCTTGGGCCACGCCCACCTTCATGGCGCGGTCCATCGGGATGTGAAACCCGACAACATTCTCCTCGAGCAGGCGTCGGGGCGGGCGATGGTCACTGACTTCGGGATCGCGGTCCTGGCCCAGATCGGTAATAACGACCCTCCCCGCCCTTCCACCGGGGAGCACGCGCGGGTGAGGATGAGTGTCGAGGCCACCCGGGACGAGGCCCTAAGAAACTCCGTGAGGCCGTGGCGGCCCTGGAGACCATTCGACTCGGCCTTCTCTACATGCACGCGGGGAGCGGGACCGTGGAGAGCCTGACCATGGAGCTCGAGGCGGCTCAGGGCCTCTCCGACGATATGGAGCAACTTCTGGTTGGACACCGGGAGGTGGAGCGGATCCTCGAGGAGCGCCGGAGAACAGGCGTGTTCACTATTGTGGCGAACGAAGACGGCGAGGCGTAGTCCCAGCTCACGAGTCTTTCCCCTACTCGATCGACTCGATCACCAGCCTCAGGAGTTCATCAATGTCACGCCCAGGAATCCAGCGCGCCACGACGACCAAATCGTTCTCACGATCGACGTACACCATGTTGGTGCCGTTGCCGAGATGAGCGTAGGCCGACGCCGGCGCGCTGGGGTAACGCTTCGTGCCCTGGGCGTTCGGCAGGTTCAGGAAGTAGTTCATGAACCCGTAGGTGCCGTTCGCAGATGAGGGCGTGGTAGCCATGTCGAACCACTCCTCGGCCAGAAGTTGCTCGTCCCCCCAACGACCGCGCCGGAGAGTAAGCAGGCCGAACCTGGCCTGATCCCGTGCGTTGATGAACATACCCCCACCCCAGTGCCCGCCTCCGCTCACGGACTGCACCAAGCGACCATCCAGCGTGATCCACGAATTCTCGTAGCCGTGCCAGCGCCACGTAGGAGAGGCGCGGATTGGATTCATCACCCGCTCCTTCAGCACCTCGGGAAGCGGCTTCCGCCAAACGCCGGTGGCCACAAGGGCGAGGAGGTTCACGCGGGTGTCGTTGTACTCGAAAAGTGTGCCGGGCGCGGGGCGCACCCGCGTGGTCCACGTCGACGGATCGCGGTCGGGTCGGTCGGCCCAGTCGGGCTTGCCCCATAGCGTGCCCTCCCAGTCCGAAGTCTGGCGGAGAAGGTGGTCCCAGGTGATCTGCCGGTTGTGCTCCGTGTTGAAGAGGGTGGCGAGGTCCGGCTTACCGAACCCTACCCGGTCGATGCCGGGTTCCCCATCGCCCGGAGGAAGATCGACCGGCGCCATATAGCGACTCGCCAAATCATCCAGTGAGCCGATCAGTCCGTCCTGCCAGGCCAGGCCAACCGTGGTGGAGAGAAACGACTTCGTGACGCTGCGCGTCATGTCCACGCGCCGAGTGTCTCCCCATTCGGCCACGATATAGCCGTGACGGACGATTATGCCCGTCGCGGCGCCACGCACTCTGTACGGGCCGATTCCGAACCCGAACGGCTCACGTCCAAAGGATCGGTTTTTGGCCCTCCTCTTGATCGCGGGGCTGCCGGGCCTCATGTGCCACCGCGTAGTCCACAGCCTTTTGAACTCCTACCACATCCATGCCGACTTGATCAGGGCGGCGAATCTCCCAAGCATCACCGCGGTCCGGCACGTACTGGGCAGAAAGCACCGCTGGGCCGAGGAGCAGCCCCGCGAACAGGGGGACGGACATTCGGTTGCTGCGCGGATGCGTAAAGCTCCTGGCACACTCCAGTGGATCCGGGCGATCATGGACCGGGAAACTATACGGGTGTGGCGCACTCCCGGGACAACTCTCGCCGTGACCCAGAGAAGTTCGCCGAGGTCCGGGGGCGCCACCTGTCTTAGCCGGCCCGGCGCCTCGCCTGCTCCCTGAACGCCTCACTGGCGAAAATAGCGAACTCGACGCGCCGGTTCTGCGCCTGGCCGGTTTCAGTCTCGTTCGAAGCAATGGGCTCCATTTCGCCTCTGCCGACGGTCCGGACCTGACTCGCCGGAAGGCCGCTCTCCGCCAGGAACGTGGCGGCTTGCTCCGCCCGACGCTCGGAGAGGTGCTGATTATACTCCTCGGAGCCGGACGCATCGGTATGCCCAGCCACCAGCAACTGGTAGTCGCCGATCTCGGCGCTCAACACCCTAGCCAGTTCGCCGAGGTTGGCCCGCGCTTCGTGCCGCAGTGCTGATGAATCGAAGTCGAAGAGCACGCCCGAGTCGAACGTCACCAGGATCCCCTCGCCAACACGTTCGACCGTCGCTCCGTCGAGTTCATTCGCCAGAATCCTGGCCTTGTCGTCCATCCGGCGACCGATCAGTGCGCCGGCCGCGCCACCAACCACGGCCCCGATGATCGCACCCTTGGTCGTCGATCCGGCCGCACCTCCGACCATGGCGCCCACCACCCCACCGGCACCGGCGCCGATGACGGCACCCCGTTGAGTATTACTAAGGTTGGAGCACCCTGTCGATCCGATCGAAATCAGTAGCGCAGCTGCTACCGAAATCGGTCTCGTATGTCGGTGAATGGAGATCATGAGCGTCGTTCCAGGCCTCGTGTGGTGTGTGTGCTTGCGGCGCTGACAATATACGTCGTCTCACCAGGGTTGGAGATGGGGGGCTAATGTCTCGAAACGACCGTCCTGAGGTCGAACCCGAGGACGAGCGGCAGGATTCACGATTAGGCGCGGTGGGCTTGTAGCCACCGCACTGGGGCCCGTACGTTCACCGGCAGCCGGACTGCCTCCGATGTTTGTAGGCGGTCCACCTGCCTGAGCGCACGATGCCGCGCCGACCCTTCCCTCTTTGGACCCTCGTCGCACTGATCCTGGTGTTTCCAGCCCCGGCGGAGGCCATGGGCAGGATCCCGACGTCCAGCGGCTTTCGCTCGAGACGTACCTCGACATGGAGTTTGTCTCGAACCCGCAGATCTCGCCGGACGGCGCCGCAATCGTGTACACCCGTGGCTGGATCGACAAGCTGAACGATCGCCGGAGATCCTCGCTCTGGATCATGAACGCGGACGGCTCCCGAAATCGCCAGCTGCTGGAGGGCAGCGGGGCCCGATGGTCGCCCGACGGGAACTGGATCGCGTTCACCGCCCGGGTAGACGATCGCGCAGACTTCGCGGGCGTGGACCTGCCGGCGCGTCCCGACGGAGCGAAGTGGACGGGTGAACCCAAGATCGTGGAGCGGGCCGGGTACAAGCGCGACCCTCTGGCTACATCGACACCGGTTGGACGCACCTGTTCGTGGTGCCGGCCGAGGGTGGAACCCCTCGACAACTCACCGACGGCGACTGGAATCACAATGGTGTCGCGTGGAGCCCCGACGGCACCGAGATCTACTTCACCTTGAATCGGGCCGAGGATTGGGCCCGCCCCGCGAACTGGCAGGAGTCGGAGATCTACGCCGTGACCGTCGCCACGGGCGACATTCGCCAACTCACCAACCGGCGCGGACCTGACGGCGGCCCAGTACCTTCTCCGGACGGCAAGCTGATCGCCTACACCGCGGGCGACGAGCACGACGACACGTATCGCAATCAGCAGATCTTCGTGATGAACCGGGACGGCTCCGGCTCGAGGATGATCTCAGGAGAATACGACGGGCAGTCCCGTGGCATGCGGTGGGCGCCAGACGGGAGTGGCCTCTATTTCAGCGTGACACGCCTCACCGAGGTCAACGCCGACGTGCTGCATGGTGTGACGCTTGGCGAGGTCGAGGAGATCTGGTACGACTCGGATCAGTTCCGTATTCAGGGCTGGATCGTGAAACCGCCCGAGTTCGATGCGTCCCGCAAGTACCCACTCATGCTCTCCATCCACGGCGGACCACACGGCATGTACAACGGGGGGTTCAATTTCGCGTTCCAGGAGCATGCGGCGAACGACTATGTAATCCTGTACACGAACCCGCGTGGAAGCACCGGTTACGGCACCGAGTTCGCCAACGCAATCAACCACGACTACCCGGGCGCAGACATGCCCGACTTGATGCGCGGCGTGGACGAGATGCTCTCACGCGGTTACATCGACGAGGACAACCTCTTCGTGTACGGCTGTTCGGGCGGCGGTATCCTTACGACGTACATCGTCGGCAACACGGACCGCTTCGCCGCCGCTTCGGCTCACTACCCCATCGTCAACTGGATGTCCGCCATGGGCACCTCGGACGCGATCAGTTACGCGCGTACGTTCGAGACACCGTTCTGGGAGGATGCGACGGAGTGGATCGACCGCTCGTCCATCTTCTATGTGGAGAACGTCAAGACGCCCACCATGCTGATGACCGGCGAGAAGGACCTACGCACTCCGATGGGTCAAACCGAGGAGTTTTATCAGGCGCTTCAGTACCTCGGCGTTCCAACCGTGATGATCCGCTATCAGAACGAACGGCACGGCACCGGGTCCAACCCGTCGAATTTCATGCGCACGCAACTCTACTCGAGAAAGTGGTTCGAGAAGTGGGGCACGCACAAAGCTGAGCGCTCGATCAGCTGACGGTAGCCGGGTTGGGGGAGTAGCAGCCCTCACCCCAACCTGATTGGCAGGTCTCTGATTCGCTGCCCCGTCAGCGCGAACAGCGCGTTGGTGACCGCCGGCGCGGCGGGCGGCAGGCCGGGCTCACCGACCCCTCCGGGTGGGTCGCCGCTGGGCACGAGCACCACCTCGACCTCCGGCGCTTCATTCATGCGGAGCATGGGGTAGTCGTGGAAGTTGCTCTGGACCGCCCGGCCCCCTTCGATGCTGATCCGCCCGTAGAGAGCGGCAGTCAGGCCGTAAACGATGGCGCTCTCCATCTGGGCCCGAACGATGCCGGGGTTCACCACCACGCCACAGTCCGTCGCACACCAAATCTTGTGAATGCGAAGCCTGCCGGCCTCAACCGAAACCTCGGCTACCTCAGCCACGTACGAGCCGAACGAGCTCACCACGGCGATTCCTCTCGCGCGGCCCTCCGGGGGGGCCGTGTCCCACCCGGAGATCTCGGCCACCGCGTCCAGCACGGCCTGGTGACGCGGTTGATCCATGAGCATCGCACGACGGTATTGGTAGGGATCCTGGCCGGCCGAATGGGCCAGCTCGTCCACGAACGACTCGACCACGAACCCATTGTGTGAATTGCCCACGGAGCGCCAGAACCCGATGGGGATGGGGAGCGGCACATCCGCCCAGGACACCCGCACGTTGGGAATCAGGTACGGATGGTTCTCAGCGCCTTCCACTGCGGTCGGGTCGACTCCACCGGGCGTGAACCCCGCCCAACTCGCCACGAACTTGGGCAGCCAGCCCGGGATCCAGTTCTCCATGATGGACTGAAGCGCCATCTCGTGTCGCCACGCGATCGGCCTGCCCGCCTCGTCCAAGGCGGCGGACAACTCGTGATACGAGGCCGGCCGGTAGTAGTCATGCTGAACGTCGTCCTCACGTGGCCAGATTACTCTTACAGGGCCGGCCACCTTGGAGGCCAACTCGGCCGCTTCGATCACGAAGTCCCGCTCTGCTCTCCGGCCGAAGCCGCCGCCCAGAAAAGTGGTGTGGAGCTCCACCTTGTCCTCGTCGAGACCAGCGGCCTTGGCCGCGGCCTGCCGGGAGCCGCCGCCTATGATTCCAGGTGCGTCCTGGAACTGGGTCGGTGCCCACACGGTGCAGTGGCCGTCCTGGACGACGGCCGTGCAGTTCATGGGCTCCATGGTGGTATGCGCCAGGTACGGCAAAGAATAGGTCGAGCTCACGACAGTGCCTGCATCCACCATGGCGACATCCACATCTCCGTCGTCGCGCGCGGCCTTTCCACCACTCTCGACCGCCGCCTGGAACCTCCGGGAGATCTCGGCATCGTCCAACACACTGCCTTCTCCCTCGTCCCACTCGATGCGGAGGGCGTCACGACCCTTCTTGGCGACCCAGTAGCCGTTGGCCACGACGGCGACCCCCGCAGCCACCTCCACCACCTCGTCGACACCCTCGACCGCAAGGGCGGGCGCCGGATCGAAGGAGCGCAGCACGCCCCCAAAGATCGGCGAACGGGCAATGACCGCCACGCGGGCGTCGGAAGGGCCCGCGTCCATGCCGAAGACCGCCTGGCCCGTCGTCTTGAGCGGGATGTCCAGGCGTGGCGGCGAGGTGCCGATGAGCCGGAACTCCGACGGGTCCTTGAGCGGGACCGACGTCGGGACGGCGATCGTGGCCGCGGTTACGGCCAGCTCACCATACGACAGCGACGATCCATCAGGATGAATCGCCGAGCCGTCGGCCATGCTCACCTGGTCGGGGGCGACACCCCACATCTGAGCGGCCGCCTCGCGAAGCATCCAGCGCGCCGTCGCGCCGGCCCGCCGGAGTGGCTCCCAGGATGTCATCACGCTCGTGCTACCAGCCGTGAGCTGCATTCCCATCGGTGGCATCCGGTAGGCCGGGTGGGCCGGAGCGAACGCGAAATCCACGCGCTCCAGTGGCACCTCGAGCTCTTCGGCGAGGAGCTGCGGCAATGCAGTCGTGATGCCCTGCCCCATCTCGGACTTGTTCACCATGATGGTGACCGCACCGTCCTCGTCGATGCGCAGCCAAGCGTCCGGCGCGAACGCGGCATCCGTGGCAGGTTCATCGACGGACCCCATAACCACCTTGTAGGTGACACCCAACGTCAGCCCCGCGCCGGCGACGGACACGATCCTGATGAACGTCCGCCGCGATACACCGCTGGACTCAACGGTCGGGTCCACGCCATCCCGGTCGGTGACGGCGCGTTGATCGCTCATCGGTCACCTCCCTGCTCCGCCTCAGCAACAAGAACCGGCCAATCGGCGGAAAGCTCCGCCGCTCGATGGATTGCCCGCCGAATCGCGTTGTAGGTACCACACCGACACAGGTTACCGGACATCGCCCCGTCGATCTCCTCATCGGTCGGGCGGCGGGTCTGCGCGAGCAGCGCCACAGCCGACATGATCTGACCCGACTGGCAGTATCCGCACTGCGGAACCTGCTCCTCGACCCACGCCCGCTGGACCGGGTGATCGCCGTCCGGCGAGAGCCCCTCGATGGTCATCACGTCGGCCCCGGCCACGGCTCCGATCGGAGTCTGGCATGATCGAACGGCCTTGCCGTTCAAGTGGACGGTGCACGCCCCACACTGGCCGATCCCGCAGCCGAACTTCGTGCCCGTGAGCTTGACCGTGTCGCGAATCACCCAGAGGAGGGGAGTGTCGCCTGGAACGTCAACCTCGCGGGGTTGCCCATTGAGCGTGAAGGTCACCATCGGTTCACCTATGCCACAGCCGGAATTCGGAGGATTCCGAAAGGTGGCCCGTCACCGCGTGGGGGCACAAGGGAGTACGTGCGGAGTTGGAGACGTGGCCTCAGGATGACGGCGCCTAGGGATCCGTAACGTCCCTGACCACTGCGAGGTGGTGAGCCGAGTGGAGGGCGCAGAACCTGACCCACTCCGAACTCGTCATGTACCCCAGTGCAAAGTGGGCGAAGCGCGCTGGACAAGCTGCGATCTGATCGGCCCGTTCCCGAAGCGCGGCCCAGCGGGGCTCGGCGTCGTCGAGGGCGGCGAG
>BTRA01000086.1:0-12597 GCA_036986155.1 Gemmatimonadota bacterium | reverse complement strand
AGGAAGCAGGTATAGCTGCCGTCCCGCACGGCGTGGTGGAAGATGTCCACCGCCCAGTCCGTGGTACCGCCACCAGGGGGGGCACCGTATGAGATCAAGCCGGGATAACGCACTCCACGGGTGTCGACGCCGTAGCGCTGGTGGTAGTAGTCGCAGAGCAACTCCCCGGCCACCTTGGTGATGCCGTACATTGTGGTCGGCCGAGTGATGGTATCCTGGGCGGTTGGATTACGCGGAGTCTCGGCTCCGAAGACGCCTATCGAGCTGGGCGTGAACACCGCGCACTGCTGCGACCGCGCGACCTCAAGGACGGCGTGCAGTCCGCCCATGTTGACGTTGTAGGCCAGCCGAGGATCCTTCTCCCCGACAGCCGAGAGAATGGCGGCCAGGTGATAGATCGCGTCGGCGTTGTGGCGGATGGTCGCATGGCCCAGCGCGCTCTGGTCCGTGCAGTCCAGGATCTGGAAGGGGCCTCCGTCCAGGTGTGCATCAGCGGGAGTGCGAATATCCGTCGCCATGACGGCCTCCGACCCGTACCTCTCCCTCAGGGCGGGGACCAGCCAGGCGCCGATCTGTCCGCCGGCGCCCGTCACGAGAATCCGCTTCAATCCACCTCCGGCGTTCCAGGGTCATCTTGCTCGAGCCGCCGACAGGTTGGCGTGAGCGTTGGTGGGCAATATAGGCGGACCACATAGGGCCGTCGACCGAGAGTGTAGCGCTCGCCGCGAACACCGTGTTCGGTCTGAGAGGGTTCGACCCTGTCACGTTATAATGATGTGCGCATGCTGTGTGTCGTGGGGGCCGCGGTCTTAAGCGCGATGCCCGCGGTGCGTGCCGGGAGAGTCGATCCGTTGAAGATGCTGAGAGCAGAGTAGCCCGCCTATGGCACAGACCGATTGGATCCTGCGCTTGATCGAGCAACTGGGAGCTGCGCTGATCGTGCTGAGGAGCATGATTTTGGGTGGGAAGGTCGGCCGGGAGGAAGTCCAGGGCCGGCTGCAGAAGGCAGTAGGGAGTATCGGGTTCGACCTCGACTTGGCCAAGGCTGCTTCGCCCGAGACGGTGAGGATGCTCGTCGCACCGACGGGAGACGTGGAGCCGGGGCGTTGCTGGTTGGTGGCGGAAGTGCTGTACCTGGACGGCCTCCAGGCACAGATGGAGGACAGGTGGGAGGACGCACGCTCGTCCTTCGAGCGGGCCCTTCCGCTCTACGGATTACTCGAGCCGCACGGGCTGCTCGTGGCCGGGCTGCCGGAGGCCGAGGAACGCATGGCGGAGATCGAGGGGCGGCTCGCCGGCCTGCCCGGCAGCGGCTGACCTCGCCCTAAGCCTCGACCGCGCTAGATGAGGATTGCTTCACGTCGACCTCAGCGTTCCTTCACGCAGGGTTCTTCATTCTTCGTGGTTGCTTGCGGCACCTAGGAAGCGTGATCGGAGTCTCGTGGCTCATTGGCCGAGAGGCGGGCGGGCCCTGAACGCGTCGCCATTCGAACGGCCTCACACTCCCGATCCACCTTGATGAAGTGCCGCCACGCCCTCCGGACAGGACGAGACGGGACTCCACATGCTCCTATTGCTCGTAGCGTTACTAACAAGCGGCGGCGGCGAGCACCCGGTCTACAATGGTCGAGCCGGCGACCTCACGGTGGCACCCCCGCGGATCGATGCGGTCGCGACCATCGACGGAGTGTTGGATGAGCCCGCCTGGGACGTCGCCGCCATGCTGACGGGCTTCTCCCAGTACATGCCGGTCGACGGCCCCCCGGCTTCCGACTCCACCCATGTTCTCGTCTGGTACGCTCCGACCGGAATCTACTTCGGGGTTCGAGCGTACGAGGCCCATGGCGGCGCCGTCAACGCCACCTTGGCCGACCGCGACAAGATCGATACCGACGACTACGTCCAGATTCTCCTCGACACGTTCAACGACCGTCGCCGTGCCTTCGTCCTCGGCGTCAACCCCCTCGGTGTACAGGCCGACGGCATCAGGAGCGAGGGAGCGATGGGAATGGCGGGGGGCCCGGGCGCCGGTGGGCGCTTCGAGAACGTTGACCTCAACCCCGACTTCTTCTTCGAATCAAAGGGCCGACTCACGAAGGCCGGGTACGAAGTCGAGGTATTCGTTCCGTTCAAGAGTCTCCGATACCAGGCCCGGGAGACACAGGATTGGGCGCTCAACATCATCCGGAAGGTGCAGCACTCCGGATATCAGGACACCTGGGTTCCCGCACGGAGAGCCAATGCGTCATTTCTCGCCCAGTCCGGCACGCTGACCGGGCTTACGGGCCTCCGGCGAGGCCTCGCACTGAGTCTCAATCCCTTCGCGACAGGCAAGATTGCCGGTCAGCCCGGTCCCTCTGGATGGAGATACGACGGCACGCCTGAAATCGGAGGAAACGTCCGCTGGGGGGTCACGGAGAATCTCACCCTGGATGCTACCGCCAACCCGGACTTCTCCCAGGTCGAGGCCGATGTGGGTCAGGTCACCATCAACGAACGCTTCGCGCTTTTTTTCCCGGAAAAGCGTCCCTTCTTCCTCGAGGGGATCGAGATGTTCGACACCCCCAATCAACTCATCTACATGCGCCGCATCCGCAATCCGGTCGGCGGGGTTAAAATCACCGGGAAGGTCGCGGGCATCAGCGTCGGTATCCTCTCCTCGGCGGACCAACGTAGCCGCGGCCCCTCGGGCGGGGACTATCCGATCTTCAACGTCGCACGGATTCGGCGGGACGTCGGCGAAAACTCGACGCTCGGAGTGACCTATACCGACCGGACCGAGGGCGCCGGGTACAACCGTGTGGTGGAGGCCGACACCCGTATCGTCTTCGGCCGCATGTACACGGTCTCGGCGCAGTTTGCCGGAAGCGGTACGCGCGCTGAAGGAGTGTTGCGACGGGGATCGCTCTGGGACCTTTCTGTGGACCGGACCGGGCGCAGCTGGGGTTTCCGCTACGGTGTCAGAGGCATTCACCCCGACTTCGTCGCCGCCAGCGGCTTTGTGCCCAGAACCGGAGTTGTCGAGCCGATCTTCGCCAACCGGATCTCCATGTACGGACAGCCCGGGGCGCTCCTCGAGACCTGGTCTGCCCACGTCATGTTGAGGGGCGTGTGGGACTACCGAGAGCTCTTCGACGGTATGGGGCCGCTCGAGACGTCGGCCCGGATCAGGAACTTCTTCACGCTTAGGGGCGGGTGGCAACTGGGTGCGACGCCCGCCTGGGAAACGGTGAGGTTCGATCCGGAATTCTACTCGGGTTACGCAGTCGAGCAGCCGACGGCGACAGGAGCCGACACGGTGTCCTTCTCGGTACCGGGTCGTATCGGAGATGTCTTTAGCATGGGTTTTGGACTGGCGACCCCTCAATTTCCCACCTTCGCGGCCCGAGCCAATGTGCGTATTGGTAAGGCGGTCACCTTCTTCGAGCCCGCGAGAGGTAACTCCCTCTCGGTCAGCACGACCATTACCTGGCGCCCCACCGGCCAGATCCGCACCGAGCTGCGTTACACGCACGCAAGACTGAACCGCGAGCGCGACGGATCGCGCCTGTCGACGGCCAACATCCCGCGGCTCAAGATCGAATACCAGATCTCTCGGCCCATATTCATTCGCCTGGTGGCACAATACAAGGCTCAGACCCGTGACGCGCTCCGGGATCCGGAAACGGATGCCCCGATCCTGTTCCGCGATCCCACGTCAGGAAGCTATACCCGGTCTACCCCGGTGAGCACGAACGATCTCCGGGTGGATTGGCTCTTCTCGTACCGCCCGACCCCCGGGACCGTGATCTTCGCTGGGTACGGCTCTAGCCTGAGTGAATCGAGCGCCTTCTCCTTCCGGAACATCCGGCGGGTGAACGACGGGTTCTTCATGAAGCTCAGCTACCTGTTCCGGCTATAGATCGCATGGGTGTCGGTGATGTCGGGCCCTTCGCGGAAAGGATACGAACGATGAGACAGATTCTAGTGACCTTGATTCCCTTCTTTCTTCTGTCGCCGGCGGGACTCCTGAGGCCCTCTCAGGTGGGTGCGCAGGACGTCGATGCGGTACTACCGCCTGTCGCGGCTGTCGCCGGGGTATCGCCGGGAGCCCTGGCGCTCATCGACCTGTCGACATTCAGGTTGATCAGAACCGTGGAAGGGCTGGCCACGGCTCATGGTGCCGCCATCTCACCCGACGGCAGTCGCGCGTACGCGCTGAGCCTCTCGCGGGCGGACCAGGCGATCTCGGTGATCGACGTCCGCTCCGGCAGCGTCATCGACGTGATCGGGCTGGATGCGCCGGCTCACCACGCTGCGATAGATCCTTCGGGCGACCGCCTCTATCTGACGTGGGGGTCCGGGGGCACTGGGGCCGATAGGCCGCGGGGAATAGCCGCGTTCGATCCGGAAAGTCGTGCGGTGGCCAACATCACGACGGAGGGTACGCCGTACTACGTGGCGGTCTCCCCGGACGGAGCGTTCCTCTACAGTACGACTCTGAACCCGAGCCGCATCGTGAAAATCGCGCTTCCTGCCTTCGAGATCGTGGCACGCGAGGCCATGGATGGGAGTCCAAGCCACATCGCAATAGCTGAAGACGGGGGTACCCTCTTCATCACGCTATCCGGCGGCGGGGTGGCCAGTGTCGACACCCGAACGCTCCAAGTTCTGGGCACCGCGGATACCGGGCCTGGCGCCCACGCGGTGGCGCTTGCCGGTGATCCGGTCCGGCTCTTCGTCGCGAACCGAGGGGCCTCCACGCTAACTGTTCTCGACCCCGGGACGCTGGAGAGGGTCGACGAGATTGAGACCCCACCGGTCCCCAGCCACCTCCTTCGCCTACCGGACGGGGCCTTGCTGATCTCTGCGGTCGGGTCCAAAGAAGTGGTGAAGCTAGATCCAAACTCACTCGAGGTCGTGGGTCGGGTCTCCCTCCCCATGCAGCCTCATCAGACCTGGGCGAGCGGGAACAGGTAAGGCTCGGCTCGCCCCGGTCCTCGGTGGCCGAGGCAAGCAGAGGAGGCAAGCGACCGTTGGACAGGTCGCCGACTTGATGGTACGTTGACGGTTGCCCGTCGATCTGGGATACCCGTGGGAAAGTCGGATCGCCAACCGGGGGCCCCATCAATGGCTTCGTTCTTCTTGGAGCTCAAGCAGCGTCGTATCGTCCAGATCGTGGCATCCTATGCGGTGTCTGCATGGGTCGCGTTGCAGGTCTTGGGCGAGCTCGTCGAGCGGGGCATCCTCCCCGAGATCGTCTACCGGCTCGGCTTCGTTCTCTTCATGGGTGGCTTCGCGGCCAGCATCGTGCTGGGTTGGTACCACGGCGAGAAGGGACGCCAAAAAGCGACGCGCCTGGGGATCACGTTGCTGGCGGGTGTCGCTCTGGCCACGGTGTTTTTCGGTTACAGGGCCATCCAGAGCGCACGGGCGGAAGCAGCGATTGCCGCTGGATCATCGGGCATGCTCGAACTCGGCCGCATCGGAGTCCTCTACTTCAGCGACCTGTCGCGCACTAACGAGCTCGAGTACGTCGCCGATGGGCTCACGGAGGCGCTCATCGAGCGGCTCAAGGACGTCTCGGCCCTGGACGTCATCTCCGCGAGCGGCTCCGCCCAGTTCCGTGACACGGCCCTCCCGCTGGACAGCATCGCCTCAATCCTCTCGACCGGGACGCTCGTCCAGGGATCGGTGGAGCCGCGCGGTGACGCCGTCCGGGTCAGCGTGGCGCTCATCGACGGCGAGAGCGGGGCCGAGCTTCAGCGGCAGACGGTGGAGGAGGAGGCCGACGACCTCTTCGCGCTCCAGGACGAACTCGCCGAGCAGGTCGTCGAGCTGCTCCGCACATGGATGGGCGCGGAGATCTCCCTGCGGCGCGCCCGAAGGGGCACCGACGACGTAGCCGCCTGGGCGACGTTCCAGCGCGGCATGCGTGCGCGCAGAGAGTCCGAGCAACACATTCGTGAGGATGACGTCGAAGGCTTCATCATCGGATTCCGACGGGCCGATTCTCTTTTCGCGGCGGCCGAGGAGATCGACCCCGAGTGGCTGGAGCCGCCCGTGATGAGAGCCAGGCTCGCCTACCGCTGGGGCGAACTGTCGCGCGACGAGCCGATCGAGGCCCGAGAGGCGCTCGAGCTGGCCGAACGAAGGACGGACGAGGTGCTCGCCAGGGATCCCCGTCACGGGGGGGCACTCTACGTGCGGGGACTGGCCAGATACATGATGTGGTCCCAGGGCCTCGCGTCCGAACCCAGCGAAGCGGACCGACTGTTCCAGGCAGCAATCGACGACCTCGAGCAGGCCACGGACCTCGATCCGACCCTCGCGGCCGCATGGAACGTCCTCAGCATCGTCTACTCGCAGGTGCCCGACATCGTCGGCGCCAACCTCGCCGCTCGTAGAGCGTTCGAGGCCGACGAGTTCCTGAGCTCTGCGCGGTCCGTGCTCCGCAGACTCTACGAGACGTCGTACGACCTCGAAAACTTCCGCGACGGTATCCGGTACTGTGACGAGGGCCGGCGCCGCTTTCCCGACGTACCGGAGTTCACGGAGTGCCAGCTCTGGCTCATGAGCACTCGCGCAGTGGAGCCGGACCCGGACCGCGCCTGGCAGATCATGGAGGAGTACCTGGCCTTGGTGCCCGAGTCGGACCGGGAGCGGGAGCGGATCTCCAGCCAACTGGTCGTGGCGATGGTCCTCGCGCGGGCCCAGATGCCGGACAGCGCGCTGGCCGTCGTAGCCCGCTCTCAGGCCTCACCCGACATCGATCCCACCAGAGAGCTGCTCGGGTACGAGGCCCTCGTACACCTGCAGCTCGGCGACCCCGCGACCGCGGTGGATCGGCTCAGAATCTACCTCACCGCCAGCCCTGAGCACCGTGTGGGTTGGAAGTGGTCATCGCATTGGTGGTGGAGGGATCTACAGGGAAACCCCGACTTTCAGCGCCTCATGGGCCTCTGATCCCGTGAACGGCCGAAGTCCCGCCTACGGCGCGCGATCGCACTCTGATCCTGGAGCACGCATCGCGCGTACCGGACCCGTCACCGACCTCCCGCCTCCATTCGATATCGGAGGAGTACCATGCACAGGCGAACCCTTCCTCTCGCACTCGCGTTCGTCAGCCTCGTAGTCGCGTCCTGTACGGACCTGCCGACCTCTGAGGTCGATGACACAGAGATCCCGCGCGGACTCCTCGAGCCGTCGCTCGACCTCGTCGACGGCAACAACGGGGAGGGGGGCAATCCCTACTTCTTCTGGCTCAAGCCGTTGACCAAGGCGAAGAAGTTCAGTGGGGAGGCCGACCCGATGCTCTTTCCGGTAGTGGAGATCTGCCTCCGGAACCAGACAGAAGACGGCTGCGACGAGGGCGTTCCGCTTCTGGCGAGCTTCGAGCGCAGCCCGGATATCTCCCACGGCGGAGACGATGATGATGATGACGACGACAACGAGAACAACATCGAGGTTGACGGGAAGGGCCACTACTCTGTGCACTGGCGGATGGAGGACTTTCCGCCCCAACTGAACGCGGTCTACCGGATTCGCGTCGTCATCCAGGGCTCGGAGCTCGGGCACGTGGATGTGGTCGCGGTCAAGAAGAAGGACAGCAAGAGTCACGAGAGCGACAAGAACGACAAGGGCGATGAGGGCGAGGAGGGCGACGAAGTAGCCGGCCCCAACCCGGACGGGGACGTGATCCAGATCTCCAACAAGGGGAGCTTCAAGATCGCGTTCCGCATCGAGGAAGGCGCGCTCGAGGAACAGTTCTGCAACGTTCCCGAGGCGTGCGCAGCAGCGGTCGAGATCGCCGGCGACGGCCAGCCGACCGTCATCGCGGTCACGACGGGCGCTCCCGGCCAGACCCAGACCGTCACGGTCGTCACGGTCAGCGACGCGGTCTTCGAGGACGCACAGGGCAACCCGATCGACAACGTCCTGATCACGGCCGAGATGAACATCGGACCACCCAGTGTGGACCTGTTCACGGACAACAACCAGGAGCTGCCGTTCTTCGTCGGGATCAACACCTTTCCCGAGAACGTCTTCATCGACCCGGCCGGCCCCGGCGTCAAGGTCGTAGTGTGTCAGGACGATGCCGAGCTCACGAGCCGGGGTATCGTGAACTCACTCCATCCGCAGTTGATCATGTACAAGGTCACGGATCCGAAGCCCGGTTTCCCGGATGGCGAGACCAAGCGGGTGCCATCCACGTTCGGAGCACCGGAGTGCTCTGGCTTCGTGCCTCCGGCACCGTCGGGCGCGCGCGCGCCGGGGCTGGCTGCCCTCCTGCGGTGGGGCGCCTCGAAGGTCCTCGGCCTCGTCAAGCCTACACCGGTGAGGGCCTACTACTACCTGCACGGCGGGCTCAACACGACGGTAACGCGCGGCACCGAGAGTCTCGACCTGGCGTTCAGCACCTTCGCGGCCACGCTGGGGCCGAACGCCGCCCACACCACGGCCACCGTGCCCGACGGCGTTGTCAACCAGACGACGAACATCCTCATCCAAGTCAAGAATGGCCTGGATGAGAACTTCCTGCTCGGTGGGGATGTGCTGGACGTAACCATCATCGCCGGCCCGAACGCGGGTGCGCCCGTGACGGTCGTCGACCAGAACAACGGGATGTACACGGCGACATACGTCCCCGTCGGTCAGGGGACCGACGAGATCCAGATCCTGCTCACGACGGCGGATGGGGTCGCGCTCGGCCCGATCGGGG
The DNA here is from genome assembly GCA_036986155.1 of Gemmatimonadota bacterium. Taxonomy (GTDB): domain Bacteria; phylum Gemmatimonadota; class Gemmatimonadetes; order Longimicrobiales; family Gaopeijiaceae; genus JACZXQ01. The sequence goes on along the minus strand of BTRA01000086.1, from coordinate 3,896 downwards.
GCAGCCCGTTCACGTCAGTGGTCTTAGGACTAGGGGCCACCATCGATGCGGTGGCTCTGAGCTCGACGACGCTGGCCATTGGCGGCTCCGCTGTCTCCTATACAGCGACGATGACGAACAACACCGCCAGCACCCTCGCGACCGTGGTGCTCCAGGGTTGGATGGATCAGGGTTCGGCGTCGCGTGCAGCGGGAGGCGTACAAGTCCTCTGCGGGTCAGGCGCGGGGAACTTACCGCCGGGGACCTGCACCTTCAGTTGGACCGCGGGCGCCAGCAACAGTGGCGGGGGGTCCGGGACTCTGGTTCCGGGGCCCGCAACCGCGCGGTTCGAGCTCAAGGACGACGGCACGGTGGTCAGCACGTTTACGGTGCCGGTCACGTTGATCGCGCTGGGAGCATGGACCACGACCGGCTCCATGGGTGCCGCCCGCCGCGACCACCGCGCGGTCGAACTCATCGACGGGCGGGTCCTCGTGGTCGGAGGGGGCTTCCCAGAGATCTGGGATCCCTCGACCGGCAACTTCAGCAGCCTCGGCACCACGGTCTGGTACAATCCGGGCACTTCGGCGACGCTGCTTCCGGATGGAAAAGTGTTGATCGCCGGCGCGGGCTTGGCCGAACTCTTCGACCCAAGCAATGACACCTTCACCGCGACGACGGGTGCCCCACCCCAAGCGCGGACGCACCACAGCGCGACGCTCTTGGGGAACGGGAAGGTGCTCATCGCCGGGGGTCAGCTCTCGTCAGGACCGCAGTCCCTCGGTAGCGCGGAGCTGTATGACCCTTTGAGTGGCACGTTCAGCACGATCGCCAGCAGTCTCGTCGAGGACCGGACGGGGCACTCGGCGACGCTCCTTCCGAATGGCGAAGTGCTCCTGGCGGGTGGCACTCAGACCACCACTCCCGGGTTCGGGATCTGTTTGAACGAGGCCGAGGTGTACGATCCGGTCTCCAACTCCTTCACGGTGACTTCGGGGACCATGACCGACCAACGCTGCAGCCTCTGGTGGCCCGGCGCGCCACTCCTGTCGAACGGGATGGTCCTATTCGCATCCGGCGCAGGGACGAATGCCGAGCTCTACGATCCGAATACCGGCTCGTTCGCTCCGACGGGGAGTATGAGCGTGTCGAGAGGATCGCCCACGCTGACGCTCCTGTCCGACGGGCGGGTCCTGGTGGCGGGTGGCCACACCGCGATCGGCCCGATCACGACGGCATCCGCCGAAATATATGATCCCGTGACCGGTGTGTTCACACCCGTTGCGAGCATGAACGATGGGAGGCAACAGCACACGGCCACGCTGCTTACCGACGGTCGAGTCCTGGTGATCGGTGGGTACTCGTCTACCCTCGTCGGCGACCTGAGCTCGGCCGAGTTGTACATCCCTTAAGGCCGGTCGTACGTCAGGCTGAGCACGTGGGGGCCCGGGCCGTTAGGCCCGGGCCGCCCACGTCAGCCGCCGCTCCGCCCTTCGAAGACCTCGGAGATATCCATGATCGTGATGTCTTCCTCGGCCACGTCGATGGGGAAGTTGGCGATCTCCTCGTCCTCGGCCACGATCTCCGGAGGCTGCTCACCGGCGTAGGTGATGTACGTTCCTTCGCCGGACAGGAGCAGCTTCTTGAAGGCCTGGGCATCGGCGGTGATGAACACCATATACATGCCATCGGAGTCCAGGTGCCGGCGGATCGCCGCGTCCACCGTCTCTTTGTTCAGCTTTGCGAGCTCCGGGCGGATGGAGGCCAGATACTCGTTCTCTCCTAGCCCGAAGAAGGCGTCGTCGATCTTGAAGGCCAGCCTACGGCTCACCGTGGACCCGTAATTCAGGCTGAAGTCGTTCAGGAAACGCCGCGTGCGCTCGATCTGGTCCGTGGGCAACCCGTTCTCCACCAGGTTGTGGAGCTCCCGCAGCGCGGCCCGGGTGGCGAACAGAGTGCGCGAGTGCAGATTGCCGGGCTCCGTGAGGGAGATGGGACGGATCCAGATCTCGAAGAGGTTGCTGCGACGCACCGCGTTCACCGGCCGGCTCTGGGTGGTGTAGCCCAAGGGGAACGGCTCGATATACGAGTAGTCGCCGTAGTTCATCCCCCGCTTCTCCCGGATGACCTGGTACAGGTTCGAAAATGAACTCCGGTGCTCACCCATCCAGGAGTTGACCAGATACATCGCGTAGAAGTCCTCGCCTCCGCGCACCAGGTCCGTGGGGAAACCCAGGGAGATGGCCGTGGCGTCCGTCTGCTTCTCCACGATGAGGACCTTGACCCGGTCCGGCGTCACCGGATTCGCGTGGGGCACCTGCGCCACCACACCCGCGGGCCGAGCGTCGAAGTCGGCGCGCGCGCGTTCCGGCAATCCAGCGGGATATCCGCCGCCTACGCCCACCACGATGTTGTTCCGTACGTAGAACTCGTCGTAGAACGCACGTACGTCGTCCAGGGTGATGGAACGCACACTCTCCACGTACCCTTCCTCTGGGTGCTCGTAGGGCGTGCCCTGGTACGCCATCCAGTAGAGGAGCTCCCTGCTCAGCTCCTCGTCGCGATTGTAGCGCCGACCCCGCTCCAGAAAGTTCAGCGTCCGGAGCTTCACCCGCTTGAAGTCCGCCTCGGCGAACGCGGGGGACAGGAGCGCGTTCCTGAGGAGCTCGTAGAAGCCCTCCAGGTTGTCGATGTAGACCGTGCCCCGGAAGTTGGTCATCTCCTTGTCCACCGAGGCGCCGTACCGTGCCGCCATGGGGTACAGCTTGTCCACGATTTCCTGGTAGCTGTCCTGCTGCGTGGCACCGTCGGCCAGTAGTTGAGCCGTCAGCGCCGCTAGACCTTCCTTGCCCTTCGGGTCGTTCTGGGATCCCACCTTGACCCAGATGTTGAGGGCCACGAACGGCGAGCCTTCCTCGCGGAGGGCGATCACCCCGTCGGACCCATCCGACTGAGCCTTGGCGCCAGGCGCCAACGCTGCGATCAAGGTCGCAACGAAGAGGCCCACGCCGGAAATCCGTCTGTTCGTCGTCTTCATGATCATTCCCCCGCCTGAGTGAGGGTCACGATGGTCCGACCGTTCTCCGCCAGGATCCGGCGGGCCGCCTCCCGGAGGTCCTCGGGGGTCACCTGATCCAGAGTGCGGTAGTAGTCGTTGATGGCCTCGAGCCCGCCGGTGTTCACGATGGCCCGCGACACCGAGTTCGCCACACCCAAGTTCGTCTCGAGACCCATGAGGAAGCCATAGCGCGCGGCGCTCTTGGTGTCCGCGAGCTTCTTTTGGTCCACCAGGTCCATGCGGTAGCGCTCCACCTCGGCCAGGAGCTCGGCCTTCACGGCGTCCACATCGCCGGGATCCGACACCATTCCGAGGATCTGGATAAAGTCCGGATCGCGGGACAGGAAGAAGCCAGGCCGGAGGAACTGGAGACGCCTCTCCTCGACGACGAGCTTACGGTAGATATCGGAGTTCCGTCCGAATGCGATCCCGCCCAGGAGTTCCAGCGCCACCGCCCTGCGGTCGTTGGGAGCCCACGCCGGGGCCATGTAGTTGATGGAGAGCAGCGGAAGCGTCTTGCCTTCATACGTCACCGAGCTTTCCCGGGGCCCGGTCTGCTCCGGCTCGGCCGGAACGGCCGGCGCCTCGTATCCCGGCTCCCATCCGCTGTAGTACTCGCGAATGAGGGCCTCCGCCTCGTCGAAGTCGAAGTCCCCTACGACCATCAAAACCACGTTCTCGGGCCGGTAGAAGCGCCGGAAGAAACCCAGCGAGTACTCGTACCGCCCCGGCATGGCACGTACGTCCGCCTCGAACCCGATGGTCTGATGCCGGTACGTGTGGGTGGTGAAGACGGTCTCGCGCACCGCCCGGTCCAGGACGCTGAAGGCCGAATAGGCGCTGTTCTGGTACTCACCCA
>BTRA01000085.1:0-12916 GCA_036986155.1 Gemmatimonadota bacterium | reverse complement strand
TGATCGCTGCGGGCCCGCTTCCCGCCTTGAAGAGCACGATCCCCTGAGCGAGCTGTAGAGCCGGATCGCCGGGATGGAGGTGTCCGGCCTGGTTCAGCGCGGCCGACGCCTCGTCGTAACGCCCGAGCCGCTCCAGAGCCAGGGCGCGGTTGCGGAGGATCCCGTACGTCATCGGCGTGTCGTCGGGCATCCCGTCGAAGTGAATCATCGCCTCCTGGGGCCGCCCGGACTTGAGCGAAAGCATCGCCAACCGCAAGCGCGCCTGGGGCTGCTGCTGGTCCAACTGCAGTGCCTTTCGAAATTCCGCCACGGAGTCCTCGACCATACCGGACCGGTAGAATGCCAGCCCGAGCCGGAGGTGCTCTGCCAGTCGCTCAGCATCACCCGCGTCTACCTTACTCGCCTTCCTGCCCACACTCGCTGCGAAACCAGCCTGGATGAGGCCATAGAGAGCCTTGGCCGTGTCGAACTCGACCAGTCCGGACTCTTCCACCAGATCGTCTACGCTCCGCTCGCCGTCCATGAGCGGAATCACGCGCCGCTGGGCGTCCGTCAACTCTACGTCCTTCTCGGCGAGCGGATCACGCTCCAGGGCGAAGATCAAGTCCATGGAGGAGACCTTCTTCTCGATCAAGCTCCATTCATCGACCCGTCGGGCGCCCTCCATGAGGAGGGCGTCCGGGTTGATGGAGACCAGGAAGAAGCCCTCCTCGGGCATTTCGTCGGGCTTGAAGGTGAATGAGCCCTCGACCCAGGTGAAGAGTCGGTAGACCGCCTCCTCGATCTGCACCGAGATGTATTTCTCCAGTTCCTCTTGAGCGAGGCTTCCCAACTCGACCAGAATCTCCCCCAGGCGCTTGCCTTCGAACTTCCCCTGCTGCTCCATCGCAGCGGAAAGATCCTCTCGCGTGATCGCTTCGTTCTTGACCAGCAACTCGCCCAGCCGGTCGGGTCGGTTGAGCACCGACGCGTAGATCACCTTCCCGTCCTTGAAGAAGATGTATCCGAAGTTGGACGTATGGGTCATGGTCAGGCAGCCCGTTTTCCGGCCCATGGCCAGAAGCTGACAGATGTCGGCCAGGCTTACGTCCGTGAGAGAGCCTTCAATCGCCATTGTGCCTCTTAGTCAACGTCTTCTTCGATCCGGTCTTCGATCGTGGGCCAGTTCCACACCACGTTTTCGCGCGAGGGAGACCACTTCGGACCGGACGGAGCCTCTACCGGGTCCGTTTCTGCTTGGGTCTCCCAGGCACCACCTCCCTCGAACAAGCCTCCGCGCCCGTCGTCCGAAATCTGGATTTCGGCGAGAGGCGGTACCACTATGTCCGAGACCTTGGGCCGATCGAACCCCACCCAGAGATCGTCGTTCTGGATGAACTCCGGTGGCGCCTCCTCCAGGTTGAGCCCGCCGATGTTGGCCGGAAGGGCGCCCGGGTCCACCTCGACGACTAGGCCCATCTCGAACCGCGAACTCAGACGCTCGTCGATGTCGCTGATCCCCGCGGGCTCACGGTCGGCGACGATGAACACCTTCGCACTCCGACGATTTATCGCTTCGAACAAGTGGAAAAACTCGTCTTGGGCGCGCTCCGTACCCGAGAGCTCCTGAACGCCGTAGACCAACAGAAGATCGACCGTCCACCACCGTTCGCGCCACGCGCCTGCAACTCCGATCGAAAGGGCCCGGATGAAGTCCTGCGCAAACTCGCCGGCCGAAGTTATCGCAATGTGGGCACGCGCATCATGGGCCCTGAACGACCGCCCGGTCGCGCCCATGAGCGCTTCCGCCACTCTTTGTTCCTTGCACCATAGGTAGAGCGGATTGTATTCCGGCCGCTCCTCCATTACGAGTTGCTGAGCAGCCTTTGCCGCGACCGGAGGGAAGTACTCCGCCACGTCTTCGATGCCGGGACCCTCACCCAGGAGTGGGAACGGGCGCACACGCTCGATGGCCGAGGCAAGCAATGACTGGGCCTCCTCGATGCGCTCGGGGTCTTTGACGATCCCAACTGCCGCCTCGGGCCAGGGATTCCCGACCCGGTCCAACTCCTTGGTGATCTCGCGAAGGCGTTCGATGTCGTTCCGGAACTGGGCTACGATTTCTTTTGTCTCACCGGGCGGCTCGTCCATTTCGAGCATCCGGCGGAGGCGGGTCCCGGAATAGCCATCCACCTCGAACGTCTCAGCCGTCTCCCGCAGCAGCCTGCGCCAGGGCATCTCCTCCCGCTCCACCTTGCTCGCTACCGTGGCCGACAGTTCCTCGATGAAGCTCCCGAACTCGTCGAGCAGGGCTGCGGCGTCCGGCGCGGTATCACCCTGCACCTGGTCCTTGAGACCGATGAGTTCCGCAAGCTCCGCGGCTTCGACCTGGCGACCCTCCAGATCCTGGATAGCGAGGATCTTGTTCAGCGAGCCCGACAGTTCCCGGACGTTCTTGAATGGGAACCGCGCCAGAGTTTCCGCCACGCCGGCATCGAGGAGCTGGCCTCGCTCCTCTGCCTTCTTACGCAGGATGGCGACGCGAGTCTCGAACTCGGGAGCTCCGATGTCCACGATCAGACCCCCGGAGAACCGCGACACGAGGCGGGCATCCAGATGCTCCATGTCCGCCGGGGGCCGATCGCTGGCGAGCACGATCTGGCTACCGTCTCTGCTGAGAGAATCGAGCAGCCTCAAAAGCAGCTCTTGAGCCTCGGTCTGGCCGGCAAGGAACTGCACATCGTCCATCAGAAGAATGTGGAGGCCTTCGTACCGCTCGCGGAGGGCGTCCTCCGCCCCAGCCTGCACCGCGCTGGTCAACTCCTCGAGAAAGCTCTCGAGGGCGATATACATGACCCCGAATTCTGGGTGGACCCGCGCCGAGTAGTTGGCGATGGAGGAAAGGATGTGCGACTTCCCGAGTCCTGAAGCCGAATAGATGAACAGGGGATTATAGCTCGTGCCGGGAGCATCAGCGGCCCGTTTGGCAGCAGCACAGGCCAGACGGTTTGCCGGACCCACGACGAAGCTTTCGAACGTGAATCTGGGATCGAGATCCGTCGTTACCACCGTGGTACGCTATCCTCGCTTTGGGTCAATTCCGCCGAGCCCACTCGGCAACTTTCTCCAGGTCCGGAGGCAGCGGCGCCTCGAAACACATCTGATCGCCCGAATCGGGGTGCGCGAAGGACAGACTCCACGCATGCAGGAACTGCCGAGACACCCTACGCTGCAGATCCTTTGCCCACCCACGATTCGAGCCTCCCATGCCACGCTCCCAGCCGACTCCGTAGAGCTGGTCACCTACGACCGGGTGACCCACGTGCTCTAGATGGACCCGAATCTGATGGGTACGCCCGGTCTTCAGCGCGAGTTCCAGTAATTGAGCCGCCTTCCAATCCTCCTTGAGCCTGACACGGGTCACCGCTTCCCGTCCGCCCTCCACGACTGCCATCCGTAGGCGGTTCCGCGGATCCCGCCCAACGGGTGCGTCCACAGTGATAGGGCTCTTACGAATATGCCCCCACGCCGCCGCCAAGTAGAGGCGTTTAATCTCTCGCAGTCGCAGCCCTTCGGAAAGGGCCTGATGCGCCCCATCGCGCTTGGCGACCACCAGGAGCCCGGACGTGTCTTTGTCGAGCCGGTGAACGATCCCGGGGCGCAACTCCCCTCCGATCCCGGAAAGATCATCGACATGAGCCAAGAGCGCGTTGACGAGCGTGCCGTGGGGGTGGCCGGCTGACGGGTGTACGACCATGCCGGCCGCCTTGTTGACTACCAGTAAGGCGTCGTCTTCATACACCACATCGAGCGGAATATTCTCGGGCTCGATCGCCACCACAACCGGCGGCGGAATGGTGATTTCGATCTCCTGCCCGGCCTCCACGCGGTCAGACTTCCGAGCACCCCTGCCATCCACGATGACGCGCCCTTGCTCGATGAGCCTCTGGATCTGGGTGCGCGACAGGTCGAGCCGCGCCGCGAGGAACGCATCCAGTCGGCCCTCGTCGTCGCCGTCCACCACGATCACCTCGGTACGATATTCTCCCCGCATCACCCGGTGCCGGCCGCCTCGTCGCGGCTGAGCCTGATCGAGACAGAAGCCCCGTCCAGATCCACGTCGGCCACGAACTCGAACTCCTCCTGCGGTTGAGCGCCGGCCACGAGCCGGATCGCGAGCGTCTCGCCACGAATGAAGCCTTCGTGGTGTCGGGCGGCCTCTTGGACCGAATCGGGACCGAAGATGCCCAGTCGGATGCGGTCCGTGATCTCCAAGCCAGAGTCCTTGCGCAGCCGTTGAGTCCGGTTGACGAGTTCCCGCGCGAGGCCTTCGGCCAGAAGCTCATCGTCTAGAGTGGGATCGATGGCAGCAGTAAAGCCCCCCTCACTCCGTACGACGAATTCGCCCTTGGACTCCTCGACCACCTCGAGATCGCCGGGCTCGAGCGGGATCCTTGTCCCGCCCACCTCGACGGACACCGACTCTCCGTTCCTGTAGTTGGCCAACGCCTCTTGCGAAAGCGCACGGATGGCCGACGCCACCGCCTCCGATTCCTTCTGGAAGCGCGGACCGAGCGCCTTGAAGTTCGGCCGCGCCGCCAAATACACCAACCCCTCGGCGGAGTCGAGAAAGGCCACCGATTTCACGTTCAGTTCGTCCTTGAGGAGCGCGAGCGTGCCTGACCTGAGCTCGATCCCGCCGGGAATGACGGCGACCAGCCTGCCGAGCGGCTGCCGCACTCGGATCTTGACCTCCTCACGCCCCGCCCGCCCAAGAGAGACGAGCGCCCGGACCGCCCTCATCTCATCTTCGAGAGCATCGTCGCGGTCCTCCGCGCGGACCTCCGGCAACCTCTCAAGATGGACGCTCCTCCCGGTCAGAGCCCGATGCATCCAATCGGCCACGAACGGCGTGACCGGAGCCGCGAGTAGGCATACCGTTCGCAACGCGTCCCAAAGGGTACGGAACGCCGCGCGGGCGTCGCCCTCGTCATCGGACGCCCAAAAGCGCGAGCGCGAGCGCCGCACATACCAGTTGGAGAGGTCTTCGTTGACGAAGTCGCCGAGCATTCGGTACGCCCTTGTTACCTGGTAGCCGTCCAGTTCTCGCCGTATCTCCGCGACGACGGTAGTCAGCCGTGCGACCAGCCATCGATCGACCAGCGGTCGGTCCTTCACGGAAGCATCATCGTCCGACGCCGTCCAATCCTCGACGTTCGCATAGAGCGCGAAGAACTTGTACGTGTTGAGCAGCGTGTCGAAAAACTTTCTCGCCGCCTCCCGGACGCCCTCCGGGTCATATCGCTTGGGTACCCAGGGGTTGCTTACCGTGATCATGTGCCAGCGCACCGCATCCGCCCCGTGATCGGAAATGGCGTCCCAAGGATCGATGATGTTTCCCTTGGACTTCGACATCTTCTGGCCTTCGGCGTCCAGGAGCATGTCGTTCACCACCACATTCCGGAAGGAAGCCCCCCTCCCGAGCATGGTCGAGATCGCCAGCAGCGAGTAGAACCAACCGCGGGTCTGATCCAGGCCCTCGCAAATGAAGTCGGCGGGATAGTGCCGTTCGAAGTCTTGCTCGTTCTCGAACGGATAGTGCCACTGGGCGAACGGCATCGCCCCCGAATCGAACCAGACGTCCACGACCGCAGGAGTCCGTTTCATGACACCACCGCAGGTACAGGTCCAGGTGAGCTCGTCGATCATCGGCCGGTGAGGATCGAAGTCTTCGCCGAGGGCCCCCGCCCGCTCCGCCAATTCTGCGTAGGATCCGATCCACTCGATGTGGTCAGGGTCGTCCTCGCACACCCATACGGGCAGGGGAGTGCCCCAATAACGGTCCCGCGAAAGGGCCCAATCCACGTTGCCCCTCAGCCAATCGCCCATCCGGCCCTCGCCTACCTCGGGCGGATACCAGTTTGCGGTCGCGTTGTTTTCGAGCAGCTCGTCCTTCAGCGTCGATGTGGCGGCGAACCACGAGTCGCGCGCCACATAGAGGAGAGGAGACGAGCACCTCCAGCAATGCGGATAGGAATGCACGATCGTACCCGACCGGAACAGGTTTCCTCGCTCCTCGAGCGCGTTCACCAGCACCGGGTCCGCGTCCTTCACGAACATTCCCGCTACCAGGTCCGTTCCATCCACGAAGCACCCGGCGTCGTCGATGGGCCGAAGAAGCGGAAGGTCGTGCCGTTGGCCGGCGGCGTAGTCGTCGGCGCCGAACGCGGGGGCCATATGCACGATGCCCGTACCATCCTCGGCGCTCACAAAATCCTCGGTGACAACCGTCCACCCATTGCCGACACGCTCCGGCAGCGGTACGACATCGAGCGGTCTGGCATACCGGGTACCGGCCAATTCCGTGCCTCGATACGTCCTGCGCGCCTTGCTACCCTCGCCCAAGACTGCCTCCATACGATCTTCGGCGAGCACGACGCGTCGCCCCTTCCAGTCCACCTCGACGTAGGTGAGATCGGGGTGAACGGCCAGGCCGGTGTTGGACGGGACCGTCCACGGTGTGGTCGTCCACACGACGAATAGACGGCCGTCGGGGTCGGGAGCACCCTGCTCGGTGAGCCAGGGACAGAGGAAGAAGAGCGAGGCATCCTGGATGTCGCGATATCCCTGCGCCACCTCGTGGGAGCTGAGCGCAGTGCCACACCGCGGACAGTACGGCACGCTCTTGAAGCCACGGTACATGAGCCCACGATCCGCCAACTGCTTCAAGATCCACCACACGCTCTCCACGTAATCTGCGTGGAAGGTGACGTAGGGCCTGGAGTAGTCCAGCCAGTAGGCGATCCGCTCGGAGAGTTCCTCCCACTCCTCCTTATACGTGAACACCGACTCTCGGCAAGCGGCGTTGAATTCCGCGATGCCGAGCGCCTCGATCTCGGGCTTTCCGGAGATGCCCAGTCGTTTCTCCGTTTCGATCTCGACGGGAAGTCCGTGCGTATCCCATCCGGCGATCCGGGTCACTTGCCGGCCCTCCATGGTCCGCACACGGCAGATCAAGTCCTTGATGGTACGACTGATGACGTGGTGCAGCCCAGGGCGTCCGTTGGCGGTGGGCGGCCCCTCGTAGAAAACAAAGGGCTCGCCGTCCGCAGTGGCGTCCATGGTTTGCCGAAAGAGATCCTCTTCCCGCCAAACGGCGAGCATCTGCTCTTCCAGACTCAACAGAGAATCAGGGAGTTCCGGATATCTCATGGGGTCGCAGAATCAAGTGGTTGAGGTGACTTGGGTCGTGTGACGAAAAGAAGCGTTGAAATCCTCAGAGCCGTCCGATGACCGTACGAATCAGGCTTGTGAGTTTTGGCTCCGCCGAGGTCGCAGTGGCGATGATCTTTTGGACGTCGGCGACCTCCAGGGCGTCCGGAAAGCACGAGTCGGTGATGATCGCAAGCCCCATGACCCGTAGGCCTTGATGCCGTGCAACGATGACCTCGGGCACGGTGGACATCCCCACGACATCGGCGCCGATTCGGCGAAGCATTCGGTACTCGGCGCGTGTTTCCAGGTTCGGCCCGGCGACCGCCACGTAGACGCCGCGCCGCAGGGGAATCCCGAGTTCCATCGCAGAGCTGATCGCAATTTCCTGCAACTCCGGGTCGTACGGCCTCGACATATCCGGGAAGCGTGGCCCCAAGGCATCGAGGTTCGGTCCGGTGAGCGGATTCTCTCCAAGCAGGTTGATGTGATCGTCGATGAGCACGAGATCGCCGAGATCCCAGAGCGGGTTCATTCCGCCCACAGCCCCCGACACCACGAGTGTGTCGGCGCCCAAGGCGCCCATGACGCGTACGGGAAATGTCACCTCCTGCAGAGAGTAGCCTTCGTAGCTGTGAAACCGCCCCTGCATCACCACCACAGCGACGCCGCCGAGCCTCCCGAGCGTGAGCCTGCCGCTGTGACTCTCGACCGTCGGTAGTGGGAAGTGCGGCAGATCTTCATACGAGATCTCGGCTTCGACTTCGATCTCTGCGACCAGACCGCCCAGTCCAGTCCCGAGAATCACCCCCACCCGCGGCTGGAGGCCGCTACGCTCGCGTACCGCAGACACCGCCTCATCGACGTGCCCGACCCGGGTCGGAGCGGTCAGCTCCATTTCCCTTCGTCCCGGGACTCTCCGTCGAGGAGTGAATTGAGCCATAGGGAGTCGTCGTCACTATCTGGAGCAGCCTTGCCATCCTCGCTGGGAGCAGGCTCCCCCTCGGGCGGGCCGCCCAAATCGGTCGCCGACTCGTCCTGCCTATCGGTATCGTCTGCTGCCGCCTCGCCCTCCACTTCCGTGATCGGGGCTTCGTCCCCCGCCTCGACGATTACCTCGACGATCTCGTCCTCCGTAAGGCTTTCGTCCTCGAGGATGCCAGCGTCCTCTGTCCGCTCCACAACACCACCAAGATCGATCTCGATCGCCACATCCTCGAGAGGTGTGCGACCTTCCTCGACTTCCACAGTGTCCAACTCACGCTCGAGCAGGGTGCGAAAAGACTTCAGAAATCGTAGTCGGTGGCGCTCCAGGCCCCTGATCGACTGCTTGCGCTCGTCCATCACACGGTTGGCCTCGGCCACCATCTGATCAGCAGCGGACTTGGCTTCACGTCGGGTGAACTCCGCCTCGCGGAGGGCCTGTTGCTTGACATCCTCACGTAGAGCCTGGGCGGTGACGAGCGCCTCCTGCACGGCCTTCTCACGGTCTGTCTGGGTCGAAACCTGTTCGGTGAGACGCTCCGCACGCTCCGACAGTTGGAGGATTTCTTTGACCAGTTCTTCCATGCGCTCGGACACGAGCTCCAGAAAAGAATCGACCTCCTCGGCATCGTAGCCGCGCAGGGTCTTAGCGAAGTCTCCCCGCTTATTGCGAACATCCAGAGGGGTAAGGTCGATCATCGCTGGCGTGCTCCAAAAAGCGCCGTCCCGATGCGAACCATGGTGCTCCCTTCCTCGATGGCTATCTGGTAATCGTTCGTCATGCCCATTGAGAGTTGGTCGGCCTCGTAGGCCGAGGTGCTCCTCAACGTCTCATGAACCTCTCGGAGGCGCCGAAACGTAGCCCGTAACACGTCCTCATCATCCGTAAGGGGCGCCATCGTCATCAGTCCTCGGATCTCCAGTGAGGGTAGCTCGACGATCTCATGGATCGCCTCTACCAACTCATCACGCGAAAAGCCACCCTTCGTACCTTCGCCCGATGTGTTCGCCTGCAGGAGCACCCTGAAGGGCTGCCCCGATTCCACCGCGACGGACGAGAACCGTTGCGCGAGCCGCACCGAGTCGATGGAGTGAACCAACTGTGGAATGCCTGCCAAGCGGGGCACCTTGCGACGCTGAACGTGCCCGACCATGTGCCACCGGACGGCCGTCCCCGCGAGCGCTTCTGCCTTCCACTGCAACTCCTCTACCCTGTTCTCACCCAGATGTTGGAGCCCCGCGTCGAGCGCAGCCTGCGCGGCCTCCAGCGGGTGTGCCTTCGTCACGGCAACCAGCGTGACGGCATCCGGGTCTCGGCCTGACGTGGCGGCCGCGGCCCCGATCGTGTCTCGGACGCCCGGCAAACCCCGGGTCAACCTCTCACTATATGTCACCCCGGGTCCGGGACGTCCATTCTATTTCATCTCATCAGTGGGGCACCACACAAAAAAAAGGGAACCTCGCCGGCCGGCGCCGGCGGGGTTCCCATTCCGTCTAGCGTCCGGCTCCGCCGTCAGCGGACCTCGAAGGTAATCGGGAACTGCACCCACACCTGGACCTTCTTGTCCCGGTTGAGGGCCGGCGTGAAGCGGTAGATGTCGGCGACTTTCAGGGCCGCTTGGTCGAGTCCCCCATGGCCCGAAGTCTCGGAGATTCGCTTGTCCCGCACCGTGCCGTCCTCGTCGATGAAGAACCAGACCACCACTCGGCCCCCGATTCCAGCATCGCGTAGGATGGCCGGGTACTCCCGCTCCATCGCGCGAATGACCTCGTCCACGTTCTTGATCTCCGGACGCACCGTCATCGGTGTAAAAACCGGTCCCCGCGAGAGATCCTGCGCGCGCTCGGAGGGCGGCGGCGGGAGATCCTCGACCGGATTGTCCTCGAAGGTCGTGGGGGCGATCGTGATGTCCTCTTCGATATCGGCCGTAGCTACCACCGGAACCGCTGGACGGGCGATGCGCTGCGGCGGCGGTGGGATCTCGATCTCGGGCGGAAGTTCGATCGTCTCCAGGTCTTCAGTGCTGAAAGAGACGTCCTCGGCGGTAAGGGTCGGCCAGAACTGGAAAACCGCGAAGTGGAACACGCTGGCAGCGATCATGGAGCCCCAGAACCATGATCCGAACGAGCGCTTGAAGCGGTCGTTCTCGGTCTCATGTTGGGCCGCTATGGAATGTACGGCTTGCTCGCTCATCGTCTTTCCCTGGTCATGCGTCGCTCGAGCTCGGTGGCAAAGACCACACGAACGACTCCAGCAGCAACCAGCTGTTTTTGCAACTGGTCCATGTACTGATACGCAACCTCACGGTCTGCGCGGATGGAAATGACCAGCCGCCGGTCCGAGGCTGCGTAAAGGGGGCCGACCACCGGAGGAACCTCCTCCATGGTGTAGGGACGGTCGTTCATCCACACGCTGCCGTCCCGCTCGACCCAGATGTTGAGGATGTCCTTCTTCTTCTCGTCGATCTTCTTGGTGGCCTCGGCCTGAGCCCACTCGATGGGGCGGTCCTTATCCGACTGGAACACCGTGGTAACCATGAAGAAGATCAGCAGCAAGAACGCGATGTCCGCCAACGAAGACGAAGGGATCTCGTCGGAGGCCTTTGATTTCCGGTGGAACCCACCCTGCCGTATCCCCATGGATCAGCCCTCGAACAGTTGAAGGGAGATCCGGGTCGCGCCGGCCAACTGTAGCGCGTCCAACACGTCGATCATGAACTTGTACGACGCGTCCGGGTGAGTCTTCACGGCGGCGATCAGGTTGGGGTTGCTGGCCACCTCGAGTCGCCAAATGCCCTCGATCTCAGTGGGTCGTACCTGCTGCACCTGCGTGCTCTCGCCGCGCTTCAGATCGACGATGCCCGTGGGCTGGATGATGATATGCAGAATGTTCTTCTGACTCACCTCGACCGTCTCGGACTCCTCCGGCAAGACGATCGCCAGCCCGCTGTCCTTAGGGAACACCGTTGTAACCAGGAAAAAGATCAGCAGCAAGAACGCGATGTCCGCCATCGACGCGGTCGGGATCTCGTCGCTGACCTTCGATTTCTTGTTGTTTAGAACGGCCATATTGTCGCTCTCAGGTTGTCTTCACCTACAGGTCGAACAGGCGGTTTGTTCCTTTGTCTTCTGCAAGCCCCGTGTCCTCGAACGCGGTCGGCTTGGGCGATGGCGCCCGACCGGAAAGCGGAGCCGATCGCGCGTGCTCAGCAGTCCGTGTGCCCTACGTTCCTTTCCGCACGACCTCGAGCGTGCCCTTCTTCTCCATGGTCCAAGCCAGGTTGAGGATCCTTTGGGCACCCTGCTCCATGTCCAAGATCAGCTGATCGATTCGAGTCACGAAAAAGTTGTAGCTGATGTTGACCGGAATGGCGATGAGAAGACCCGTCGCCGTGGTCAACAATGCCACCTTGATGCCACCCGCGACCAAGGCAGGATCGACGTCCCCGGCCGCTTCGATGGCGGCGAAGGCCAGGATCATACCAATTACGGTCCCCAGGAATCCCAGCAGAGGGGCCACGTTGGCGATAGTGGCCAGAATCACCAGCCCCCGCTCCAAGAAGCCGAGTTCGATAGCGCCCGTCGTATTGATGACCTGCTCTAGCTCTCCGTCGTGGACCCGCTTGGTCCGGATACGGCGCAACCCTACCACCACGATAGCTGCAGTGGGGCCTGGCCTCGACGCCGCGAGTTCGATTGCCTCGTCTACTCGGCCCGCCCGCGCGGCTCCCTCGGTTTCCTCGAGGATGACCTTGGTGCTCGCGTGTGCCACCCACAGCGTGTACGCCTTCGCCATGATCACGCCCATGGCGATGAGCGAGCAGAGGACGAGTGGGTACATCATCCACCCGCCGTCCTCGAAGAGTGACAGCAGATGGTATTGACTGCCTTCTTGCAACCCTAGCTCCTTTGTTCAGCCGTGCGGTCCGGCCAACACGCTCCACTTCTGAGACGCGCCAATCTAGGGGACGGGCGACGAGCCTGTCAACGCGCTGACAAGGGACCTCCGAACGAATGACTGAAAGCAGATACGGGCGAACGGAGCGTCGATTTCCCGGTCACTCGGTCCAACGCCCGCTACGACCCGACTCAGCCCCGCTTCGACGCAACAGCGAGAGGCTTCGCCCCGTCGGGGGTCGTGCCACCCAGGAGTTCCCTAATCCGGTGGGAATCGACATCCCGCTCCAGGCGGCCACCAATGGCTACGGAGATGCGCGCGGTCTCCTCGCTCACGACGATCACGATCGAGTCCGTCTCCTCGCTCAACCCGATCGCCGCCCGGTGACGGGTGCCTAGAGTCTTGTCGGAGAGCGCGTACTGGGTGAGGGGCAGGATGGCTCCTGCAGCCACGATCTCATTGCCCCGGATGAGCACGGCCCCGTCGTGGAGGGGGGTAGACGGCGCAAAGATCGTATTCAGCATATGGGCCGAAACGCGGGCCCGCTCGGGACTCCCGGTCTGAGCGTACTCGTCGAGCCCGACCTCCTGCTCAATGGCGATGATGGCACCGGTCTTGGAACGAGCGAGCTGCTCCACTCCCTCGATCAACTCATCGACGAATTGGAGACCATGCAGCGGATTCACCATTCGGAACATTCGGTTCCGCCCCAATCTGGCCAAGGCAGAGCGCAACTCGGGCTGGAACACCACCAGGATCGCAATAGCGCCGTACTGGAAGGAGGCCTCCAAGATCTCGCGGATGAGGTTCAGGTTGAGCAACCGTGACAAGAAGTACGTCACG
>BTRA01000084.1:0-13181 GCA_036986155.1 Gemmatimonadota bacterium | reverse complement strand
GTGTCGAGCAGCCAGACGCCCCTGTTCAGTTGCAGAAGAAATCGCAGGTGAAGGTCACCGCTCCCGTCT
The DNA here is from genome assembly GCA_036986155.1 of Gemmatimonadota bacterium. Taxonomy (GTDB): domain Bacteria; phylum Gemmatimonadota; class Gemmatimonadetes; order Longimicrobiales; family Gaopeijiaceae; genus JACZXQ01. The sequence goes on along the minus strand of BTRA01000084.1, from coordinate 13,112 downwards.
GCCAGTGCCTGAGCCTCGAAGAGCGTTCGTTTCCCTTCAGAGGTTTCGAGCAATCCGCTGACGATGAGTGCTGCGGTTAGCCTTACGTAGGAGAGGAACAGGAGATCTTCGAAAGCGTGACTCTTGGCAAGCTCAACGGCCCTCCGCGCTCCTGCAAGGCCAGCCTCTTGGTCACCATGGAAGACCCTAAAGACCAGAGTGCAACCTGCGCGACACTCCACGCGCGGTGGTCCAGACTCGAAAAGTCTTCTAGCGTCCTCAAGCACGTTCGTGACACCATCGGGGCATTCAGCCCGCTCCGCGACCAGTACACGTAAGTCGATGGAGCGAGCCACGATCTCCAGCTCCGCGGACGCCATCGCCTCGCTCTCAATGCGCTCGAGTTCCTGTAGAAGGTCACGCTCGCTGAGGCTCGTCTGGCTTGTAAGCACATCAATCCTCTCCACCTCTGCCTTGAGCGCGTTCTCCAACTCTCCGGCCTCCCGGTAACGCTTGGCGGCCAACTCCAGAAGAGGCGCGGCTTCGGTCCTGCTGCGGTGCAGGTAATGCAGGTGAGCCAATCTTCCTAGGATATCGTGGTCCCGGGGATCGTTCTCGGCGTTCCTACGAGCGATCGTGAGGAAGTTGATCGCTTCCGAGATTGCGCCCGAGTCCTCCGCATGGCGGGCGGCGGCTAAAGCGTACTTGAGGGCTTGCTCTTGATCTCCCGCTCGGTCGAAATGGATGGCGAGCTCGTCCACCGCTTTTTCGGCATCGACCAGGAGGTGTTCCGCGATGCGACGGTGGACCATGGCCCGGCGTACTGTGCTGAGTTCCGAGTAGACCGTGTATTGGATTAGATCGTGGCGGAGGCGGACATGGGTTGCCGTCGTCGTGACCAAGCGCATGCGTTCCAGGTCTTCGATCCGGTCGAGGAGGCTCTCTGAAGTTTGGTCCGTCAAAGCGGCGAGTGTACTCAGCCGTGCTCCTCTCCCCAGTACGGCAAGCGTGGCAAGCAAATCCAAAGCGGGAGGTTGAAGTGCGTGGAGGCGTTCGGTGATGATCTGGCGGATCGAGACTGGGAGGTTGGGCACTTCAGCGCCACGACGTCGGTCGAGCCGCCCCGCAAGGTGCTCCTGGGTAAGCTCGATGAGAAAGAACGGGTTTCCGCACCCCAACACAGCCAGGTCCTCTTTCATGCCTTCGTCGATACTCTGGTCTGAAGCCAACTCCTGGACCAACTCGAGCGACGGTTTCCGTGGAAGTTCCTCGAGCTGAGTTCGTATTGGTTCCCGTGAGAGTTCTTGGGATTTCAGGAACCGGGTTGCCGCCCTGTCGTCACCATCGGTGGTGGGACGGTACGACAGAATCAGCACGAGCGATCCGCCCCTCCATCGTCTCGTCATGAATTCGAGCACCGACACCGAGGTCTCGTCCGCCCACTGGAAATTGTCGATCGCCATGATCATCGGCCGCTCGGACGTCAACTCCGAGACCACCATCTGGATGGCCTCGTAAAGGCGACGTGGCAAACTGCCTGGACGTACATACGGGGGCGGAACATCCGGCTCCCCCTCCTCGCGAAACTCGGGCAGCAGGGACAGCATCACCGCCCGCCAAGGGTCGTTCAGCCCTCGCACCACGTCCTTGACCTCGGACCCTCTCAGGCAATCCAAGACCGCGTTCAGGGGAATGGCCTGCTCGAGTTCAGAGCAGTTGGCAGTGAGGATCTCGAACTCCTGGAGGCGTGCGCGCTGTAGCACTTCGGAGACGAGCCGGGTCTTGCCCATACCGGCCTCTCCGGAGATCAAGTGAAGTGTCAGCCCGTGCGAGGCCCCGCCTGTAATGTGGGAGAGAAGGCCCGCGAGTTCGTCGTCTCGCCCGCACATGCGAGCGTCCTGGGTTGGCTTGGCACGTCCGTTCAGGGATCCAAACGGTTGATGGTCAACCGCATCTTGGATCCTGTCCCGAAGCGCTGAGGTCTCGGCGTGGACGTCTCGTCGAGAGCCGCCCTCGTCGTCTCCCCAGAATGCGTCGAATGCCGCGAGCGCCTCCCGTTGACGCCCCGCCATGGAGAGCGCGTGCATGAGTTGGCGGAGCGTAGCCTCGCTCTCTGGGTCGAGTGCGAGTGCGGCCTCGGTGGCGCAGGCGACCCGGGGCCAGTCGTTCTCCTGGGTCGCCTTCGCTGCCAACGCCAACGCTCGTTGGGCGGTCATCGACCTGAGCGAGAGCGGCAGGCTCGTCGCCCAACGGTCGAACTCGTGAGTGGGTGGGGGATCCACCAACGGAAGGAACGGGCGCTCCAAGATAGATGACGCTTCCAGGAGGCGCTGCTCGTCCATGTGCCGATGGAACGACACCAGATCGCAGGCCACTTCAGCGTCACTGGAGGCAAGTCGATCGAGGGGCGAAGGCAGGATTACGTCTGTCCCGGCCTTCTTCTTGAGCCCGTAGATGAGCTGGCTCAGCCGGTGCCGCTGCTTCGGTCCGTCCATCTCATTCCAGAGGAAGTCGATCACGCGCGACCGGGAGATCCCATCCCCGCCGTGTCCATACACGATCGACACCAGACAAGCCTGGTAGGAGGACAGTCGCACAGGCTCACCACTCACCTCCAGGATCGGTCCCCCGAACAACCTCAACGAGATCCGTCGTCCATTTGTGATCAGATCGTTCATCTTCCGCTCTCGTGGTCGCGGTCAACCATGCCGGGTTAGGAACTCGCCGACAGCGGGCTCTGGCCCGGGCGGAGGGGGAGCACAGCGACCGGCTCCGCCTCGGGGACGGGATCGGCGCGACCGGGCCCCACGCCACTCGGCACATCACGGAGGCTCCTTAGGGGGGGCGTCAATCTAGGCTGGAGTCTGCTCGAGAGGCCACCCGACGCGAGTTCACGAGTCAGCCAGGCCTCGACGATCCACTCCCATCCAAAGGCTCGCCTGACGGTCGATGGGCGGAGGCCGGTCAGTCTCCGCATCTGATTGCTGAATGTGAACCCGTCCGAGTAACCGAGGTCGTAGGCGATCGTCATGAGACTCTCGTCTCCCGCTTGGAGCCGCAGAGATGCCCTGAGGATGCGGGCGAAGTGTAGCCAGTGAGATGGCACGGGGATGCCCCGGGTCATGAAGCGCCTTCCCAGCGCTCTTCGGGACAAGTACATAGCGCGTGACAGACCGCTGACGGTGCGGACATGGCTCGACAGCTCGATTGTACGCCTCACCAACTGCCTTGTCTCTCCGTCGATTCGAAACCCACGCCAGAGGAGGTAGTCCACGAACTCGATGGCGAGATCCGCCGGTGTCCGGCGGAGAACGGATAGCAACTCGTCCAAGTCGAGCTCGGGATGGTGCGGAAGAATGCTCTGTGGCCGGCAACCCTCGACAGCTCTCAGCAGAGACTCGCTACCGTGTAGATCGGCGGCAGGGGGGAGGATCAGGATCAGGGCTGTGCCGGGCGCCCGCTGCCGCGCGAATTCGTGAGCGGTCTTCCAGTTGCCGACGCCCAAGCGCCAGACCAGGGCCTCGCCCTCCGACCCTGCCGCCGCCGGAATGAACGGGGCGTCGGGTATCACCGGGTGGATTCGCTCGTACGGTGGCCTCAACTGGGCCAGGGGTGCGGTGAGTTCTGGTGACACGACCATGATTCCCTCCTAAGTCACGCTCGATGGTTCACGAGACTCAGCGTAATCATCGGGTATCATCGTTCTATCATCGTGTGGCCCGGTGCGGTCGGGTGCGGCTACCGTGCGGAGACACACTCCCGCCCTAGGGCCGGCTATCGGCTACCAACCCTCCCTGCGCCTGAGCTCGGTCACGTGCGCCACGTGATGCCGTCCGTGCCAGGCGTAGAGTTGAAGCAACCAATCGACGGTCCACTCTCCCGACTCGGCGTGGGTGATGGGCATCTGGAAATCACTCGGACCGAGGCTCTCCAAGTATGCCACCCATCGCCGGTGCAGCGCGTCGAGGAGGTCCAGTGACACATCGAGGGGAGCCGACTTCGCCTCGGCCAACTCAGCCCAGCTCGGCTCGTCGTACACTTTGATGGTCGGGTTCTCCTCAGTGGCCGCCCACTTGAAGCGTACATAAGCGTTGATATGACTGTCGGCTACGTGGTGGACGACCTGGCGAACCGTCCAACCGTCGTCCCGGTAGGGCGTATCGAGTTGTTCGTCGGTCAGCCCGGCCACGGCCTTTCGCAAGCTGGTCGGCGCCTGCGCGATCCTGTCGATGAGTTCGGACCTTTCCTCACTCGTCAGCCCGTCTCTAAATTCCGGGCGCCCGATCGGATACCTTAGGTGCTCCATGATCATCTCCCAGGCAGTGTACCGGTAAGCGTGTCACTCCCCGTACCCGACAACTCTGCCGCAGGAGTCTAGAAGCGCGCCGGCCAGCGCCACGCGCACAGTTTGGGAGCGCTGCGCATGTGATCGCAAGCATCACGGTGTGTGGACGTGCCCCGGCCAACGGACCCGAACCGGAAAAACCCAGCGTGTGCAGACTCTATACGTTCCGCTCGACCACACCGCGAAAGGTGGAGTGTGAGCTGATTTGCTCGCAGAACTCGCTTTTCGCCCAAAGTCGCCAGGACGCCCGTGGAGAGAGTAATCCCGACGGATGGGGCCTGGGGACGTATGATCGCGGGATCCCACACGTGGTGCGTCAAGCAGAGGCCGCATACGAGAGCGACGCGTTTCGTTGGGAGGCGGCCCGGGTCGAGACCTGCAACGTCATGGCCCACGTCCGCCGCGCCACGGTCGGATCCCTACGCGTGGAGAATACGCACCCGTTCTCCGACGGCCAGTGGATGATGGCACACAACGGTCACATCGGGGGCTTCGAGGCGGTGAAGCCCAGGCTCTTGGCGAGGTTGTCCGACGAGCGGCGCGGCAGCATCCGGGGCAGTACCGATAGCGAGCACATCTTTTACCTGTTGCTCACCCTACACGACGAGGACCCACTCAGTCCCTTGACCTCCATCATGAGGAGCGGTGTGCGCCGAATCATCCAATGGTCCCGCGAGGAGACCGACGGATCGGAGGTTGCTCTCAACCTCGTGCTGAGCACGGGGCGCGAGACCGTGGGCCTCCGGTTTGGTCGTACGCTGTGGAGTGTGGAGCGGGACCTGGTGCATTCTTGCGAGGTGTGCGATGGGCTCGTCCACCTGAGCGAGAGCCCCTCGGGGTATCGCGCGGTTGCGGTGGCCTCCGAGCCGGTCACCTCGGACGAAGACTGGCGAGAGATCCCCGAGGAGACGCTGTATCGTATCGGGCCGGACAACCTTCTCGTCACCGAATCGCTGTAAGGCCCGCCCGATGGCTGACCGAAGTGGGCCCTGGTCAGCTGTGCTTCACGGGTATCTTCGTCGCCGATCCGATTCGCAGTAGTTGGTCGAGGGTGTGGGCGACCAGTAGGACATAGTTCTCGAGCCTCTCGGCGTCCGTCACCACTCCGGTGGTCCTCGCGATCACATCACGGGCACCCTCGCTGAGTTTACGCCGCCGAGACCATGAGGGACGCCGGATCTCGAGGCGCAGCGATGGCTGCTCCATGATCAGGGCTCGAACCTCAGAGCTGTTGAGAAGTGACCGTGCCCGCGCCTCGTTGTTCGTGCGAGTGACGTATTTGTCGTCGAACGCCCGACTGCCCACCCTTATGGTTCGAGCCCGCAGCACGATGCCGAATCTCGAGAGCCAGTTGCGGCGAGCCACCGTGAGCTTGAAATCGTCGGAACCGGTGAACGGAGCGCGAATACGCGTGTACGTGACGGACGTCTGTCCGGTGTTTACCGTGTAGGTGTCGAGTACGATGGTCCAGGCGAGATGCTGGAAGACTGCTTTGTCTTTCACCGGACGGGCACCTTCCACGCATTGGCCGTCGAGCGCCCCCGCCACGGCGTGCCATGCCTCCCGGCGCGTCGGCTTCGGGATGCCGTCCTCCGGGCGTCCCTCCCGGCGTATCCTCCTGAATGGTTTCATGCACTACCCCTTCGCGTTCATCTGAAGGACTACGAGATCACCATTCAGCCCCTTCCACCCGCAAGGCGAGTCCTGGCAAACCCTTGACGGCATTGGACCTTCGTGCGAAATAGAACATACGCTCTAGTTCTCTAGATGATCGATGAGCTGTGGCTGAACCCTCCGCGAGCGAGTTTGTCCAACCCCCTAAGCAGGCTCGAAGCCAGCGTACGCTCGAGCGCATCGCGAGAGCCGCCCTCGAGCTTATCGCCGAGCAGGGCGTTGAAGCCACTACTGTGGCTCAGATTGTTGCACGAGCCGGCTCGTCCATCGGGTCCTTTTATGCCCGGTTCTCTGGGAAAGACGAGTTGATGCACTACCTCGAGGAACGGGTTTGGTCTGATGCCCGCGCCAGGTGGGACGATGCGCTGGCCTCCAACACATGGAAAGGGCTTTCGCTGCCGGACGTCGTCGTGGGCGTAGTGCGGCTCATGATCCAGGTGGAGCAGGTGGCCGGAAAGGCAAGGCAGGCATTGGCTTTCTCCCCCAAACCTGCCGATGGCCCACCATCCCCTCACCGCCTGTTCGCTGCCCACCTCGAGGCGGGCGTCCGTGCCCTCCTGCTCGGCATGAGGGATCAGATCGGACACCCCCGTCCCGACGATGCGGTGGTGATCGGGTATCGCGCCCTATCGTCGGCCGTTCGCCACCTCGCCGTTTCGGCCGAGCCTGCGCTCACCGTTGATTCCGCCCCGGCGTGGAGGGGAGTGGACCAAGAGACGCTTCAGGCCGAGCTGTCGCTGATGTTCCTCTCCTATCTAGGCGCACGCCCGATCTCCGGAGGCGGCCGCCCGGAGGACGTGGACTTCTTCGAGATCTGGAGCTAGCCTCGCCCGGGGCGATTATCGTTTAGTTGCGCCATCCTCGAGTAGCCTCTAATATGAAGCTGAATTCAGCTTCCGATTTCCTCCTGGAGGCACGCAAGCGGTTTGGAAGACCTTTCCGGCGTACACCCGCCCAAACAAGAGCGTAGCCGGCGGACGTTCAAGAAGCTCGTCGCGGCTGCACAGGGCCTCATTCTCGAGCGCGGCGTCGAAGCCACCACCGTTCACGACATCATCGATCGTGCGGGGGTCGGCGTTGGAGCGTTCTACGCCCGCTTCGATGGGCGAGAGGCCCTCATGGGTTACATGCGGGAGCGCCTCTGGTCCGAGGCCACTCGAGGCTGGGACGAGTTTCTGGATCCTCACAAATGGCACGATGCGCCGGCAAGTGGCGTGGTCACGGGCTTCGTCAGGATCCTCGTCGCCTGGAATGATCAGCACGCTCCCATGCAGCGCGCTTACCTCGTCGACGCACTGCGGCATGGGGATGGCGACGTACTGGCTCGCATGTCAGAGTTGGACAACGTCATCGCCGACCGCGTCACGGCGCTGCTCTTCGAGCGTGCCGATGAGATCGGGCATCCCAAGCCGATGACCGCGACCCGGCTGGCCACACTTCAGCTTCTGGCCACGCTCCGAAGTCGGAACCTCTTCGCAACGGACGAATTCGAGGAGGGCATCACCAGCGACGCTCTGATCGCGGAACTCACGCGGGTATTCCTTTCCTATCTCGAGATCCGCTGACGCTCCTGAAGGGTCCGATGGGGCGAGGGTTCGCCGGCGAACCGGGTTCCTTATCCGCCGTCAGCACCGTCACTCCATGGGCTTGATGCCGCTCAGGATCGCTCCCCGCACGGATGTGGCGAACGCCATGACCTCGTCAGCCAGGTCGGGCTTCGCCTCCAGGATCCGGCGAACCTCCGGCGTGGCAGCCAACGCCTCCGAGGGATAGGCGCGCTCCCCTGTGACTGTGACCCTCTCGAAACCGGCCGCTCTGAGCTCGGCGGTGTAATCATCGCGATGCACCGGCTGGCAAGCGGTCACCAGCGCGGCCTCTTCGCGCAGATGGTCGGGAAGGGCAGCCTCGGATATCAGGTCGGATATGACGAGCCGGCCGCCCGGCTTCAAGACGCGGTGGGCCTCTTTGAGGGCTCTCGAACGCTCGGGGGAGAGGTTCAACACGCAGTTCGAGATCACGACATCCACCGACTCGTCCGCGACGGGTAGCGCCTCGACCTCTCCCAACCGGAACTCCACGTTGTCGGCTCCGCGCTCCGATGCCGTCTTCCGCGCGCGTTCGACCATCTCCGGTGTCATGTCGACGCCGATCACTTGCCCCGTCGGGCCGACCTTCGAGGCCGCGATGAAGCAGTCCAGGCCGCCTCCGGAGCCAAGGTCGAGCACGGTCTCGCCGGGTTCCAACTCGGCGGCCGCGACCGGGTTGCCGGAACCGAGTCCGAGGTTGGCTTCGGCTGGAGCCCCGGCGAGGTCTTCGGCGGTGTAGCCGATAACCTCGGAGAGCGTCGCCTCGGATGGGCCGCAGCAGGATGTGCAGCAGTCCGCGCCTTCTACCGCGATGGAGCCGTAACGCTCTCTCACCGCGGACCGGATGGATTCAGGTTTCATGATTCTCTCCATGGTTGCTAGACACAACTATTAACACAAAACTATCTCACCACACAGCAACTTCCTCCTCCGGCCTCGACACCTGCGGCGTACGAGGACGCCAGTTCACGCACGACCCCTGTCAGCGCCTTACGTGCCTTTCCGTCGAGGTGCTCCAACATCCTGACCGACTCGCTCAAGAGATCGTCCATGATGGCTTGATGGATCGCCTCCCCTCTGGGAGACGGACGAATCCGCAGAATACGACGGTCCTCGGGATTGGGTTCCTTGAACACGAAGCCAAGGTCCACGAGCGAGTTTACCAAACGGCTCGCAGTACTCTTCTCGAGGTAAAGCCGTGCGGCGAGCTCGTTGACGCTCAGGGAGTCTCCGTCACAGATGGCCTTCAGGCCGTAGCACTGGCTCGGCGACAGACCGTAGCAACACGCCCGGTCCCGGTCGCGGAATTGAATCACCCGCACGATCTCAAGCAGGGCGTCGGTGAAGTCGGTGGCTTCGAGGCGAAGCGCCGGATCGACGGAAACAGCAATGGGCATAAGCGAACCATTCTCCTATCAGTTGTTGCATACAACTAATAGTGAAGACACGCCACCCGGTCAAGTGGTCGGGTCAAGCGCTCGGGTCGGGTAGTCAGCCTGCGGTGGCCCGGCCGTGCTCCCAGAGCAACATGGCCACCTTTCGGTCGGCACCCCAGCGATAGCCGCCGAAGCCGCCGACCGCCCTAAGTACGCGGTGACAGGGAATCAAATAGGCGATCGGGTTCGCGCCTATCGCGCTACCGACGGCTCTTGCCCCTCCGGGTGTATTGGCCAACTCAGCCAAGTGCCCGTACGTGAGGGCGGCACCAAACGGAATGTCCAAAAGGGCCTCCCACACCTTGATCTGAAAATTACTCCCTCGTAGGTGCAGCCTCATGGGATCCCCCGACCGCGGTGGTGGCGCGAACATCTTGGAGACGGTCCCGGTGGCCCACGGGTCGTCCTCCACGAAATCTGCCGCGGGCCACGCCTCCGCCATCCCCTCGAACGCGGCTTCGCGTCCATCCGTGAGGAACGAGAAATGGCAGATTCCCCTCTCGGTTGCGGCCACCAGTCCCTCGCCGAACGGTGTTCCGACGAACCCGAAGCGTACCTGAACCCCGTCCCCCAGCGCTTTGTACTCGCCCGGAGTCATCGCCTCAACCACCACGAACAAATCGTGAAGCCTGCTCGGTCCGGAGAGACCGGCCTCGTAAGCGGTAGAGAGCACCGACTCGGATCGCCTCAAGAGCTCCTTGGCCATCTCCACCGTGAGGAACTGAAGGAACTGCTTGGGTGTGAGTCCCGCCCAGCGTTTGAACAGCCGATGGAAGTGGTACTTGCTCAGGCCTACATGGTCGGCCAGCGCATCGAGCGACGGCTGCTTCGTGGCGTTCTCGTCGAGGTATCGGATCGCCTTCGCGATGCGGACATAGTCCAGGTCGTGCTCGATCATGACCCGAATGTGAGGGGAGCCGGGCCCACAGGCGACCCGAATCTTGCGCGGGTGGCGATGAGGGGTGGGTGTCGCCCGGGCCACGTTGGGGACCGGCGATGGGCGTCCGCCGGTCCCTCGACGAGGTCCTACCAGGGCGTGCAGGTCAGCGGAGCCCCCTGGATGAGCCCGGCCCAGGAGGGTAGTGACCACAGGCCCGGGTCCCCGATCGGGCTTCCCGGGGGCGCCTCCACCGTGGAGGGAGTCTGGCCGGGCCCCATGGGCCTATCGAGGAATCGCCGCACGTCTTTGGCGATCAGGTAGAAGTGCGCTCGGTCGGCGTCACCGCCGTCCGAAGCGGTCCGCTGTTCGGAGCGCCGAGTAAGCTCGTCCAGCGCGAGCGACGCCACGGCCCGCACTTGCGGCATCGGCGCCTGGGCCGCCAGGCCCATGAGCCTGTCCACGACCACGCGCTGTATGGCACGGCTTACCTCCGCCTCGTAACCGTTGTCGACATGGGCCTCGAAGGTGGCCTCGACCAGCTCGCGGATTACGTCACCGAGGCCCGGAAGGTTGGGATCCCTGGCCTCCTGCTCAACCAACCTGGCGGCCCGCTCAGGCCGGAGAATCATCGCCACGGTGTTGTCGGCGGCCACCACGGCCGGTGAGATCGCGTCGAACACCAGGCCGGTATACCGGCGGAACAGTTCCCGATTGAGTCCGTAGCCGGCGGGTCGCGGAGGGATGAGCTCGAGGATCTTGTCCGGAAGCGTGAGTTCGGACGGGTCGAGCGTCCGCAACAGAGCCTCCATGGCACGTTCTTGCTCGCGCTCCGGAACGGATCGAAGCGGCTGCTGGCCGTCACCACGCAGGGCATAGGTGTAGTAGAGTCCGCCCAGCACCTTGGACGCGGCCTCCACCTGATAGCGGTGGCTCAGGTACAGCGGGACGAGCGCTTCTTCCAGCGTGGCGAGCGGTCGCCCCGTCCGGATGGCCGCCTCGCTGAAGTTGGAGATCGCCACCCTGCGAACCTCCATCATGCGGTCGAGCTCGGTAGCGGCGTTCGCGCCGTTGTCCCACAGGTGGGCGAGCGGATGGGCGCTTCCCGCCGGCCGGGCGTCCTGATCGGTGATGAACGTGATGCCGTCCTCCCGGGCATCCGCAAGAATCCGGTCGAGCGCGGCGGCCTGGTCCGTCCCCTCGGGGAAGTCCTGATAGCCATATCTGATGGCCACCTTGTCCCACGCGCCGATTTCGTTCTCGTATGCGTCGAGCACATCGATCCGGCCATCCCTCAGCACGACGCGCGGCTGGGGGTAGTCCATGACCGATTGAGGCCCTCGAGAGCGTTGGGCGCTCGCGATGTAGTTGTGCGAGAGCCCGAGCGTGTGCCCGATCTCGTGAGCGGCGAGCTGTCGGATGCGAGCCAGGGCCATCTCGCTCATCGCTGTCGGGACCGCATCACCGTCGTCGTACGGCGAGAGCAGTCCCTCGGCCAAGAGGTAGTCCTGGCGCACCCTCAGCGAGCCGAGCGTGACGTGGCCCTTGAGGATCTCGCCCGTGCGCGGGTCGCGTACGGAGTTGCCGTAGCTCCATCCGCGGGTCGAGCGGTGCACCCACTGGATCACGTTGTAGCGGAGGTCCATCGGGTCGGCGGTGTCGGGTAGGATCTCGACACGGAACGCATTCCTGTATCCTGCAGCCTCGAAGGCCTGGTTCCACATGTTGCCGCCCGTGATGAGGGCGGTGCGGACCGGCTCGGGCGTTCCGGGATCCAGATAGTAGATGATGGGCTCGACGGGATCGCTGACGGCGGCGGAGGGATCCACCTTCTCAAGGCGGTGACGGGAGATGTAGCGCTTGACCAAGGGCTCCCCGATGGGGGTGGCATAGTCCATGAACGAGACGCCGCCGTATCCGGCTCTGGGGTCGGACGCCCGTGGCTGGTATCCGGTCGGGAGCTCGACGAACGAATGATGCTGTCGAACGGTCACCGCTCCGGCGCTGGCGGACACGCTCCGAACCAGGCTGCCTGGGTTGTCGGAGGTGAACGTCAGTGTCACCTCGACCTCGGAGTTCTTGGGAAACGTGCGCGTGCGAGGCAGATAGAGCGCGCTACGCCCCTTGTCGAGCTTCCAAGTTCCCTGCTTCGATCTACGCAGCGTCGGTATCACTCCGTGCCAGTCGGTTAGGAGGAAGACCGTCACATCGACCAGGACGCGATCGGCCGTCTGGGCCGCGACCTCCCATCCCCAATGCACCGAGCGTGGGAACCCGTCCAACACGGACTTCCGCTCCATGGGGTCATCGCTGATCGCCCGAAAGCGTTGGTTCGGCTCCTCCATGAACACTCGCGGCCCCACCCTGCGGAACACCACCACGTGCTGTGGGCCGAGGTCTCCCCGGTTCAGCCCGATGTCGTTCTGGCCGAGGCCGGCCGGCAGAGACGTGTAGTGGAGCAACTCCTCCCCGAAGCGACCGATCTCCATCCACATCTTGCCCTCGGCCGCATCCCAGAACAGCGGAATGAAGCCGTCCATCTTCTGCATGCCCTCGGTCTTCTCTTCGATCGAGGGAAGGGTGTCCGGGTCTTGCGCGGCGGCTTCGCCGACCCCGCCTAAGGGCGACGTAATCAGCGCGAATCCCATCACGACGGAACTGAACAGCGCGCGGTACATGTGGTTCTCCTCCAAGCCCGAGCCCAATGCGTATCCCTGCTTCACCCGCCGGATCGTCACGCCATCGGCAAGCGGTAGGATTTGTAAGGGGCGGAGAATGTGGTCCGGCCGGGCGGCGGACGCTAGGGAAGTGTCGGGTCGTGCTCCACGTTGCAGAGAAGGAGCGTCATCACGGCACGTTTCGAGCCGTCACGCTCCGATGTGAGGACCACGGTGCCGCCACGTCCCAGGGCCACCGCCTCTCCCTGGGGCTCTCGCAGTCCAACCAGCGAAAGAGAGGCTCCGTCGATTGGTTGCAACCGTCCGTCGACCATGTGAAAAAACTCGAGAGAGGCGTAACGCCGGATGGCGATGAGGCCTCCGTCCTCGGACGCGCTCGCACCCGTGACCAAACCGGCAAGCGACTGAGTGCGCTCGGTGAGCCGCTGAACCTCCACCAGCGTGATGAGGCTATCGGACCTTAAGGGCGGCGGATAGTAATAGACCGTCACCGGATGGTGGCGGCCCTTCGTGACCAGATAGACCTGTTCGCCGGGG